>JBDSNC010000174.1:0-54650 GCA_039915545.1 Luteolibacter sp.
TCATGCCGCACAATCCGGAAAAAATCCACGGCTTGTGCGGCCGGGGATCCGCGCCACCATGGCGGCAGTTCATGACCATCCACACGCTCGAACAGGAACAGCGGCTCCCGATCACCCGCGAGGCCGCTTGGGAGTTCTTCTCCCACCCGCGCAATCTCAACGAGATCACCCCGCCGGACGTGGGCTTCGAAATCGTGAGCCAACCCGGCGAGCTGATGTACGACGGCCAGATCATCACTTACCGGATCCGGCTCGCCCCGCTGGTCTGGGTGCCATGGGTCACTGAGATCAAATCGGTGGTGCCCGGCCGCTCGTTCGTCGATGAGCAACGCTTCGGGCCCTACAAATTCTGGCACCACCTTCACACTTTCGAGGAAATCCCCGGCGGTGTGCTCATGCGGGACCTCGTCCACTATGGTCTCGGATTCGGCCCGTTCGGTGCCATCGCGCATGCTGTTTACGTGGGGGAGAAGTTGAAATCGATCTTCGAATTCAGGAAGAGCGTGCTCGCGGCGAGGTTCGGAACGCTTTGATTTTCAGAGACGTGGCCGGTGGGGAGGGGACTCCCCATTAGTGGGGGGAAGAGTGGTCGCTTGTTGATTTGCGACCGGGCGCTGGCCTAGATCGCAACGATCAATTTCAGAAGCCGTCTGATAAGACATCCTTGTCTGATGGTTCAAGCCCTCTTTGAAAACCCTCCCACGATGAAACCCAACCGCCGCTCCAATCCGTTTCTCCTCAATGTCACCCTCGGCCTTACCGCTGTTGCAATGGCTTTCTCTCCACAATCCACTCTGGCAGCGACGCGCTCCAAGGCGGTGACCGGGACCGATCTAACGCTTGCAGGGAGTTGGGATGTTCTTCCAACAGCATTCGATGTAGCCACTTGGGATACCGGATCGCTTGGGACCGGATTGACCTTGAACTCAGGCACCCCCAGTTGGCTTGGTATCAAGGTCAATGCCGGAGCCACCGACCCCATCGTTATCGGAAGCGGCGGCACTCTCGCCCTGGGCACTGGCGGCATTGATATGAGCGCTTCGGCGATCAATCTCAGCATCGGTTCCGGTCTTGCGCTGGGCGCGGGCACCCAGACTTGGAATATCGCCACCGGCCGCACGTTCACCCTTACCGGTGCGCTCTCGCGGAGCACGGGGGCGACTCTGGTCATCGATAAAAGCGTCAATACCGGCACAGTGACGGCTTCGCCGACTCTCACGAACGGCGTCCTGCCGTGGGCGATCGTGAAGAGTTCCGGCACGGCTGCGAACAACTCGGCGAACGGCTATACTTTCGGGACGGTGACCAGCGGCAACATCGTGGCCTATACCGCCGCAACGGCCTTGACAACTGCAGCCACCGCACCTGCCAGTAGTGCTACAACGAACTATGATTGGTCGTCGACCGGTACGGCCACGATCGGAAGCTCGAGGCTTTGGAATACGATCCGTTATACTGGAACCGGCGTGACCTTTAATACGAATTCCACCCAGACCGAGACGATCAATGGTTTCATGAACTCAGGGACAGGGCTGGTGACCATTGGTGGTGGCAACACAATGAATCTCCAGTCGGGCAATGGTGAACTTGTGCTGGCGGCGATGACGAGCGGCATCACCGTCAGCGGCCCCATCATTAACAATGGTGCCACCGTGGGCAACGTGACGATTATGGGAGCAGGAAGTAATGTGGTAACCTTCGCCGGCACCAACACCTACACCGGTACCACAACGATCGGATCCGGCACGCTTTCCGTCGCCGCCAACGCCAATCTGGGAGCAACCGCCGCACCAGTCACAATCAATGGCGGCACGCTCACCGTTACTGCCGGCTTTACCGATACCCACGTGCTCACAATCGGAGCAGGTGGCGGCACGATCAATGTCAATGCCGGCTCGGGACAGTTTTATCTCCACACGGCCGGGCTGCTGTCAGGCACCGGCGCGTTGACTCTTCAGAAAACCACCGGGGGAACGCTTGCCGCTAACTCGGGAAACATCCGCATCGATGTGGCCAACACCGGTTACACGGGCAATGTGATAGTCCAAGGTGGTGGCATTTTTGAATATGGCGCGGCCAATGCGGTGGGCACAGGGGCGACCTTCACGCTCAACAACGAAGCGGAACTGGCAGTAAACAGCCCCGTAACCGCTGGCAACGCAATTACGGTTGCCGGGGGTACAAACAGTGTGTTGAGCTTTGAAAACGGGACCGGGGGCGTTTTCGGCGGAACCATTGCTTTGAACGCCAACGCGACGATCGGCCTGCGCGACTGGTATAACTATGGCACCCTGCGCAGCGGCACGATCAGCGGTGTGATGTCCGGCACCGGCGGGATTTCCGTGAATACCGGAACAGCCACCGGCGCGGGCACTCTCACGCTGAGTGGTGCGAACACCTATACCGGGGCCACGGTGGTAAACGCAGGCACCATCAAAGCCGGTGTGGCATCCGTGGCCAATACCAGCGGTGCCTTCGGGAATAATTCCGCGGTGACTCTGGCCAACGTCGGGAATGCCGGTATGGACATCACCGGTTTCAACACGCAGATCGGCTCGCTGGCCGGCGGTGGTGCCACCGGTGGCAACGTCACCTTGGGGGCTGCCACGCTGACCACCGGTGGCGACGGCAGTTCCACTTCATACGCGGGTGCGATTTCGGGTACGGGTGGTGGCCTGACCAAGACCGGAGCGGGCACCTTTACCTTGAGCGGCGTAAACTCCTATACCGGTACCACGAGTGTTAGCACGGGCACGCTCGCTTTCTCCACCTCTCAATCCAGCATCGGCAGTGTCACGGTGGCGGACAGCGCCGGGTTGAAAGTCACGGCCGCGGCGGCAGGAACGACGCTTCTGACGACGACTGGCCTGACCATCGGATCCGCTGGATCCGCTGCACTGACCTTTGATTTCGGTGGCCTCAACACCACTGCTCCATTGATTTCAACGGGTGCTGGCGCGTTTACGGTGAATGGAACACCGGCCTTCAGTTTTCTAAACGGAGCCGGGTTGGCTAACGGTTCGCACACGCTGGTCAGTTATGGCTCGCTCGCTGGCGCGGGGACGATCCCCGCATCCGTTTTCACCTTGGGAGGACGCAGCCAGGGAACGCTCTCCACCAGTGCGTCGGCATTGAGTCTGAATGTGAGTGCGGACAGCCCGGTCTGGACCGGCGTCAACGGCACTTCATGGACGGAATACGCCGTGAGCACCGCGACGACGGGCACGCCGAATTTCGCTCTCAAGAGCGGCCATACCGGAACCGATTTCTGGACCGGTGATGCTGTCGAATTCAACGACACGTATAATCTTGGCGCGGGTGATGTCGCCGTGACCCAGACCGCGATCACGATCAACTCGGGCGGTGCCATCAATGCGGGCGGTGTGGCTGCTACCAGCGTAATCTTCAACAACTCGGCCGTTGACTACACGGTCAGCGGCACAGGCGGAATTACCGGCGGGACGGTTATCAAGAATGGCAGTGGTAAGGTCACGCTCAACACCTCCAACTCCTACACCGGCGGGACGACGATCAACGGTGGAACCATCGCGATCGACAGCGCTACCAGCCTCGGCAATTCATCCGGCGCGCTGATCTTGAACAACGGCACACTGCAAACAACCGCCGACATCGCCACCAGCCGCAATGTCACTCTTGGCAATGCCAACAGCACCATTCTGGTTGATGCGGGGACGACCTACGCGGTGAGTGGCCTGCTCAGTGGCACAGGCACTCTCAACAAGAGCGGCAGCGGCACGCTGACCCTCTCTGGCGCGAATGGTTACAACGGCGGCACGATCCTGAACGCCGGTACCCTGAATATCAACAATGCCTCGGCCATCGGCACGGGCGCGCTGACCATCACGGGCGGCATGATCGACAACACCACTGGTGCTGCGATCACGCTATCGACTAACAACACGCAGGCATGGAATGGTGATTTCGCCTTTGGCGGCACGAAAGCGCTGAACTTGGGCACCGGCGCGGTGACGCTCGGCTCCAACCGGACCATCACCACCAACGGGACGACGGAAGCTCTGACGGTGGGTGGGGTGATCAGCGGCAGCGGTTTCGGCCTGACTAAAAACGGCACCGGCACACTAACACTTTTAGGCGCCAATACATTCACAGGAAATATCCTGATTTCCAACGGTACTCTCACGGCCGGGACAGGGATCTCGGGGGCTCCTGCGGCGTCCATCGCAAGCAACCTCGGCGATATTGGCACTGCGGTCACGCGCAGCCTTACCATCAATAGCGGCGGAATCCTGTCGCTCACGGGCGGCAACGTGCTTGGCACCGGGGGGAGTGCTAACACTCTGGCGGGCGTGACGCTCGTTGTGAATCAAGGCGGGATTTTCCAAACCGGGTTGAGTTCAAATGCAGCCGGCTGGTGGAACAAGATCGGAGCCGTCACGCTCGACGGCGGAACGATCCGCGTGGGAAGTGGTGCAAATACCACCGGCTTCCAAGGCTTGGCACTCATCGGTGACGTGACGGTGGGAGGAAGTTCCACGGTGGCTTCCACGATCGACAATTTTGCTTCTTCGCAAACCACTTCCAATGGCGTCCATCTCGGCCAGAACGCGGCAGCCGGACAGGCCATCACGTTCAACGTGGCGGATGTGACGGGGGATGCCTCATCCGACCTGAACGTTTCCGTGAAATTGCTGAACACCTCGTCAAATCTCACGGCCAGCGGCCTCACCAAAACCGGTGCGGGCACCATGACCCTATCTGGTGCAAACGCCTACACCGGAACAACAACGATTTCCACAGGCGTCCTCTCCATCAGCGCCGACAACAACCTCGGTGCTTCAGCGGCGGTAGTGAGTCTGAACGGAGGCACGCTGAGGACAACCAGCACCAATGCTCTCACCAATACACACGTCTTCACGGTCGGCGCCTCCGGTGGCACGCTCAACATTGCTGGCAACGGCGCGGCTACGACGGGACAAGGCGACCGGCTTATTTTTGGAACGGCGGACACGCTCCGCGGCAGCGGAGCTCTGACGGTCACCGGGGGCGGCACGCTTGCGGGCACCGCACCGAACACGACGACTGCCGGGGCTGGAGTCCTGGTGCTCAACGCGGCAAACACCTTCAGCGGCAACGTCACCCTGCAAAACGGAGGGCTGATCGAGTATGCGGCGGCCAACGCGCTCGGTACCGGAGCGACGGTCACACTGGGTAACGAAGGTGAACTTGCCATAGCCAATGGCCAAAACGTCTCCAATGGCTTGACGGTCAGTGGCGGCACCAACAGCGTGCTGAGCTTCACCAATGCGACCGGCATTTTCTCCGGTCCTATCACGGTGAATGCGACTCTGACGGTCGGCCTGCGTGATTGGTATAACTACGGGAATTCGCACAGCGGGACCATCAGTGGCGCTATCACCGGCGCGGGTGGTTTGACCATCGATCCGGGCACTTCCTCTGGAGGTACCCTGACCCTAACCAATGTCAACAGCTACACAGGAGCCACCACCGTGACAGGCGGCAAGCTGATCGTGAACGGGAACATCTCCACCAGCATCACCACTGTAAACACCGGCGGCACCTTGGGTGGTTCCGGGACCGTGGGCGATCTGATCGCGACAACAGGCGGCACCGTTTCTCCTGGGAACAGCCCGGGCATCCTCAGCGCAGGAAATACCAACCTTCAGTCCGGTTCCACTCTGACCATCGAACTCAACGGCGCGAACGTGGGGACGGAGTATGACCAGCTCAATGTCACGGGTTCGGTTGCTCTCGGCGGCACGCTTTCGCTTTCTCTCGGCTACACTCCGGTGAACGACGCGCTGTTCTTCATTCTCGCTAACGACGGCAGTGACGCTATCTCAGGAACCTTTTCCGGCCTTGCCGATGGATCGACCGTCAATTTCGGCGGTCAGGACTTCCACATCAGTTACTTCGGCGACAGCGTGGGCAACACCTTCACGGGAGGCAATGACATCGCGCTGATGGCGGTGCCGGAACCCTCCGCCGCCTTCCTCGGCGCTCTTGGAGCTCTGGCACTTATCCGCCGCCGCCGGAGCGCCTGAGCAAAGGAAATGTTACGTTGACCAGCAGCGGAGCGGGTTTGCGTTCCGGTGCCTTTTGATGATTCGTTCGAGCGATGACACGTTCTTGCCAGAGACAGGCTTTCGGCTATCATTTCCGCGTGGTTTCGTTATCCGATTTCCGGTGTTTGTTTTTAGCCGGACTGGTGCTGGTGTCTGAAAACGTGGAGCTGCGCGCGGCCCCGGCACCGTATGTGCCGGACGCGCACACCCTGCACCTCTGGCATTTGAACGAGGTGAAGCCGCCTTTCATCGACTCCGCCGAGAACAGCATTCCGCTGGCGGGATTGCTCAACGGTGCGAAGGCCGGGCAGCTTTCGCTCAAGGGCTTTGCGAGCTCCGTTTCCTTCAACGCCCACGTCGGTGGCACTCCTGGGAATTCCGATCTTCAGGGCGCGATTCTCGCGGCGGCACCGGTGCTCGCAGTCGGTCCGGCGGACAACGTGGATCCAAGTTTCCATTACTTCGGACCGGACGGTGCGTTCACTTATGAAATGATCGTCCATCTGGACATCCTGCCCGGCGAGGCGAAACAGATCGCGCTCGGTCTGATTTCGATGGATGCCGATGGAGCGGACCGCATCTTCAATTTCCGGATAGAAAAGGAGGGCTATCTCGCCTTTTTTCCACTGCCCCACAGCGGTGCGATGGGCGGCGGCGTGGCGACGATCCCCACCACCGGGCCGAACGCGGTGGACACGAAAAGCTGGTTCCACGTGGCGGTGACCTACGACGGCAATGGTGGTGTTAGGAATAACCTCAAGCTTTACTGGACCCGCCTCGGGGCAGGCGCAACGCAAGCCAACTGCATCGGTAGTGGCGCTCTATCCAACGATTTCAACGGGAACACCGGCGATTTTGCGATCGGCAACGAAGCCCGTGGCTTTGCCGGAAACGCGGAGGCGGAACCGTTTCCCGGCTGCATTGACGAAGTGCGCATGAGTGGTGTGGCGCGCCATCCGACGGACTTCTGCTTTGTCGATCCCGAGCATCGGATCAGCCCCGAGCAGGTCGCGCGGGCGGTGGATGAAAAGTCTCAGGCCACCGTTTTTCAACTGATGTTGGCAGGCGTCTACGTGGATACGAAGGAGGTTTCCGCCAAGCAGAAGGCGCGCGGTCTGCTGGAACTGGGATCCGGGCTGCACCGGTTGGATTTTGATTTCGGTTATCATGTGGATCAGGCGGGTGGTGATGTGAAACTGCGCTGCCAGCTTGAGGGTGTGGACGAGCGCTGGCGTGAGACGGATCAGGGAATGACGCTCGTCTGCCAGGCGTTGGATGCGGAAAATAAGGTGCTCTCGCAGTCCCGGTTCACCGCGGTCGGCCACAGCGCGGGCTGGGAAACCAGTCTGGAGGAATCCGCAATGACCCGCCGTTCGGAGCCGGTCTTCATTCCGGCGGGAGCGAGGAAGTTGAAAATCAGCCTCGCTTCCGGATCGCCGGACACCACCGGATTTTACGCCGTCGACAATTTCGAACTGCGCTCGCCTATCAGCGGGGCGGCCCCGGTCTGGCGGAGCGGCGGCTATGTCTACGATGCGATCACGACCTCCCCGGCCGGCTATCTTCCCGGCTGGAAACGCGGTGGCGCGGAGCCGGCCATCGCCCGCCTCATCATCCGTTCGGGACATCCGGCCCTCGGACTGGTGGACGGAGACCAGTATCGTGATGGCGAATGGGCGACGGTGAAGGACCTCGATCCGGCATCCCGGGCGGACGGGACATTCGTGTTGTCTTGGGACGAGGTTTTCAACGTGATTGACGGCGACACGCGGCGTGCGACTTACGTGAACGTGCCTCCCGGCAAATATACTTTCCGCGCCATGGGGCTGGCGGGAAATGGCACGCAGCCCGGCGCTCAACTCGCCCTGGGTGTCGTGATCGATCCGCCGTTCTGGCAGCGGATCTGGTTCTGGCCGGTGATCGCCTCTGCGATTGTCGCCATGATCTCCGGCGTGATTTTCTCACAGCACCGCCAGCGTGCGAAGCGGTCGATGGAAAAACTGCGGTTCCAGAACGCACTGGAAAAAGACCGCGCCCGTATCGCCCGCGACATGCACGACGACCTCGGCACACGCGTCACCTTCATCAACATGAGCGCCACCCTTGCCCAGCGTGATCTCAAACAGGCTCCCGACAACGCCCGCCGGCACATCGATAAAATGAAGGAGTCCACCCGTGAGCTCATCGTTGCCATGGACGACCTCGTGTGGGCGGTGGACCCTGCCTTCGACACGCTCGATCACCTCGCCTCCCACCTCACCCGGCTGGCCGATGAAATGTTCCGCGACTCGCCGATCCGCTGCCGCCTCGACATTCCGCCGCTGCTGCCTGCGATCCCGCTGCGTTCCGAACTCCGCCACCACATCGCACTCGCGGTGAAGGAATCCCTGCACAACGTGCTCTGCCACGCCGGCCCTTCGGAGGTGTTCTTCTCGCTCGTGTTCGATGGTGATGAAATCCTCATCACCATCCGCGATACCGGTGTCGGTTTTGATCTCGAAAGCGACGACCGCGGCCACGGACTTGACAATCTGGCCAGTCGTTTCAAGGAAATCGGCGGAAGCTGCAAGATTACCTCGTCACCCGGTGAGGGAACCTGCATAGTTCTGAGCTGTCGGGTTGCCGAAGCCCTTAGCTGAATTTTCTTATGCCGAACAAGCCACACACCATCGCGATCGTCGAGGACGACGCCGCTCTCAGCGGAATTCTGACGGAAATCGTCACCGCCACGCCGGCGTGGAAACTGATCCGCACCTATCCGACGGCGGAACTCGCTCTCGAAGGGCTCGCAGCCGACTGTCCGGAGGTCGTGCTGATGGACATCCAGCTTCCCGGAATGTCCGGCATCGAATGCGTCGGCAAGCTCAAGACGACACATCCCGAAGTGCTGGTGCTGATGGTGACGGTGTATGATAACAACGAGCGCATCTTTGATGCGCTGGCCGCCGGTGCGTCCGGCTATCTGCTGAAGCGCGACGCTCCGCTGAAACTGATGGAATCCCTCGAGGATCTGCTGGCCGGCGGCTCGCCCATGTCCAGCGCGATCGCCCGCAAGGTGGTCCAGCATTTCAGGAAGGATCCGAGCCGCAACAAGGAGCACAATCTAACTCCACGTGAGACGCAGATCCTCGAGCTCCTTGTGAAAGGCAGCCTTTACAAGGAAATCGCGTGGGATCTCGGCATCGGATTTGAAACGGTGCGCTCGCACATCGACAACATTTACAACAAGCTCCACGTCCGCACCCGGACGGAAGCAGTGGTCAAGTATCTGGGGCCGAAGTGAGCGGCGGAACCTCTTGTTTTTAAGGAGGTTTTGCAGGTTTTCAGCTCTCCCATTTATTGGGGATTCGGGCGTTTTGGGTCCGCAGGCGGCGGGATCGATGTATGTTGGTCCGAATGTCTTCCGCGGCCCGCATCTACCTTTTTTCGCTCATCCTTTCGCTGCCCGCCGGTGCGGTGATCGTCGGGCCGTACACGGTTGATGCGAATACCGTGCACCTGTTCCACATGGATGAAGCCACCGGTGCGGGTGCCTCGGCTAACAGCGTGGCCGGCGGGCGTTCCCTGATTTCGTTCAACGGCACCGCCGTTCCTGCGGCAAACACCACCGCCCAGCCGACGCTCACCACCCTTCTCGGCAGCGCGGGGGCCGGCGGATTTGGAAATGCGGCGAATGTCTCGGCCGCCACCTCGGGACTCGGACTTGACGGGAACAACTCCGGCACCTTCCAGCCGGGAACCACCAGCGATGGCTCGGGAAATTCCAATGGTCCGGATGCCGTCGCCCACAGCACCTTCGCCGATTCCTCGGGATCGTTTACGATAGAGGCCCTGATCAAGCTCCCGGCGCTCACCGGAGCCTCCCGTGAAATCATCTGCACCGACAGCAGCGCCTCCAACCGTGGTTTCCAGTTCCGCGTCAACGCGACCGGCCAGTTGGAGTTCAATTTCCTCAGCAGCAACCCGAGCGCCACCGCTTTCAACATACCGACCAGTGGAACGCACGCCTTCGTGGCGAACGAATGGTTCCATGCCGCGCTTTCGTTTGATGGCGCCAGCCACACCTCCACGTTCTATTGGACGCGTCTCGTTGCCTCGTCCACGGCGGCGAACGCGCTGGGATCCTCCACGGTTGAAACCACCACGGGGTCCGTCACCGGCCCGCTGGTGATCGGCAACGAAGGTCGCAACGCATCGGGCGAAGGCCTGATAGGCTACATTGACGAGGTGCGTGTCAGCCGCGTCGTGCGGACTGCCGGACAGTTTCTGTTTGCGCCCGGCGATTCTGACAACGACGGGCTCGACGATGCTTGGGAAACCACCAATTTCGGCAACCTCCTCGACGAGGACGGCACCGGTGATCCGGATCACGATGGCTACAATAACGAGGCTGAGGAAACCGCCGGCAGCAGTCCCAAGGTGCTGGTGTCCACACCGCTCGACATCGATGGGGACGGCCTGGCGGATGCGTGGGAGGTGGCTAATTTCGGCAACACGACCGTGCAGAATGGTACCGGCGATCCTGACGGCGACTTCGCCTCCAATCTCATCGAGTTCAACGCCGGAACCGGACCTAACAATCCAACGTCATGGCCGGATACGGACAATGACGGCATGAACGACGGATGGGAGCTGAACTACTTCGGCAGCCTGGCGAAAACGGGGGCTGCCGACAGCGACAACGACGGCTCTACGGACAAGCAGGAATACGACGCGAACTCCGATCCCACCAATTCCTCATGGAGCGCCACCAAGGCCCAGCTGACGCATCGCTGGAGTTTCAACGGCTCGCTAACCGATTCCACCGGCGCGGCAAATGCCACGCTCGTCGATCCGGATTCGAACGCCGGCACCGGCGGCACGGCCGCGCTGTCCGCCACCGATGTCCTGCTGGGCGGCGGTGCCCGTACGACATCGAGCTATGTCCAGCTCGGTGCCGGATTGATCAGCGGCAGGAAAACGCCGGTCACCCTGGAGTTCTGGGCCACGCAGGTCGCCGTGCAGAACTGGGCCCGTATTTTCGACACCGGCAGCGGCTCCACTGAATATCTCACGATGTCTTGGACCCAGGGAACCACGCTCGCATCCGACCGCGTCGAATGGATGGACACCGTCGCCACCAACTCCAACAACTCGGTCCAACCCTACACGCCGGGAGTGAAATACCACATCGTCATGACCATCGAGCCGCGCGCCGGAGCCGGCGGCACCACCCGCGTGACCTGGTATGCCGCAGTCGCCACCGACTCCGTCCTGGGTTCGCCAAGAGGCACCTTCGACACCTCGAACACGCTGCTCTCCCTCGCGGATTCCGTCTTCTATCTGGGACGTTCGCAGTTCACCGCAGACAACACGGCAAACGCCCGCTACGACGAGGTCCGGATCTGGGACGGCATGCTGACTTCCACCGAACGCGGGAACTATCAGAACTTCGGACCCGACACCCTGACGATCGTGGACACCGACAACGATGGATTGCTCGATTCGTGGGAAATGACCTATTTCAAAAACCTCGGTCAGACCGGCAGCGACGATCCGGACGGCGACTCCTACACGAATGCGGTCGAGTATGCCGCCCACAGCGATCCGACACTCGCCGCCTCCACCCCACTGGACATCGACGCGGACGGACTCGCCGACATTTGGGAAATGAAGTACTTCGGCAATCTTTCGCAGCTTCCCGCCGGCGATCCCGACGGCGATGGTGAAACCAACGCCACCGAACAAACCAACGGCTCCGCCCCTAACAATCGTGGCTCGGACTCGGCGGACATCGATTCCGACTCGCTGCCCGATGCCTGGGAACTCGCAAATTTCTCGGACCTCTCCTACAACGGTGGATCGGATCCCGATGGTGACGGTTTCGGCAACCTCCAGGAATGCCAGGCGGGCACGAATCCGATGCTCGCCTCATCCCGGCCGGCGGGCACGGCGGTGAATCTTGTTCCGGTGGATGACGGCAATTCCGGGACGAGTGATTTCGGTTACTCCGGATCGTCCGCGATCAACTCGGTTTCCTTCGTGCGTTCGTCGCTGAAAACCGTCGGAAACCAGCAGTTCATGACTTGGTACGGCCGCCATCAATACGATGCCTCGGCGAACTATAACAACACGATCTGGATCGGACGCCGCACGCTGGGAACTTCCGGGTGGGACATCTACCGGCATCCATCCTTTACCGCGAACACCATCACCGACGGACACGACGTCATCGCCTTCGGCATCGATGGCGAAGGCTACATGCATCTTTCCTGGGGCATGCACGGTGACGCGTTCCATTACTCCAAGAGCCTCGGACCGGTGACTGGAAACGGATCGATGGCCCTCGAGCCGGACACCACCATGACCGGCCGCGAGAACGCGGTGACCTATCCGCAGTTCATGACGCTGCCGGACGGTGATCTGTTGTATCTTTTCCGCGAGGGAGCATCGGGCAGCGGGGATACCTATCTGAACCGCTACTACACCGCCACGCACGCCTGGAGCAACGTCCACAGCAGCGGCAACACCCAGCTTCCTTTCATCAAGGGTACCGGCTGGAGCCCCGACTACAACGCCTACGTGAACATGCCGCAAATGGGCCTGACGAACGGGAACGAACTCACGCTCACCTGGTGCTGGCGCTACTCCAGCGGCACGTCCGACACCGGCAGCGGCGCGGTGGGCTATCAGACCAACAGCAATTTCTATTTCGCCCGCTCCACGGATGCCGGCGTCACCTGGAAGCACTTCGACGGAACGCCGTTCACTCTACCGATCTCCAGCATCGCGGAAAGCGGCGTGGAGGCGACGCGCGCCGAGCGCATTCTGACCATTCCGGAAAACTCCAGCCTCATCAACCAGGCCGGGATGTGTCTCGACCGATCTGGAAACCCAGTGATCGCCTCGTGGTGGGCGCCTCAGACTCCGTCGGCAAACTACCGCCGCCAGTACATGGTCGTGTTCCGCGACGACAGCGGGATCTGGCAGACACGTCCGGTTTCCAACAGAACGATTGATCCGGTTTCAACCCGCTATCCCGAAGCCGATGTCCGCAACATGGGGCGGCCCATCGTGGTCAACGACGACAGCGATCGCATCATCGTCGCGTATCGTGACAACCAGGACAGTAATGGCATCACCATCGTCCACAGCCTGCCGAAAGCGCAAGACCCCAACCGTGTCGTGTGGATTCAGTTCGAACTCACCACGGACAATCTCGGAAACTACGAACCTACCATCGACAACGAGCTGTGGACCCGCGAGCGGCAGCTTCATTTCCTCTATCAGTCAGCGGACGGCCAGGGCTACACCTCGCCGGCCAACACCGCCTCCCGGATCTCGGTGCTCGAGTGGGACGCCGCCGCTTACTTCAACCAGCAGCCGCAGCCGGGTGTGGCATTCAGCGCGGACAAGACCCAGATCACCATCAGTTGTCCGTCCGAACCGAGCTGGTCTTACCGGCTCTGGAGCAGCACGAACATGCAGGACTGGACTGCCGTCGAAACCCGTGTGGGTACGGGGGCACCGCTGGAATTTGTCCAAGCGGCGAATCTGGGAGAGTCGAAACGTTTTTGGAGAATCGAGTATAAGGAAGGCGGTTTCTGATGGGAAATCAGACAGCCACCGAAATGGACAGGCTGAGACGGTAGTCGGACTGTTTGAGCTTTTTCCCGATCTTCGGCCGCGGTGTCAGCTCGCCGATCCAGATGGAGTAGGACTTTGGAATTCCGATCATTCCGGGCGGCACTGCTGAGAGCACGACGACCCGCGGTTTGAGATTGGTGTGAACGCTGATAATTTTCGGTGGCTGGTTGCCCACTCGCGCGCGCAGCAGCACTTCCGCATCGCCAGCCCAGATGCAGAGCGCGCCCATCGGGCAGCGGCTGTCGTTCTTCACGCCGATGAAGGTGATTTTCAGACCGTCGTCGTAGTGCATCGATTCGCCGACGCTCAGAAGAGGGGAGGGGACGGCATCCTTCGCGGATGCTTGTCCGCTGGTGGCGAGAAAAGCGCTGGTGCCGATGGCGGCCATCGCGAGGGATTTGATCAGTTCACGGCGTTTCATGGATTTTCCAAATGTGTTTCACCAATGATCCGCCATCCCGGTGAATCCGGATCAGGAAATCGCCAGCAGGGATTCGTCCCAGTCTTTCCAGACCGGATCGAGATTCCGGCTGCGCAACATCGCCGCCACTTCCTCCGGGCTGCGGGTGTCGTGGATCTGGAATTGCTCGGTCGCTTTCTCACAGCCGGATTTTTGTTCCAGCTCGACGCGGCGGCCTTTGACCGTGAGGTGAAGGTCGTCGCTGCCGGCGCCGGTGTAGCCACCCGGTTCCGTCCGTGCCCCGGCGGACATGTGGGTGACGCCGAGGGTGGCGATCGCGTCCCGCAGCGGCGCTGGCTCGCGGGTGGAAACGACGATGCCCACCTGCGGAAAAAGGATGCGGAAAACGGCGATCAGGCGGACGAAGATCCTGTCCGGCAGATAGAGTTCCGGATCCGTCACGTATTCGTAGTTTCCCGCATACGGCTGCATGCGTGGGAAAGCCACGGTGTATTGCGCCTTCCAGCCGTGCTTGTAGAGGTATTCGAGGTGCGCGCAGAGCGAGAGCGCCTCGTGTTTCCAGTTCGCCAGACCGAACAACGCGCCGATCCCGATCCGCCGGAAGCCGCCGGCATAGGCTCGTTCCGGGCAGTTCAGCCGCCAGTCGAAATTTTTCTTCGGTCCCGCGGTGTGCAATTTTTGATAGGTCTCGCGGTGGTAGGTTTCCTGATAGACCACCAACCCCTCCGCGCCGTGACCGACGATTTCCGCATACTGATCGTCCTCCATCGGTCCGACTTCGAGCGCGAGGGTGGGGATGAAGGGCTTGAGCGCGTCGAGGCAGTCCTGAAGGTAGCCGTCCGAGACGAATTTTGGATGCTCGCCTGCGACGAGCAAGACGTTCCGGAAGCCCAGCCCGTGCAAATGTTTCGCCTCTCGCACCACCTGATCGACGGTGAGCGTGGTTCGGAAAATCCCGGCGTCGCGGGAAAATCCGCAGTAGCTGCAGTTGTTCACGCACTCGTTCGAGACGTAGAGCGGTGCGAAAAGCCTCATTGTCCGGCCGAAGTGCCGCCGCGTCGTCTCCTGACTGCGGCGGGCCAGTGTCTCAAGAGGGCCGCCCGTTTCCTCGGAAATGAGCTGCTCGAAACGCCGCATCAGAGGCGTCGGGCGCTTGATGAGATCTGGAAAAACGTCCGCAAAAGCCATGTCACGCGGAAGGTGGGGCCTGCCGACCGCCGCGTCAAAGCCGGTTTCACCTCTGTCCCCCTTTTTGCCGCCTGCCTTTACATGCCGATTCATCCGTGTAGTCTGGCCCCGCTGCTCACCCCCACACCCCCTTAATGTTTCGTCAGCCCCGTCCCCCCGACCCTGACCAGGACCTCATCACGCGTGCCCAACAAGGCGACACGCGTGCCTTTGACGCCCTGATCCTCAAATATGGCGACAAGCTTTACGGCCTCGTCTATAACATGACCTCCCACAAGGAGGACACCCACGACCTGCTTCAGGAGATCTTCGCCCGCTCCTATCAGTCGCTCGGCAAATTCCGCGGAAGCTCCACGTTCTACACCTGGATCTATCAGATAGCGGTCAACCTCACGCTCAATTTTCTCAAGAAACGCAAGCGTCGCACGGGCTTGAGCCTGAATGATCTGGACTCCTCGGTCCAACAGGACCCGGCTCTAATCGACACCACCCACGAGGCGAACCCCGAGAAGCAGACCAATCTCAACGAGCTTCAGATAAAATTGAACGAAGCGATGATGAAGTTGTCTGAACCCCATAGAATGGTTGTGACGATGTTCGACATCCAAGGCATGTCCCACGCGGAGATCGCCAAGGTGCTCAAAACATCCGAAGGCACCATTCGTTCACGACTCCACTATGCGCACCTTCAACTTCAATCGGCCCTTCAGGACAGTTGGGAAGAGAGATTTTGAAAATTTCGCTTGCATGTGGGGTTTATTTTTAATAATTCCTAATTATCAATCGCAGTGAAACCATCGGTCGAACAAATCGGAAGTCTGCTAGCCCTCAAGCGCCACGAGCGTCCTGAGGACGGATACTGGCAGGATTTTCTGTGCGATTTCCATCAAAACCAGCGCGAGCAGGCGGTGAGGAAATCCGGGCTGATGAACTTCGTCGGTCGTATTTCCGGCTGGTTCTCCGATATTGGTCCGTCGAAATGGGCCTATGGAGCTGGTCTGGCCTACGCGACTGTAACGGTTGCTTTTTTCCTTACTCCTCCAAAGGCCGGTGTGGAAAAAACACCCACGGCTCCTGTGAACTACCAAGTAGTTCCGGCGCCTGCCGCTCCGATCGAGCAACTCGATCAGTTGGACCTGAGTCCTTCGACTCAAGGGAACGCGGGCGAGCAAGTATTCTAATTCCGGAAATCCCGAAATGGTGGTTCTGGAATACCCGCGCCGGCGTTGGTCGGCCCGATTGTTGGGTTTGTGCCTCGGATTTTCGGTATCCGCAGGTTTTTGCGATCCCGTTGCCGTCGCACCCCGCTTGCAGGTGAATTTTTCCGCGGCGGCGAATGGCAAAATTGCTGAATCGACCGCGGTGCCCGTCGAAGGCGACTCGATTCTTGTGGTCGTTGTATCGGCCGGTGCGGATCCTTCGAATCCGAAGCTCATTCAGGGAAGCCATCCGGTTCAGGCCAAGGTCATCGGCCACGATCCCGTATCACGACTACAGTTTCTCCTGGTCCAGAGCGGTGCTTCTCCGAAATCCTCCGAGTGGCTTGGCGACACCGGTGATAGTTCCAGCGCGTCCCTCATTGCCATGGCTCCCGGCGGCCCCGTCAAATGCCGGACGACCGGCTGGGTGAAGCAGGTCGGCGGGAAAATCCTGCCACTCGCCCTGCTCCGTGTCACCTTCGTCGGTCCGGTGCCGCCGCCCGGCACGCCACTGATGGACGAAGCCGGCCGCGTGGCGGCGATTGTTTTCCAAGATGCCGGAGTGGCGAATACCGGCTACGCGATCCCCGCCGAAGCCGTGCGCCGCGTCCAGCGGGACATTTGTAACGGCGGCCAACTCGTCCGCGGCTGGCTCGGGCTCTCGTTGCGGGCCGAGTCCCAATCGCCGCAAGTCGTCCGCGTGCTGCCAGACTCTCCCGCGTCGGCGGCCGGTATCCAGCCGGGCGACGTGCTCGTCAGCGTCGGCTCCCGCCAGATCTCCGACTACGCCGACGCCGCAAACGCGTTCTTCTATCTGATCCCAGGCCAGCCGGTGAAAGTGAAACTCCTGCGTGGCGTGGATCAACTGGAGTATTCGCTCACTCCGACCAGACCGGTTGCGAAATGACAGGGACCATCAGTGCAAGTTAGGCGCGGCAAATAACAACACGCAGCTTCCGAACCACAGTGTCAGGCAAACGATGATCTGTCCGAAGAAATAAGCGAAATTGAGGAACAACAGAGAGGGACCTTGGTAGCGTTTGCTGATGATGCCGTGGAAGTGCTGCGTGAGCCCGATGATGACGAAAAACATCACGACCGGAACCGCCAGAGACAGGCCTTGGCCCGATTTTCCACCGAGTGCGATCAGCCCGTTGGCGAGCACGGTGAGAACTGGTGGAACTGCGAGACAGCTCCACAAGGGCCGTCTCGGGATTTCCGGGGTTGGTTCGGGGACTGGAGGTTCGTCGCTCATGTTGTAATCTGCGCAACCATTGACAGTCGTGATTTGCTAGAGCTCCTCGATCGCCGCCATGATGCGTTTGGCGATGCGGTCGTAGTTTTCCTTGGCGTCGCCCTTGGTGTCTTCATCGGTCAGGCGGATCGGCTTGCCGACGGCGACGGTGATGCGGGCAAAGCGGATTTTTCCTGAGCCGCGGGGAAGGGCCTCGCGGGCGCCGGAGATTCTAACCGGCTGGATGACGGCTCCGGATTTTACGGCGACGAGACCGATGCCGGGAGCGGCAGGGCCGATTGTCCCATCCAGCGTGCGCTCGCCTTCGGGAAAGACCAGCACCCGCTCGCCTTCCTTGAGCTTGCGGATGATCGTTTTCAAACTGCCCATGTCCGGGCGGTCCTGGTCGACCGGGATGGCATTCCAACGGGGATAGACCCACGCGCCCAGCCCGACAAACAGTGTCTTGCGGGCGAGATAGGCCATCTCGGTTTTATAAAGGTTTCCGATCAGCGGCGGGTCGAGAAAGCTCTGGTGGTTCGAGGCGACGAGGACAGGCCCTTCGGAAATGAGATTCTCCTCGCCGGTGATTTTCAGACCGAAGATCGTTCTGAACGCCGCTCCGAACGCCATCCAGCCGAGCCAGTAGACCCAGCGCATCTGAGTTGGAGGTTCCGGGTTCAATTTTTTGATAGAAGAGCGTCCAGGTCGGGCAAACCTTGCTCGCGCAGGATCTCGATGGCGGCCAGCACGCCGCTTTCGATGGTGTGATGGGAGGTGTCGAGAACCACCGCGCCGTCGGCGATGATCAGCGGTGCGTGGGTGCGTTCGCTGTCGGCGGCATCGCGTTTGGCGACGGAATCGACTTCGCCCACATGCGTGCGGCGTGCGGCGCGGACTTCCTCGTCCGCATCGACGTAGATTTTGAAAGGAGTATCAGGAAACACCACTGAGCCGATGTCGCGGCCTTCCATGACGATGCTGGTGTGGTCGAGGTAGCCGCGCTGGAGTTCCACCAGTTTGTCGCGCACTTCCGGAATCGCGGAAATGGCGGAGACGTTCGAGTTGATCACCTCGCTGCGGAGGTCGGGCGTGGGGTCCATGCCGTCGATGGTGATGGTGGAGGTCATCCCGATCTCACCGCAGTGGATGTCGATGCGGCGCATCATGGCGACGACCGAAGCTTCGTCGGACGGGTCGATTTTTTCCTTCAGCGCCTTCCAGGTGACGGCGCGATACATGGCACCGGAGTTGACCATTACGAGGCCGAGGCGTTTCGCGAGCTCGCGGGCGAGCGTGCTTTTTCCCGAGGCGGCGGGTCCGTCGATGGCGATGGCAAATCGTTGGCTCATGGTTACTCTCGGGAAATGGTCGGCAGGGTGAAATCCGAGGCGTGCGAACGCTCTTTGAGGATCGCTTCCAAGTGATGGGAAAAGCCCGGATAAGAGGTGTTCACACATTCGGTGTTTTTGATGACCGTCTCGCCCTCGGCGAAAAGGCCGGCGATGGCGAAGGCCATGGCGATCCGGTGGTCGCCGCAACTGTCGATGACCGCGGAGTGGAGCGGCTTGCCACCGTGAATTTCCATACCGTCCTCGAATTCCTCGACGTCGGCTCCCATCGCGCGGAGTCCGTTCACCACGGTGGTGATGCGGTCGGTTTCCTTGACGCGGAGTTCCTTGGCGTTGCGGATCACCGTCGTGCCTTCCGCGAGCGCGGCGGCGACGGCGATGACCGGGATTTCATCAATCAGGTTCGGCACTTCCCCGATGAGGATCGTGGTGCCGGTGAGAGGTGCGCCGTGGATTTCGATGTTGCCGATCGGCTCGCCGGTGGAGCTGTGAACAATCTCGGTCATGTGCGCACCCATGCGGCTGAGCACCTTGAGAATGGCGCTGCGGGTCGGGTTCAGGCCGACGTCCTTGATCAGCAAACGCGAGCCCGGCAGCGCGGCTGCGGCGACAAGCCAGAAGGCGGCGCTGGAAATGTCGCCGGGCACCGTGAAATCGCAGGACTCCGGAATTTGTCCGCCGTGGAGGGAAATTGCGTTGCCCTCGGTGCGCGTGCTGATCCGGAACGAAGCGAACATGCGCTCCGTGTGATCTCGCGTCTCCGCAGGCTGGATGACGGTGGTTTTTCCCTCGGCGAACATGCCTGCTAGAAGCACCGCGCTTTTTACCTGTGCGCTGGCGACCGGCATGTCGTAGGTGATCGGATTCAGCTTGGCCGGGTGGATGAAAAGGGGCGCGCAGCCGGGTTTCGCACCGCGGGTCTCGATGTTCGCGCCCATCTGGGCGAGCGGCACGGTGATGCGGCCCATTGGACGCGAGGAGAGCGAAGCATCGCCGAAGAGTTCGGAGGAAAATTCCTGCCCGGCGAGCATACCGGCGAGCAGCCGCATGCCGGTGCCCGCGTTTCCGCAATCGATCGGTGCGGTGGGTGCGGTGAGTTTCATCGACTGCCCGTGGATGCGCAAATTGATCGGGCCGTAGCCTTCGAGTTCATCGAGCACCTCGTGGGGTGCACCGAGGGCCTTCATCGCGTTGAGCGTGTTCACGCAATCCTCACTCGGCAGGAAATTGCGGACGGTGCAGGTGCCGTTGGAAAGTCCGCCGAGAATGGCGGCGCGGTGGGACATGCTTTTATCGCCGGGAACGCTGAACTCCGCTTGGAGTTTTGAAATGGCTTTGACTCGAAATTCCGACATGTGAGGTGAGAAAATAGGCTAACGGGAAGGGTTGAGAGGGCTGCGGCGCTGCTTCGCGGTTTCCAGCCACTGGCGGGCTTGTTCTTGGTTGCCGCTTTCGAGGCTGGCAAGGATTTCGCGCAGGTCCGCGATGGTTTCCTTCAGCGGGCCGATGAGCGCCTCGCTGTTTTCAATGACAATCTCCGCCCACATGGTCGGATTCCCGGCGGCTACGCGGGTGGTATCGCGCAATCCACCGCCGCCGAAGCGGCCTTCGGACGGATCTTTGAGGCAAACGCGGGCGGCACTGGCCGCGACGATATGCGGCAAGTGGCTGATGCGGGCGACGAGTTCGTCGTGAATCGCCGCGCTCATCCACGAGGTCCGGCAGCCGATCGATTTCCAAAATCGCTCCAACGCCGCGGCCTGATCGGCGGGTGCGCGGTCGTCATTGGTCAGCAGGCAGGCGGCGTCGTAAAACAGATTCGCGGTGACCGCCGAGAGCCCGTTGCGCTCGGAACCGGCCATCGGGTGGCTGCCGATGAAACGAATCCCGCGGCTGGCGAGCAGCGGCGTGACTTTGCGGTGCGGTGTGCGTTTCACACTGCCGACGTCGGTGACGAGGCACTTGTCCGGCATACCTGCTGCGAGGGCGGCTGAAACGAGGGCCGCCATGGCTCCTACCGGGACGGCGAGGATGACGAGATCGGCGTCCACCAGCGCTTCCGCGAGATCGGCGGTGACGTTGGTGATTCCCAGTTTGTGCGCTTCCTCCACGGTATCCTGCTTGCGGGTCCAGAGGCGAACTGTGGGCGGATTTGGCAAGGTGCCGATGGCAAGTGCGAGCGAACCGCCGAGCAGCCCGCCGCCGAGGATGGTGATGTTTGGGAAATCTGGGTTCATTAAAACAAAAAGACCGGGTCCAGTGTGCCGGACTCGGTCAGGTTTCCTGGGAAAGGTTTGCCGGGAATCGAAAGGGGCTCAAGGCACGCGGAAATATTTCTTATCCGCGGCAGGGTAGGTCGGGTCTTGCACGAGGGTGCCGCTCGGAATGTCACGAACGTCGACGACCTTGTTGTTGTAAGGGCTGAAAACGAAGCCTTCCTTGCCGGGAACCTTCCCCGCGAATTGGTAATCACGCTTCTCGGTTGGTGGTTTCGGCGCTTCCGTGCCGGGATTGGTCGGAGGCGTGTTGCCTGGTGTGGTGCCGACGGTCGTGTCAGGGTTGTTTCTCAATTCCTCCTGCTTCTTGAGATTGGCCTCATTTTTGGCCATCTCCCGCTGCTCCTTGATCTTCTGCTGCTCGGCAGCGGTCAGCGTTTTTTCAGGTGGCTTGGTGGCTGGCTTTCTGCCTTGGCTCTCGTCGTAAGGGTAGCAGGAGGCGAGCAAAACACAGCCGAGAGCGGCAAATCCGGTGGAAACACGAAAGGTCATGACAGTGAAGATGGAGGAGTTTGGTTTCAATCCCCGAAGTGATCGTGGGGAGACGGAAGCGATCATGCGTGTCTCCCGCCTCTCGTCAAGCAAGGTCGTCGGATTGACGGGCGGATTTTCCAAAATCACCCGCATTTGAAATCATCTCGCGGCGCGCTTGTCCGCCGGCGGATTTTCGGATGAAACTCCGCCCACGCCATGCCAGACGCCACCATCCACACCGTCGGAAAAGTTCTGCTGAATCTCTCCGCCGTCCTCTACCGGGTCGAGCTTCCGAATGGCAAAATCATCCTGGCCCATATCTCGAAACCGCTGACCGTGGCCAAGGCCGTTTTTTCGCCCGACGACCGTTTGATACTGGAGCTCACGCCTTACGATTTCGACAACGCGCGCATTCTCGGCCTCGCTGACTCCGAATAGGGTGTGACACAGACATTCCTGTCTGTTCTTTCACAAGCCACAGACACCTGAAGAACAGGCAGGAATGCCTGTATCACGCCTCACTTCCCGATACAAAAACTGCTGAAAATCACCCCCAGCAGGTCCTCCGTATCGACCCGCCCCGGAATTTCCCCGAGCGCGTCCAGCGCCTCGCGCAGATCGATCGCCGCCAGCTCGGCGTCCGAGTTTTTGTCATCCAGCAGCACCAGCGCCGCGAGTAGCCCGGTCCGTGCCAAGGCCAGGCTCGCCTGGTGACGGGCGTTGATCGCCACGGCATGTTCGCCCCAGTCCGCCTCGCTGAAATGCAGCGCGTCGCGGATGGCGTCCGAGAGTGCCTCGAAGCCTTCGCCGTTGTTGCAGGAAAGCCGGATCGCCTCCACTCCGGACCACGACGGATGTTCGCCGAGGTCCGTCTTGTTGAGGACTAACAAATGTTTCGCCTCCGTCGCCGGAAGCACGCCGTCGGTCGGGCGGGGCAGGTTCGCATCGGCGATTTCCAACAGAAGATCCGCCGCTTCGATCTGCCGGACGGTGCGCTGGATGCCCTCCGCCTCGATGCGGTCGGATGCCTCGCGCACGCCCGCCGTGTCGACGAGTCGCAGCGGGATGCCGCTCAGGTTGATCGTCTCCTCGATGGTGTCCCGGGTGGTTCCGGCGATGTCGCTGACGATGGCGCGCTCGAATCCTAACAATCGGTTCAGCAGGCTGGATTTTCCCACGTTCGGCTCGCCGAAGATCACTGTTCTAACGCCTTCCCTGAGGATGCGTCCTTGGTCAGCGGTTGCCAGCAGCGAGTCGACCACCGCTAGCACCGCGCTGATCCGGCCGCGAAGCAGGACGCCGGTTTGCGGATCGATGTCCTCTTCGGGGAAATCGATCCACGCTTCGAGATGTGCGAGCGTTTCCAACAATTGGTCCCGCGCCTCCGTTGTCCGGCGGCCGAGGGTTCCTTCGAGCTGGCTGCGTGCCGCGCGCAGGGAAAGCCGGGTTTGCGCGGAAATCAGATCCATCACGCCCTCCGCTTGTGTGAGGTCCAGCTTGCCGTTGAGAAAGGCGCGTTGCGTGAATTCGCCCGGTCCCGCTGAGGTGGCGCCACAGGCGAGAAACCGCCCCAGCACCTCGCGCGTGACCAGGATGCCGCCATGTCCGGTGAACTCCACGCTGTCCTCGCCGGTATAGCTGTTGGGCGAGCGGAAGACGGTCATCAGCCCGTCGTCAATCACGTGGCCGCCGGCGTCCGTCAGCTCGCAGTAACGCGTGGTCCGCGGCATGACGGTCGAGGCTTTTCCTCCGGTTGCCAGGTCGGCGACGGCGATGGCAGCGGGTCCCGATATTCTAACCAACGAAACCGCGCCGACGCCGGGAGCCGTGGCGATCGCAGCGATGGTCGTGCGCTCGGGCGCCGGGATCGATTCCATCCGGGTGATCACTTCGTCGATGCGGTGGCGGGTGTTTCCTGTCCGCCGAGGCCGAGGAATTCCCAACAGATGAACCGGCTGACCTCCAACTCGGGAGCGTTGCTCTCGCCGGCCCACTTGAGTTCGATGGTGGCGGTGCGGGTGATCGGATGATTCTCCTTGGTGCCGCGCCAGTTGATGATCGAGAGCGCGCGTCCGGTTTCCGAATCGATCTTGACGTTGACCCTCGCGATGTCGCCGGTGTTGGCCGGATCGGCGAGGCGATAGGTGCGCGTGCCTGCGACCGCCCTGCCTTTTTCAGGAACGTCCTCGACAATGAAGACCCGGAACACGCCGCTCTGGCCGACTTCCGGCAGTTCGACGAAATTCTGGAACGTCCGGTATTTCGTCTGTGCGAAAATTTCCCAATCGAGCTTCAGGCCTTCCGGCGTCCGCTTGAAAAACGCATGCACGCGCAGCGGCTCCATCGCGAAGTTTCCGACGCGGGCGAGCGTGCTCAGCAGCAGGTCCGCCTCCTCCACGCCGTACTGGACTTCGAGGCTGGCGAGCGGACGGAAGAACTCCTTCATGTCAAACTGCGGCGGCTGGTCGTAAATCATCATGAAAAGGCCCCGTTTGCGGTCTTCTTCGGAGAGTTCGTAGATCGAGAAAGCATCCGCCGGGGTATCCGAATCAAGGATCGCGCCGCCGCCGTAGAAATCATCGATGCGCGGCTTGAGACCGGCGGCATTCAGGACAAACGGAAGTTTTTCATCGCTGGCTTTCGCCGCCATGTAGCCACGCAGGACCTGATAGGCATCCTTCTGCCAGCCGATGCGGATGTAGTTTGCCTCGCTGACCGTCGGATCCACCGTGGTGACGTTGACTGGAGGTGGCTCGATGGTTCGCGCCATATCCTTGGAAACAAAGTAAACCGCGGCGACGCCTCCGAGGAGGAGCAGCAGCAGGACCAAAATCACCGGGATCAGGCCGTTGCGCTTCGGTTTTCCGGATTTCGTTGCGGCAGCTTTCTTTTTCGGCTGGTTGCCATGGGATGACGCTTTTTTCGGTGGCAGCTCGACGGGATGGGGCTTTTCGTCCGGTGCTGCCGGAGGTTCCGGTGCGGCTGGAGGTTCGGGTGGTGTCGGCTTTTGGGCCTGCACCGGCGCTGGAGGAGGTGGTGGGACCGCTGCAGGTTTCGCTGGCTCGACGGGTGGCGCTACGACGGCTGGAGTCGTTTCCACCGCTGCCGTTTCCACCGGCGGCGCGACCGGTGCGGGTGCAACCGCAGGTAGGGGGACCTGAAACGCCGCCACTGGAGCCGGAGTTTCAGGTGCCGGAGAGGTGATCACGCCACTGCAATGTGGGCAGGGACCGGTGGTGGGCGGCAAATCCCTAGGGATGAGGATCTTCCCGTTGCAATGGACGCAGCGGAACTCCCTTTGGTGATTTGGAATCTCAGAATTTGCCATGCTCGAACTTTTTCCCAAACAGAAGATTAGGAAATCAAAAGCGTCCTGTCAAACGTAGGGCCGGAAACTTCACACCGGGGCGGTCGCAGCGAGTACGGAATCGAGTACCTCGATGCAGCGTTCGTTCTGCGCCTGGGTGCCGATGGAAATGCGGACCCAGTCAGGTAGTTTGTAGCTGCTCATCGCGCGGATGATCACGCCCTGTTTGAGCATGTCGCGGAAGAGCCGGTCGCCGTCGCCGACCTTGACGAGGATGAAATTGGCGTAGCTGGGGACGAACTCGAGGCCGCGCTCCTTGAAGGCTGCTTCGTAAAACGCCATGCCGGCTGAGTTCACTTCGCGGGTTTTCGCGATGTGCGCCTCGTCCTTCAGCGCGGCGAGCGCGCCGGCCTGGGCGATGGCGTTCACGTTGAAGGGCTGGCGGGCTTTCTGCAGCAGCGTGGCGACGTTTTTCGAGGCGAGTCCGTAGCCGACGCGAAGGGCGGCGAGTCCGTGGATTTTCGAAAACGTCCGCAGCACGCAGACATTGCGGCCCTCGCGGACATAGCGGAGCGCGTCCGGCGGGGAGTCGGGGAATTCGAAGTAGGCTTCGTCGAACACGACGATGACATGCTCGGGAACGCGCGCCATGAAGCGGTCGATGGCAGCCTGGTCGACCATGGTTCCTGTTGGGTTGTTAGGATTGGCGATGAAGACGAGGCGGGTCTTGTCGGTGATCGCGTCGGCCATCGCTTCGAGGTCGTGAACGAATCCGGGATCCGGCACCTCCACGTATTTCGCACCGAAGAGCGTGGCCATCAGCTTGTAAACGACGAAGGCGTGCTCGGCGGCGATGAGCTCGGCATCGCGGTTCAGGAAAGTGTGGCAGAGCAGCTCGATGATCTCGTTGGAGCCGTTGCCGAGTATCACGTTCGAAATCTCCATGCCGAACGAGTCCGCGATGGCGCTGCGCAACCGGTAGCCGCCGCCGTCCGGATAGATGTGCGCTTCCTCGAGCGCCTCGCGCATGGCGGCCTTGGCCAGCGGAGAAGGGCCTAACGGGTTTTCGTTTGATGCGACCTTGACGATCTGTGAGGGATCCAGGCCGAGCTCGCGGGCGGTTTCATCAATGGGTTTTCCAGGCTCGTAAGCCACGAGGTCGCACACAAATCGGTTCGCGTATTGGTCAATCGTCATCTCGGTGAAATTTTAGGTTCGGGCGCGGGGTTGGTCAAATTTTTGTCTCAGCGGCTGGCGTCGAGCAGTGCTTTGAAACGGCCGAGCGTATCCTGATAGGTTCCGGCGAGCTCCGTATTCGGCTGGAGCGCGGAACCAGGAGATGCCTTGCAGAAAACCTCCTGAAGTGCCGGCAGATCATGGCCGTCCGCGGCTGCTGCGATGAGCGCGGCCCCGAGGGCGGCGGAATTCGAGACATCCAGGCGCTCGACGGGGGAATGGAAGACATCGGCGACGAGCTGGGCGATGCCGTCGTTTTTCGAGGCCCCGCCGGTAAGCCGGATGCGCTCGGTTTTTACCTCCATCCATTCCGAATGAAGGCGCATGTTGAGGAACTGGCCTTCGAGCAGCGCGCGGACCTGGAGTGCCGGTTCCGCTCCGGATTCGAACGCGGGCGAGCCCTTGAGGACAGGACCGCTGAAGTCGTGGCGAGGGGTGATTTCCGGCCCGAAAAAGGGCAGCATCAGATTCTCTCCGGCGCTTCCCAGCGTGGCGCTGAGGGCCTCGCGGTCGAAGGCGGACCAATCGAGTCCGAGCTTGTCACGCAGTGCTTCGCGGGCCAGCGAGCCGTTGCGGAAACAGATCAGCGACATGTAACCGCCCGCCGGATTTCCGAAGACGTGGCCGAAGCCGTTAGGATCGGTTTTCGGGCCGGGCATGGCGGCGAAAAACGTGTCGCTGGTGCCGAGGGAAATGACGACGTTGCCGGGTGTCGTGGCTCCCATGCCGACGAGCGACGCGGGATTGTCACCGGTGAAAAGTGCGGTCCGGCATTTGGCAGATAGACCGAATTTCCCGACGAAATACGGTGAGACGGTGCCTTGGACGGTCGTCGCCAGCGCCGGTGGCAGCAGGCGTGTGACCAGATCCGGCGCGGTGGCGGCCATCAGGTCGGTGTCCCAGTTCTGAGTCGCAAGGTTGAGCAGGTTCATGCCTGCGCCGTCGCCGAAATCGATGGGAACGGATTTTCCGGCGATCACCGAGGCTAGGAAGGAACTCACGAGATGAATCCGTGCCGTGCGTTCGTAGGCGGCGGGATCGGTTTTGAAAAAGCGGCGGATTTGCGGACCGCTGAAGCGCTCGATGGCGGTGGATCCACTGCGTTTGCAGACCTCGGCGGCACCACCCAGTGCGGTGGTGATTTCCGCGCATTCGGCCCCGGTGGAGGTGTCCATCCAGATGGGCGCGGTTTGGCGGGTGAGGGCAGGGGAAAGCTGGGAGACGAGGGTTTGCGTGGCGTCCAAGGAGTTGAGGCGCTCGTCGAAGGTCGCATCCAGATAGACAGAGCCGTGCTGCTGGCCGGAGCCGGCGACCATCCTCACTTTTGATAGATCGGTTTTCCCGGAAAGCCGGATGAAAAGCAGGTCGAGCGCCTCCAGCCACATCAGGGGATTGGCATGAACCTCGCCATCCCTGCCGCCTGGGATGAAGCCGCTGGGAGAGCCGTATTGCGGGAGATCGATGCCGAAATTGACGGAAAGCTGGCAGGTGATTTCTCCCGACGCCGGATCAACGATAACTGCGGTGAGGGATTGGGTTGACGAATCGAGACCGAGGAACATGAACGGAGCTTTCTCAAGGTTGGCCTGATTTCCAAGCGGGAAAGTCAGGGAAATGGCGGACGGGAAACGGGACAAAAAAAGAGCGGCCACTTTCGTGACCGCTCTTTGAATCTTGATCAGGCCTGATAGACCCGATGGTCGGCTTAGAAGCTGACGCTCAGCATGCTGCCGGCGCTGAACTCGTTGCCGGTCTGACGCCATGCGCTGCCGTTTCCGCCTTCGCCGAGGGCGATGGAAAGTGCAACGAACGGGGAAAGCTTCGCGTGTTCTGCGAAGCCCCAATCGAGGGACACTTTGCTTGTCCAAGCGGTGAAATCACCTTCTTCGACGAGGTAGCCCACGTTGGTGGAGGTGTTCAGGGTAAGGCAAGGGTTGAGCTCAAAGCTGCGGCTGAGCGCAAGTTCGGAGTAGCCATCATTGCTTGGGCCATCGACACCCCAGAAGTAGGTGACCGATGCGGTAGCAAAACCGAAATCGTGGGAAGCCGAGAAGTAAACTTCTTGTGAGTCCTCACCAAGGTTGCCGAGGTTCCAGTAGTAGATGTAGCCAATGCCGCCGGTCATGAAACCGAAGTCATAGGTTGCTTCTGTGTACCAGTCGACTTCGTTGTCAACCTGATTGCTGGTCGTCGCGGAAGCGTCGAAGGCGCTTGCCCAGACACCAGCGCTGAGGCCGATGTTGTTCCACTTGCCTGCGACATCAACGCCGACTTCCGTGAGGTTGTCACCGAGGTCGAGACCGCGGAAAATGTACTCGCTGGAATATCCGGTGTGGAGTTCGTATTCGACTTCCGCCTGAGCGTTGCCGGCCACAAGGGCGGAGGCAGCGGCCAAGGCGCCAATTGTTTTGCAGTAGTTGTGCATCTTTATTTGTTGGTTTTCGGTTGCTGCTTGCGTCCTTGGCTGAACCGCTGGGCGGAACAGAAAGGAGCGAGTCGGAATATGCGTCCCACCGGCCTGATTAGCGTTGGAAGCTCTCCGTTGGGTGAATACTTCACTTTTCCGAAAGAATTGTCCAGACTTTTTTGGCTTGGGTTTGCGCTCCGCAAGACGCTGGGATAGGGGCGCTACCCGTTGATGGCAAGCGAGAATCTAATATTTTCGAAATTAGCCCCGGAATTTTTTGCCCACTGGGTATGAACGGGTTGGTGTGGGATCTTGGCACGGCGTTTGCTTAAACTGCTCCGCATTCTCGGGGATTTGGAATCGTCGGGATAAAGCACTCAATCATCAGATCAACCCTGACCACCATGACCAGCCGATATCTCACCAAAGTGCGAGCCCTCACAGCCGCTGCCATCGCGTTAATCGCAATTCCCATGTGTATGCCTGCGTCGGCACAAGACGCGGCCGCGCCACCTGTGGAAGCCGCCGCTGCTCCGGCCGCGCTTCCCGCTCCTTCGGTGGAGCAGCGTGTCGCCGACTTGGAGGCCTACATGAACAACGTCACCCGGCCGTCTGTCGCCGCTGGCGTTGATTCGCTGGTGAAGGGTCCTGGTCCTGGCGCGAACGCCTGGCAAATGGTCAGCACCGCCCTCGTCCTTTTCATGACGCTTCCCGGACTGGCTCTTTTCTACGGCGGTCTCGTGCGTAAGAAGAATGTCCTGTCCGTTTTGGCCCAGTGCCTCGGTTGCGCCTGCATGATCACCCCGCTCTGGTGGCTGTGTGGTTACTCCCTGTCCTTCGGTGCGGGAAATTCCCTCATCGGCGACATGAGTTTCGCCATGTTCAAGGGTATTGAGCCCGGCAACACCGGCGCCGGCTACTGGTGGATTTCCGATAGCATCTGGGCCATGTTCCAGCTGACCTTCGCAATCATCACTCCGGCCCTCATCATCGGTGCGATTGCCGAGCGCATGAAATTCGCCGCCATCATGGTTTTCATCCTCATCTGGATGTTCGCCGTCTACTTCCCCTTCGCCCACATGGTCTGGTCCGCAACCGGCATGATGTGCGGTCCCCTTAACGTGGCTTCCGCAACTTCCACCGGTGCGGCCATCAAGGCGATCGACTTCGCCGGCGGAACCGTGGTTCACATGACCTCCGGTTGGTCCGCTCTGGTTCTCTGCCTCATCCTCGGCAAGCGCAAGGGCCTCGGCAAGGAGTCGATGGCTCCCCACAGCATGGTTCTCTGCATGGTCGGCACCGGGATGCTCTGGGTCGGTTGGTATGGTTTCAACGCCGGCTCCGCTCTTGGTGCGGACGCGATCGCTTCCAATGCCTTCACCACCACCACTCTCTGCGCCGCCACCGCCGGACTCTTCTGGGCGGTGACTGAATGGATTCTCAAGGGTAAGCCAAGTGTGCTCGGCTTCTGCTCCGGGATCGTCGCCGGGCTCGTTGTGATCACTCCTGCCTGCGGATTCGTGACTTCCACTTCTTCGATCATCATGGGCGTTCTCGCCGGTATCGTGCCATTCCTCGCTGTGTCCTACCTCAAGAGCATTCTTGGTTATGACGATGCTCTCGACACCTTTGGTGTTCACGGAGTCGGCGGAACCATGGGGGCCATCCTCACCGGCGTCTTCGCCGACGAGAAGGCTAACTCGGTGGTCGCAGGCCTCAAGGACGGTCTACTCATGAACCAATTGAAGGCTTGCGCCGTGACCATCGTCTGGAGCGTGGTCGCCACCGCGATCATCGCCTACATTGTCAAAGCAGTGATTGGACTTCGCCCAACTGCCGAAGTTGAGGAAATCGGCCTCGACCTCGCCGAGCACGGCGAAGGTGGTTACGAACATTGATTCTCAAATCAACCTAGTCTCTCAGCGGGCGGGCCGGAAACGGCCCGCCCGTTTTCGTTTGCAGCAGGCGCGGATGCAGGTTCCTCTGTGCCGGTGAGATTTAAGAAACTGCGGATGTGCCTCTGGCTGGCCTTGGTGCTCTCGCTGGCCTTTGCCATGTGGGGTTGGTTGCGCCCCTATGAGTGGAATCACGATCCCGCCGCCCGCTGCACCGTGGAGGGCGTCCAGGTGACACCGGACCGCGGATATTTCTGGGTGGAAACCCATCTCAAGGTGGACTCTGGCAAAACCCACGATCTTCAGAAACCCGTTTTTCTCGAACTCTCCGACAGCCGGAAACTGGAACCCGCCGACACCACCTTCGGCGGCTCCGAAGGCACCGGCACCACCGACATCTGGTTGAAATTCTGGCTGGAAAACAAGGACATCGCAGGACCTCTGGCGCTCCATCTGAACGACGGGAAGCTCAGCATCAAGGCAGGCCCGGGCGTCCCTCCGAAAACCCGCTACTACGTCACAAATCATTGGTAACCCATGGCCTGGCTCCTCGTCGACAATTCCAACACCCGCACCAAGTTCGCTCTCGGCGACGCAACCACGCTGCTCGAATGGCGGGGCGTCATTCCGACTGTGGACATCTCGCCCGCAAGCCTGGATGAACTGTTGGGTGATGTCGCCTATGACGCCGTGATGATCTGCTCCGTCGTCCCCACCAAGGCGAAAATGTTAGCTGTGTGGTTCGGCGGCCGCTGTCCCGTGCATTTTCTCAGCCACGAGAGCCCGTTGGGCATGGGCATCGACTACCCGAACCCCGCCCAGATCGGCGCGGACCGCCTCGCGAACGCCGCCGGCGTGCTTACCCGCCACCGCGTGCCGGCCATCATCATCGATTTCGGCACCGCCGTCACCTTCGACGTCATTTCCGCACAGCCCGCCTATTGTGGCGGCGTGATCGCGCCCGGCCTCGGTGCGATGTCCGGCTACCTCACCCGGAAAACCGCGCTGCTACCCGAGATCGAGCTGATAGAGCCACCCTCGGCCATCGGGAAATCCACCGTCCACGCCATGCAGGTCGGCGCGGTGACCGGCTATCGCGGCCTGGTGAAGGAAATCCTCGCGCGGATCTGCGATGAACTCCCTGGCAAACCCGCCATCATCGCCACCGGCGGCGACGCGGCGCTGATCGCCCGGGGTGTTCCGGAAATCGAGGCAGTGGATGCGGACATCACGCTCGACGGTCTGAGGCAAGTGGCCGCGAGGGTGTTTTTTGGGTTGCGATGAGGAAAAAACGTGCCATCCGGGGGCGTTTCAATAGCTTTTCAAGCAATGAGCGACAGTCCCCTTGGAATAGGAATCGATTTTGGAGGCACAACAGTGAAGATCGCGGTGGTCTATCAGAGCCACATCATCGACCAGGCACCGCCCATCACGACCCTGGATTTCGCCAGCCCGGACGAGCTGATTGATGCCATGGTGCGCATGGTGGAGGACCTGCGCGCGCGCCATGAAGGCATTGCTTCCATCGGGGTGGGGATGCCGGGATTCGTGAATTTCGAAAAAGGACTGGTTTACGGCCTGACCAACGTGCCCGGCTGGGAGGCCATCCCTCTGCGGAAAATCCTCGAGTCCAGGATCGACCTGCCCGTTGCCGTGGACAACGACGCGAACTGTATGGCCTTCGCCGAGTGGCGCCTCGGTGCCGGACGCGGATTTCAGAACGTCGTCTTCATGTCGCTCGGCACCGGTGTCGGCGGAGCCATCATTGCCAACGGTCAGATGATCCGCGGCATGCGCCATGGGGCGGGGGAGATCGGCCAGACCTCCATCGACTATCAGGGGCGCGTCGGTCACTACGGCAACCACGGCGCGCTTGAGGATTACGTGGGAAACAACGAGATCACCGCCAGGGCCCGCGAGGCCTACACCGCCGCCGGCATTCAGAAACCGCTGGAAGAATGCTCGCCCGCCGCTCTGGCCGCCGCCGCGCACCATGGCGACAAGATCGCTTTCGAACAGTGGAACCTCATAGGACAAATGCTCGCCACCGCCGCCATGAACTGCTGCTGGCTGCTCAATCCGGAAGCCATCGTCATCGGTGGCGGCGTCGCCCGCGCGGGCGAGCTGTTGTTCCATCCGTTCCGCGAGCATCTCTTCGCCCAGCTCTCCGGCCCGTTCAAGGACGGCCTCATGATCCTGCCCGCCGCATTCGGTCACGAGGCTGGAACCATCGGCGCATCCGCCCTCGCCCGCGAACATGCGGCAGCCCGCAGACAACTCGTTTGATTTTCCAACCAGCCGCCGTAACGGATTCCTGCCATGAAACCAACATCCAGTCTCGACCGCCGCGAATTCGTGAAACTCGGCACTCTCGCCGCCACCGCCGCCCTCCTTCCCACCGCCGCCCGCGCTGCGGAAGCCACCGTGCTCACCCTGCCACCGCTGGCCTTCGCGTTCGACGCCCTCGAACCCCACATCGACGCGAAGACGATGGAAATCCATCACGACAAGCACCACGCCGCCTACATCAAGAATTTCAACACCGCTCTGGAGGGCAAACCGGATCTCGCCAAGCAACCGCTCGACCAGCTCCTCTCCAGTCTCCCCGCCATTCCGGACGAAGCCCTGCGCAACACCCTCCGCAACAACGGCGGTGGCCACTGGAACCATGATTTTTTCTGGAAAACCCTATGCCCCGCTGACAAGTCCGGAAAACCTTCCGATATGTTAGCTGCCGCCATCCAGGCCACCTTCACCTCCGATGAAGCCTTCAAAAAGGCCTTCGGTGAAGCCGCCACCAAACGTTTCGGCTCCGGCTGGGCCTGGCTCGTCGTCAAGGACGGCAAACTCAAAGTCACCAGCACCCCGAACCAGGACAATCCCGCCATGAAGGGAATCGTCCCGGATGCGGATCTCGGCACACCCCTCCTCGCCCTCGACGTCTGGGAGCACGCCTACTACCTTCACTATCAGAACCGCCGCCCCGACTACATCGCCGCCTGGTGGAATGTCGTGAACTGGCCGGTCGTCTCCGAGCGCTACGCCGTCGCGATGGTCTGAACGGACCGCGAAAATTCATTTCGCCCGCCTCTCTTCGGGGTCATGCACGAACATGAAACCACGATCCAGTCTTGACCGTCGCGAGTTCGTAAAACTCAGCGCACTCGCGGCCACCGCCGCCATCCTTCCTGATTCGGCCGGTGCGGTTGAAATGCAAGTGGCGGTGAAAGCGAGGGGTCCGATCACGCTCCCGGAATTGCCATTTGCGTATGATGCTTTGGAACCTCACATCGGCGCGGAAACGATGCGGATTCATCATGAAAAACATCACGCGGAGTATGTTGCCAAATACAATGCTGCCCTCGCGTTGTTGCCTGAGCGGGAGAAATTTTACCGCGATCTTTCTGATATTTCGGACGAGTCCATTCGAAATACTCTCCGCGTCAACGGCGGTGGCCACTGGAATCACGTTTTTTTCTGGAAAACTCTGGCTCCCGTCGAAAAAACAGGGCCGCCGTCGGATCAGTTTGCGAAAGCGATCGATACTTCATTCGGCTCGATGGATCATTTCAAACAATTTTTTACCGAGGCTGCTTTGAAATGTTTCGGCTCGGGTTGGGTGTGGTTGGTGCTGAGGGGCAAAGAACTCAAGATCACCACCACTGCAAATGAGGATGACGCTCACGATCTTCAGGTCCCTATCCTTGCTCTTGATGTTTGGGAGCACGCTTACTACCTCGGTTGCCAAAATCGACGGGCAGACTACATCTCGTCTTGGTGGAACGTCGTGAACTGGGAACGAGTGTCCAAGAACCACGACAACGAGATAAATTTTCGTTAGCCGATTCGTTCCCTATCTCTTGCCGATCAGCGGGATCAACCCGTCGTCCGCAGGCCGGAGGCGATGGCGTTGATGGAGAGCAGGAGTTTCGGCAGGAGGGCGTCGGCTTCGGTGCTGCGTTCTTCGGCGACGTGGCCGCGCCACTCGCGGAGCAGGGCGATCTGTTGCTGATGGAGCACGCGCAGCGGGGCTTCGCGGATGTGCAGGGTTTTTGCCATGCGCGGGCGGCGGTCCTGCATCTCACCTTCGAAGAGTTCCGCCAGCAGCGATTTCGTGCGGTCGAATTCCTCGATGATCCAGCTCAGGAATTCCTCACGCAGGATCGGATCCTCGACGAGGCCGGCGTAATCGCTCATCAGATCGAGGTTGGCGGAGGCGAGGTTGGTTTCGACGTTGGTTAGCACATAGCTGAGGAAGGTGGACTTCGGCAGGTTCTTCTTCAGCTCGGCGAAACCGGCTGGATCGTCATTCTTCAGGCTCTCCAGTCCCGATCCCACGCCGAACCAGCCGGGCAGATAGAAACGCGCCTGCGTCCACGAGAACACCCACGGGATCGCCCGCAGGTCGCTGATGGAAAATCCCTTCTTGCCGGTGCGCCGCGCCGGACGAGAGCCGATGCGTGAGTTTTCCAGCGCGTCGATCGGCGTCGCCTGGCGGTAGAATTCGATGAATCCGTCCGCCTTGAGGAATTTCTGATAGGCGACCTGGCTTTTCTCGCCGAGCTTTTCCATGAACGCCTCGCAGGGATCCTCCACCGGTGGCGAGTGGCGGTGATGCGCGGTCGTGACCGCCGCACCGGCTAGCAGAAGCTCCAGGTTGTAGGTGGCGTTCGCGAGGTTCGCATACTTCTGGGCGATCGTCTCGCCCTGCTCGGTCATGCGGAAGCCGCCGCTCATCGCGCCGTAGGGAAGGGCGGCCATGAACCAATGCGTCGGGCCAGCGCCGCGGGAAATCGTGCCGCCGCGGCCGTGGAAGAAGCAGAGTTTCACCTGCTGCTCCCGGCCGATTTTCGTCAGCGCCGTCTGCGCGCGTTGCAGGGCGAACTGAGCGGCGAGGATGCCGCAGTCCTTGTTGGAATCCGAGTAGCCGAGCATCACCTGTTGCGTCGGAATCTCGCCGCTAGCGGTGATCGCGGTGTGGGAGCGCGTTGTCAGCGGATGGATCAGGAAACTTTTCAAAATCCCCGGCGAACGGTCCAGGTCGTCCATCGTTTCGAAAAGCGGAACGACCGGCAGCGGGCAAACCAAGCCCTCGTCAGCCAACTCCATCAGTCCGGCCTCGCGGGCGAGCAGATAGACTCCGAGCAGATCCGAAAGCTGCCGTGTCATGGAAACGATCAGCGCGCCCAGTCCGGCGGTGCCCCATTCGCTGCGATGGCGGACCAGCACGCGATAACAGTTCAGCACTTCATCCGCCTCGCCGCCGAGGCGGGCGTCGTCGTGAAGGAAGGGGCGCGAGGACGTGAGTTCCGCGTTGAGGAATTCCAAACGCTTTTCCTCCGGCCATGACGGATAGTTTTCCCCATCCGCCACTCCGGCCGCGACGAGCAACTGGCTGATCGCCTTGTCGTGGAATTCCGAGTTCTGGCGGACGTCGAGCGTCGCCAGGTGGAAGCCGAAAATCTCCAGCTTGTGGCGCAGCGGGCGGATGACGTCTTCCTCCAGCAAATGACAGCCGGCTTCGGCCAGCGTGCGGGAAAGCAGGTCCAGATCCGCCACCAGACAGGCGGGATTCTTGTAACCCGGTTTGCCGCGCATCTGCTCGCGCAGGCGCAGCGCCATCAGATTGGCCATCTGCCGCCACGGCTCCTCCTCGTGGCGGTCCATGATTTCCGCGACCTTTTCATCGGCCTTCACCCGCTTGGCGAGTTCATCGATGCGCGCCTGGAGTTCGGGCGGGACCGGTGTGAGGTAGCGGGAAAGCGTGAGCTGCGAGGCAAGATTGCCGAGCTCGCGCTGGAGCAGATCGAACGCGGAATGGCGCAGGGTTTCGAGCGTGATTTCCGTGACTGCCGGAGTGACCAGCGGGTGACCGTCGCGGTCGCCGCCGATCCAGGTGCCGAACTGCAGGCGCGGGATGTTTCCAGCGGAGCGCAGCAGCTCCAGCGGCAGTCCGGCATCGCGCCAGGCCTCGGTGAAATGCAGGTCCAGGCGGTTGATCGCCGTCGGGAAAAGATCGCGCAGATAGTGGGTCGCGTTACGCAGCTCGCTGGTGATGTCCGGGCGGACGAGGTGGATTTCCGCCGTGCGCCAGAGGATTTCCAGCGTCGTCACCACCCGCTCGCGGATGCGGCGGCGTTCGCGCTCGGTGTATTTCGGATACTCGTTGCGGACCATTTCCTCATACAGCGCCCGATGCCGCTCGCGGATGCTGGAGCGCTTCGCCTCGGTCGGGTGGGCGGTCAAAACCGGCTCCACCAGCACGTCCTTCAGCACCGCCAGGATTTCCTCCGGGGAAAGTTTCATCGCCCGCAGATCCCGCAGCGCCTGCGGCCACAAGCCACGGATGCTTTCCGCGCCCAGCGCCTTCTCTCGCTCGCGGCGGATTTCCGCCGCCACCCGCTCCTCCACCATGTTCAGGAGCTGGAAGCCGATCGAATAAAGCTGCGGCAGTCCCTCCGGCGCGGCACCCGCTTCCGGCTCCCGGCCCGACCACGGCAAATAGGGCAGCAAATCCGTCTCGCCCGTGCTTTTCAGCGCTTCCTCCAGGCAGCCCAGCAGGTATTGCAGGCGCTCGTCAATCAGGTCAAATCCTTCCAGCCGGAGCTGTTCACGAATCGGGTTTGCGGCGGTGTCGGTCATGCGTGCCGCCTTTTAAGCACGATCCAAGCCGAAACGGGAAGGCGGGATGTTTTCCCTTCTGAAAATGTGGTCCGCACAGCCCCTTGTGCGGGTCTTCCTACTGGCGGCGCGTTCTCTCGAAGACCGCACAGAGGACGGTGCGGACCACTCCCTTTCGTTGCCCATCCGCCGTGGATGGGTGATCAGCCGCTACGGGTCTTCTGGAAAACCGCGCCAGTCACGCCATTATCCGCACGGTTTCTGCCGGAAACCTCACCGGTAATTCTGCCAGCCGCACCGGTTTTCCCAATACTGGCGAGGTTGGCGCCCCCAGCCGTGCGGCTGACGGCCCCAACCGCACAGATTGTCCCGCCAACCGCACCAATCACGCCGCCATCCGCACCGGTATTGCCGCCAAGCTCGCCGATATTGCTGTCAGCCGCACTCCGAGTTCTTTCCCACACCTCGAAAACCGGCGGGTATCTGATCGTTCCGCGGTCTGCGGTTTCCTACCCATCCAATTCATTCAGCAACCCACTCACCTCCAAACACTCGGACTTCACTTTCGCCTTCCGTCGCCTGAGCTACCTGATTTGATGACACGCAGTTCGAGACTGCCTAAACTGTTCGCTGAAAATGGATACCGTCAATGAGTGATACCAAGCCGACTAGTGAGCTCATGATGTCGCTCAACTACCTTTTCCCACAGGCGCTGGAAACGCAGGACACCAGTGACTTTACGGGAAGGATTGCTGACAGGCTCCAAAAGGTGATCGAGGAGGAACTAAATGGCCTTGGTCTTGAGCACGTTTGGGATTCGACATGTTTCCTCCGCCTAGGTACCGAAACTATCCCGGATTCCAGTCGGTGTTCGAAGTGTGGCACCTGGGTGATTCCGGTGGAGAACTGGCACCGCGCATGCGTCGTTTCGTCAGGGTCGCGCACAGATGATGGCAGGATTCTATGTGACCAATGCTGGTCGCTACTAGATGAAACAGAGACCCTAATTCCCAAATAAGTCGGCGAAATTGAATCCAGCGAGCCAGTGGTGGCAACGGCGGACAGCGCCTCTAGATCGCTTCGCTCTGGATATTCAATTCCCGCGGCGCCACACTTCAAACGTTACCATCAACTCAGGAGTCGGAGCGTGCCCCAATCGGATTCTCGAAGTGGCGGTATGGTGGCGTTCGGTGTCTGGAACAACCGCTTGAAAACTACGCGCTTGGACATTGCGGGTCGGCTGGGCTAGGAAGACGCCGTGAATTCATGGTATCCGGCTCTGGAAGTGGTGAAAGGTTGTCTCAAGGCGGGCGTGCGCGAGTTCGTCGTCTGCGCGGGGGCGCGGAATGCGGCGTTGCTCGAAGCGCTGGCGCGGGCGGAGGCGGCGGGGCTGGTGCGCGTTTGGCGGCATTTTGAGGAACGCAGCGCGGGATTTTTCGCGCTCGGGCGGACGATGGAAACCGAACAACCCTGCGCGGTGATCACAACGAGCGGGACGGCGGCGGCCGAGCTTTTGCCATCGGTCATCGAGGCGCACTATCAGGGGCGGCCGTTGGTCGCGATCACGGCGGACCGGCCGGCGGAGTTCCGGGGGACGGGTGCGCCGCAGTCGATCGAGCAGCCGGGGATTTTCGGAAACCACGCATGGCAGGGGACATTCGCGGATTGGAATGGGAAACAGCCGCTGCACATCAATGCGGAGTTCGAGGAAGCGTTCGAGGCGGATGAGGAGAATTTTTCGAATGAAACGGTGGGGGAGTTTTCCCCGGAGAAGGAAAAACTCAACGTCGCGGGACTGGCGCGCTGGCTGCGCGAGGATGTCTATCAGGGAATCGTGGTGCTCGTCGGCGGGCTGGAGCCGGACGAACGCGAGGAGGTTTTCCATTTCTGTCAGGACCTCGGCGCGCCGGTGATCGCGGAGGCGACAAGCGGCTTGCGGGAGGCGTTGCAATCGCTGGCGATCCACGATGGCGACCGTGTTTTGAAAGCCGCGCCGCCGGGGAAAGTATTGCGGTTAGGCGAAGTGCCGAGCGGGCGTTTCTGGCGCGATCTGGAGACGATCCCGGGAGTTTCCGTCTGGTCGGTCTGCCGCAACGGCCTGCCCGGCCTGGCGCGGGAGTCGAATGTGCTGCGCGGTCCGTTGGAACGCGTGCTGCCGGCTCTCGGCGAAATCGAACTGGCGGACGACGCGATGGACTATCTCCCCGGCGCCGGCAGCCGCGCGGTGAAGATCGACGAGCTGCTCGAAGCATTTCCTGATAGCGAACCCGCGCTGCTCCGCACGCTTTCGCATTACGCGTCCATCGGCGGCGGGCTTTTCCTCGGCAACAGCATGCCGATCCGCGAGTGGAATTTGTTCGCGCAGTGGGCGCGACCCGTCCCGTCCGTCCGCGCGAACCGTGGGGCGAACGGCATCGACGGCCAGGTAAGCACGTGGCTCGGCTGGTCGGCGGATGTGAGCGAAACGTGGGCCGTTGTGGGCGACCTCACCGCGCTTTACGATCTGGCCGCGCCGTTCGTGCTGGAGCAGATCACCACTGAGGGCCGGGTGCTCGTCGTCATCAATAATGGCGGCGGGAAAATTTTCGAACGCCTGCCGCGCCTACAGACCATGAGCCCGCGCGCCGCCGAGTGGATGACCAATCCGCAGACCGCCGATCTCTCCGGACTTGCCACGTTGTGGGGGATGAACCACCTGCGCGTGCAAACCGTGGACGACTTCGACAAGTTTGAGACCGGCCCGAAAACCCTGCTCATGGAGATCATCCCGGACGCCGGACAGACCACCGCTTTCTGGGCCGTCTGGGACCGGATGACGGTGTGAAAACCAATTCGTTGCGGCGAATTTCATCCTTCTCCTTGCCAAGTCCGGCAAGGCCCGTTACGCCTTTCCGCCTCAGCGCAAACGCACTGGTCCCGTGGTCCAATGGATAGGACGATGGCCTCCGAAGCCGTAGGTAGTGGTTCGATTCCACTCGGGACCACCAGCGCCGGCCGATCCGATTGAGTCGGGGTTGGCCGAACTCAGCTCCTTCGGCGACAGAGCAATGCGAGCAGCCCGAAGCCGCTGAGAACTGCCGCCGCCGGTTCCGGAATCACCGTCATGGTCACGAAGGAAGTGCCGCTCAGGGCATCCGCCGCGAAGTTTGCGCCGGCCACGGTGTCGTTGTAGTTAAAGAGCCACTGGTTCGCACCGAAGGTATAGGACGTGTCATCGGTGAAGCCGGTAAAGCCGCTGGTGATGCCCGTGCCCGTGTAGCTGATGAGGGTGATCTTGTCGTTCGTTCCCCAGGTCCCGCTGGCCAGGTTGCTGCCCGTGAGGTCGAGGTTGACGCCGGTTAGCGAAATCGTGCCGCCGACGGCGACGAGGTCGGCACCGGTGGAGCTGTTGTTTGACGCTTCATAAACAAAGCTCGAACCACTGCCCATGGTCAGCGCGCCGGTGGCGAGGCTTTCGATCGAGTTGCCCGCGGAAAGCTTGCCAGTGCCGGAGACGGAAACAGTGCCAGCGATGGTTCCTGAGCCACCGAGCGTGCCAGCGGTAACGCCGACCGCCGTATTTCCGAGCGCGCCGTTTATTAGGAGGGTACCGGCGGAAACCGTGGTCGCGCCGGTGTAGGTGTTGGATGCGTTGCTCAGCGTCCAGGTACCGCCACCGGATTTTGTCAGGGCGGTGATGTTGCCGGTGCCGTTGGTGATCGCGCCACTGACGAGACCGTTGCCTACGCCGGTGACGGTGAGAATCCGAGTGCCGGAGCCCGATGCATTGGCGATGGTTCCCGACAAGGTCAGCTGGTCCGCGTCCGACTGGACGGTATAGGTTGAGCCGCCGCCCTGAAGGTTGAGATTTCCGGAGAGCGTGTTGCTGCCGCTGATGCTCTGGATTCCGACGGTCGTATTGTTCCTGCCGGAGAACTGGATGGTGGGGTTTGATAGAGTGATGCCGCCGCTCAGTTCCAGACGGGCGGTACTGCCGTTGCCTGTGCCGTCGAACTGGACGGTGCCGCCGGTGCCGAGCGCGCCGGTAGCGGTGGCGCGAACCACCGAGTTGTTTGCAGCAGCGCCGATCGTGGTGGTGCCCGCGTAGGTGTTGGCGGTGTTCAATGTTAGGGCGAGGCCTGTGCCGGTGACGTTCAATGCCCCCGTGCCGCTGATGCCGGAGGACGAGAAATCGGTGCCCTGCACCACCGAGTTGCTGCGGTCGATGGTGAGGGTGCCGTTGTTGGTGATCGCACTGTTGGCGGAAAGTGCGGCGGTCGTTCCGCTGAGGATCAGCGTGCCCGCGGTGATGGTGGTGGATCCTGTGTAGGTGTTTGCACCCGTTAGTGTCAGCGTGCCGGCGGTCGCATCGACAGCGACCGTGCCACCCGTCAGGCCGTTCCCGATCACACCGTTGACCGTGACGGCCTGGGCACCGGTCTTGCTAACCGTCTGGGTGCCGCTCGCCAGTGCGGAGGTGATGCCGCCGTTGATATTGAGTTGTCCGGTCGCGCTCGAATTTGAAAGCGCCAGCGTGCCGTTGCCGCCGATAGCGATCGCGGCGGTGACGTTCCCGATACTGGTGGACGTTTGGGAGATGGATGAGTTTGCAGCGGCATTGTCCATCGTGAGAACGAAGGTGCCGGCCCCGCCGGAAGCCACGGTGCGGGTGTTGGTGTTGCTGGTGTTTCCGAACACCAGTTGCCCGATCGCGACGTTCTGATCGAGGTTCAACGTCTGGGTGGCGTTCGTGCTGTTGTTCAGATTCGCGATGTCCCCGGCGACTCCGGGAAAGTTGGTGCCGGCAACGGTCCCGACAGTTCCGGCCGAGGCACCCCAGTTGCCATTGACAACGGCGGACGGGGCGGATTCGCCGGCGGTGACTCCTGTCGAGTTGTTCCACGAGAACGAGCCGGCGACGCCCCGGCCAAAGGTGAAAGTGGAGGCATGTGCCGGAATCGCGAGGGCTCCGGCGGCGATCGCGGTAGCCAGGATCGCGGAGCGTCCTGCGATGGGTTGGGCGGATTTTTTGGGTTTCATCGGGAGGTTTTTGAATGGGGAAAACGGCCACGGAGCGGGGCACGGACTCCGGGCATCATGGTAAAAACGGGATTCGTGAAAATCTCCCGACACGGGACGTCGATTTTTTCGCCGGTCTGGCGCAGGCACCGTTTGTCCAAGGAGTTCGTCTCGGGTGTTAGTTCAGCGGGCGGTTCACTTGCAGGCGCATGAATCGCGCCGGGTGCGATGGCTGGTTCAACAGGTAAATGTCGCTTACCCGGACGTCGCGGGTGGAGCCGGTGCCCGTTTCCTCCACCGTCGCGTCCGGAGCGGTGGCGATAAAGGCCGCTCCCGCCGTGCTGCTTGCGATGTCGATCCAAGGGCCGGCTGGACTCTCCGCTGCTTGGACGCACAAGGTTACATCAGTCGCCGTTGTCTGGCGTTTGAAGGTGATGCTGAATTTGCCGTCGGCCTTGACCGCCTGCGGCCGGGCTTCCGGGGTAGGTCCGTTAGGGTTTGAGCCGATGGCATATTCAATGAGATTGAGAAGGCCGTCGGCATCGGGGTCGGCCAGGCTGCCGGCGATTGCGTCGTTGCCCCAGTTCGTGCCGAAGTTTTGCAGCCTCCAGGTATCCGATTGATTGAAGACGGTGACGTTGAAAGTTTGAGAACGGGTCTCGGTGCCATCGCTGACAACAAAAGTGACGGATGTGGTTCCGCTCATGCCGGCAGCCGGGGTGATCACGGCAGTGCGGGACGAACCCGTGCCACTGAAAATGATGTTGCCTGACGGAATGAGTGCGGGATTCGTTGCCGAGCCGCTGAGTGTGAGTGAATCCAGCGGGCTGTCACTGTCACCCACCGTCAGCGCGATCGGGCTGGAGGCGGTGTTGAACTGCAGTGTCTGATCCGGGATGGCCGACAGCGTGGGCGTTTCGTCCGGAGCAATGGCATATCCGATCCCGTCATACCAGGTGCGTCCTGCGAGAGAGCCGATTCCATCCTTCACATAGACCGATAGCGTGTCTCCCGTGACTTTGGTACGTCCCAGATAGACCTTGTACATATAGTGCCCCGTGGCCGAACCCACCGTCGTGGCTCCAGTCAGGCTGCTGCGGAGAACCTGCTGTGCTCCCAGTTTCTCGAATCCAAGCAACGAGGTGGAACTGAAACCCGCCTGAATTTGCCACAGTTCGTCAATATCAGACCAGAAGAACGCATACACGTCATAGTCATCCGGCGCGAGGCCTGTCACTGAGGTCTTGAGCAAAGGCGCACTTTCCGCTGCCCCTTCGTCCGCAGAGAGAATGCTACCGCCGTTGCCATATCCCGTTCGGGAAAACCAGAGGCTGTCATTGGGTCCCATTCCTGTCCCGGTGCCCGAGAGCCATGCTCCTCCGGCAACGGGGACGGTGTTTGCCGGGGTTGCATCAATATACTGGGTGGTGCTCGGGGGATTCGATCCGATGTGCTCTACCAGCCCGACGACGGCGAGATGGAAATCCACATAAGTCGTGTAGGTGCCGCGCAGCCAGAGCACCGCTTTCACACTGTCGTCGCCGGCCGGCATGATCGGCCGGATGTTGTCCATCGTGGAGTTCCGGGTGACCGGCGTCCAAGTCCATGTTGCTCCACGGTCGGAAGTGATGCCTTTGTAAATTTCATAGAACGCCGTCGCCTCCTCGCTAACAGGAGCGATGTTCGTGGAGATGTAAAGTTCGTTGGGATCCTTCGGGTTGACCGCTGCCAGGCCCGTGTAGTCAGGCTCCGCCGTGGAGTAGAGATAGCCGCCCGCCTTGGCGAGTTCGTGCACTTCCCAGGCGGTGCCGTTCCAACGCGTGTAGTAAAAGCGATGGTCGTCCACGCTGTTGGCGACGCGTGAGGTAAACACACCGTAAGGATTGCCGTCAGCATCCACTTCAAGGTCGGTCGTCCAACTGCGGTTGCGTGCCGTGCCATCGACCACCGCGTCGGGTGAGAAGACCGTGGTGTAGTCGGTGGCGTAAGGCGCGCTCGCCACATTCATGCTGGCGCCGGCAGCGCGCACGAGCGTGCCATCCATTTTATACATCGCCTTGTCCTGCACATAGCCGGCGTAGATGCCGGTGGAAGTGGCGAATTGGCTCGGATGGGCTTCCGTCGTGATGAAATAAACCCGGTTGGAACCATTGGACGCATACTTCACGTAAGGGCGGTAGGCACCGCCGGTTCCGGAGGCCGGGTCCTTGGCCAGGTGACCGCTGTAAGTCCAAGTGGCTCCAAAATCGGTGGACGTGCTGAAATTCGGATCGTAGCCGTCCGTGCGGCTGAAGTTATAGGTCAGTGGAGTGCCGCCATTTGGCAGATAGAAGATATTCGCGTAAGTCGCGCCGGGCCCCGGATCTGCGTTGTCAAAAGTTTGCATAGCCGCCCAGCTCGAGGCATCACTTGGATTGTTGGAAATTCGATAGCGGGTGAGCGTGTCCGCTCCATGGCTCGACCAGACGGCAAGATACTTCCCGTCCGGCCTCCGCAGCAGCGCACCGGAATTATGATCATCCGAGCCGCCGGTGCCGAAATTCCCCAATGTGAAGATGGATCGCGCGCCTGTGGAAATATTGTAGCTGGCCACATCCACGTCGCTCGCGCGGGCGTTGTATCCGGGGCTGTCGGTGATGGAACTCACGAGCAGGTTGCCCGTGGTGAAGTCGATGATCGCACGCTCGTCCTGGAACCAGCACCAACCGCCGTTGTTGTTGAATTGAATCAGGTTGCCGTGGACGAAATCCTGCGGATAGACGGGGACCGGTGTCGCCTCCACGGCTGTCGATGCCAGGCCGGTGCCTGCGGAGTTTGTCGCAGTGAGGACGTAGAAGTAGGTGGTGCCGTTGGTCGCTGCGAAATCCGAATAGGCCGGTGTGGTGAGTCCGCTCGCGATCGTTGTGAAGGGGCCTTCGCTGGAGGTCGAACGCAACACGTTGTAGGTGTCCGCTCCGGCGGTTTCATTCCATGTCAGGTTGACCTGACCATCGCTCGACGTCGTGGTCACACCGGCCGGCACCAGCGGTGCCGGAACGCTTCCGCTCGGTGTGAACACCAGCGTGACCGCGGTGGCGCTCTGTTGGAGCGCCAGAGTGCCGTAGCTGAAAATGGACCGTCCGCCGGAATCCTGGCTGACGGTTGCCAGCATGAAGCTGCCGGTGATGTTGGTGCCGTTGAGCAGCGTCCACTTGAGTGGATAGAGCCAGAATGGATCGGTGAAATTGACCGCAGTTCCTGGAGCATTGAATACCGCATCCAAGCTCGCACCGCTGCCGATGTTGACTGTGCCGCCAGCAACACGGTCAAAACTGGCGGGAGTTAGGGAATTATCACCGAGTTCCCATGAAAGCCGTGAAGCCGTGCCATAATTCAGGGAGCCGGTGAAAGTCTGGGTGCCGAATCCCGCGCCGGGATTGTGAGTGCCGTTGATGGTGGCCGCAGTGGCAATGGTTCCTCCGCCCGTCAAAACCGCTCCGGATGCGACAGTGAGCGCGCCGCCGCTGACGATGCTGCCGTTGACCGCGAGCTTGCCCGCGCTGACGGTGGTCACTCCTGTGTAGGTGTTGGCACCACTTAACGTTATAGTTCCGGTGCCGGATTTCGTGACTGCCAGCACGGTGGAGGTTCCGTTGAGAATGCGCCCCGAGACTTCGGTGTTGCCGCCGCCTTGGAAATTCAGCGTGCGGGTGCCGCCAACCGTTGAAGTGATGTTTCCGCTGTGAGTGAGCAGACCGCCCACAGACTCGAAGATATAGTTGCTGCCTCCCGTGTTGAGGGTGAGGGCTCCGGCAAGTGTGTTGTTACCGGAAAGATTGCGGATGGCTGTCACGCTGGCGTTGCGGCCGCTGAGGGCGATGGCGGACGTCGCCGTGATGTCACCGCCCGTGCCATCGAACTCCAGCGTCGAGGCGGCACTGGCTCCGCTGTTGCTGATGATGTTGATGGTGCCGACCGCTGAGATGGCTTCGGGATGTGCGATGCGGACCGTGCCGTCATTTGCCGAGGTGGCACCCGCTCCCCCCAGGATCACGGTTCCTGATAGGGAATTGTCGCCATTCAACACCAGGGTGCCAATGCCCGTCTTGGTGAAGCCGTTGGTGCCGGAAACACCCAGCGCAAGCGTCGCCGTGTTTTGGCTGACCACGATGGACGGTGATCCCGACGTCACTGCTAGATTCAACTTGCTGTCGTCGGCGGAGTTCAGCGTCCACGACTCGGTCCCGGAAGTGTCGCCGAACGTCATCGTGCCGATGGTGCGTGTGCGATCGAGCGTCACGGTGGTATTGGCAGCGAGGTTCAGGGTGCTGAAGTTCGCCGAATATCCCGGTCCGTTCGCGGGGAAGTTGCTGCTCCACTTCGTCTTGTCGCTCCAGGTGCCCGAGCTGTTGGATGTCCAGGTTCCGTTTCCAAGGACGACCGGAAGCTGGATGTTCAGGAGCGTTGCCGCCGAAGCTCCTGCGAGATCGGTGGCAAAGACGATGAACTCCTGCGGGCCCTCGCTGGTTCCCGGCGGGGTGCCGGAAAGCGTGCCATCGGCCGCCACGGTCAGCCACGCGGGTCCCGAGTATTTGCTGTAGGTGATCGTGTCACCGGCATCCGCATCGGTGGCGGCCCCGGCGATGCTGCCGATGTAGGGCGTGTCCTGACTGCCCGCGGGACCGGTAATGGTGCCGGATGCAAACTGCGGCGGAGTGTTGCTCATCATCCTGGCCACTGCCGCATCGCCCAGCGCGGTGGGGAGAAATTGCACGTCATCCAGACGGCCTGCGAAATACGGGTCTGTCGAGAAATGGCTCTTGCCGAGGTAGTTCGAGGTCGTCCCCAGATCGCTCGGGTTGAGTGTCATGCTCGTGTTGGTATCGACCAACACGCCGTCGACGAAAAGTTTGCCGGTATTGCCGCTGATGGTCACGGCAACGTGCGTCCACGTGTTGATGGGAAGGGCTGCGGTGTGGTTGAGCTGTTGGTCATCACCGCCGTCCCGGATGCCGAACCGGAGCACGCCGGTGGATGCGCTGGGTGTCAGATACATGTAGTTGCTGGTTCCGGTGCCGAGGTCGAAGATCCGCTGCCAGCTAGCGCCACCGGCCCAGTAGACCCAAGCGCCGAAGGTGAAATCGGCGCTGTCTCCCAACCGTGGTGGAAGCACGACATGATCGGCGCTCGACGAGCTGCCGCTCATCACGATGGCCTGTCCTGTTTTTCCTGTGGTAAAAGTGGCGGCCCCCTTCGTCATCGCGGTGTGTCCGTTGGCCGAGCTGTCGCGGGTGTCATTTTCAAATCGATAGAACGCACCGGCGGGTGTGGACACGCTGGGCATCACTTGCTGATAGGCCATGGGTGCCACGTGGTCCCGATACATCGCGCCCATGGGGGTGATGGTGCCGTCGTTATAGTGGGTCTGGCGGAACCATTCGACGTGGCTGTAGATCGAATAGCGCTCGATCCAGGACGTGTCGTCCATCATGTTGATCATCGCTTCGATGACATTCTTGTTTTGGTTGGCGGTGGGGTCCTGGGCGTTGTCGGTCCAATCGGCACCATTGTTGAATTCGGTGACCCATATCGGCCGGCCTCCCGTGGCGTCGTGGATGCCTTTGATGAAATTATACATGTTGTTGGCCGCTGTCTGCGGGTCGTTGCCCGAGGTGGAGCGGTAATAATGAACGGGGATGTAGTCGAGGCGATAGCCCGCGGCGTCAGCCTTGTTGACAAAATCCACAATCCAGGAATAGCCGCCATCGGTGACGGCCGGCCCGCCGAGACGCAGACCGGTGGCAAGGAGGTCCGTCATTCTCGCCACCGCATCGGCCGTCGAACCGACGGGGGACAGATTCTTATAGGAATCTTCGACCGGATTGTTCGGCTCATTCAGGCCTAGCAGATGATTGACTCCCCGCGTCTGCCAGTTCTGGCTGAGGCTCGGCCAATTGGGTTGTTGTTTGATCGCGACATATTCCCAGTCCAGTCCGGAGTTTTTGTCGATGTTCCAGTCGTAATGCCACTTTGCGTTCAAGAGCGTGGGATCGACATCGCCCGAGCCTTTTTTAGTGACCCAGCGCCAGGGGAACACCCTCACGAAGCTGACCGAGTCGTTCAAGCTCGACGGCAGCAGCGATACTTCGATGTCCCCGTCCTGTGCGACATAGTTTTTGCTGATCCCGGTGCCGTTCGTGTTTTGAGCGATCGTCGCCGTGTAGCCGCGCTTGAGCTTGAAGGAACTGATCTTGTCATTGAAGGTGCCAAGGGTGGTGCTGTTATAATCGGTGTAGTTGGTGAGCGACATCGAACTACCGGTAAACAACGCGCCGGTGAAAACCTGCATCGGCGCAAAGCCCGAGCCCTGAGGAATCACCACCGTCCCGTTTCCATACTGCACGATGCGGCAGTTGGTGTTCAGGACAGCCGCCGCGCCGCTGACCTTGATCTGGTTGCGATAGGCGGTTGTGTTTACGACCGACGGCTTGATGTTGGTGAAGATCAACCACGAGTCCGTGGAGTTGAGATTGATCGTGCAGCCGGTGAGGGGAGTGCCGGTTCCGGTGATGCGCAGCTCGGAGCGACCGGTAATGGTTACGGTCGTGCTGGTCAGTGTGGCATAGGTTTCGATGTCATTGTCGACGGCAAGTGTCTGGGCGGTCGCAAATGGACTGATCAGGCATGACAGGAACAAAAGGAACGCCAGCCGATGGGCGAGCCGGATTGTATTTCGAAGACTCATGATTTGATGGGTTTTACTCGGAGGCAAAAGGCGACGATAGCAGCGCCGGGAGCCGCTGGTGCGGCTCCCGGAGGGTTTGGGGAAAAAACTCAAGATTCGAACCCCGTTACGGGCGGGACACGGTCACTTGCAGGAAGCCCTTGCCGGAAAGGTTGTTGGAGCCGCCGAGACTGAAGGAGCGATACTCGTAAGAGATGCCGCCCGATACGAACGGTGTGCTCGGCAGTCCGGTGATGATAGGGTTGACCGGAGTGACCGTGACCGGGAAAGAAGCGAGGTCGGTGCTGCCGCGGATGGCGATTCCGAAGGTTTCGAAAGTGGCGGTCGATGCCGGTGCTCCCGCGCTGAAGACGGGAGTGCCGACCGGGACCGCGATGGTCATGATCTGCTCGTTGAGCGCGTCGCCATCGGCACTGCTGTCCGCGATGAGGGAGTAGATTTTCGGATTGTTCGAACCGCTGATGGGGGAACCGCCGAGGACGTATTCGGTGACGTTGTTATAGCCGTCGAGATCCTTGTCAAAGCCGGCGGCACCGTCGGTGAGGGGGTCGAGACCGAAGCTTGAGGCCCAGGTGTTGTAACCGCTGGCCGCGCCATTGGTCGCCAGCAGGATGCCGGTGCCGGTAATGCGGGCGGTCTTGTGAGCGGCGGACGAGGTCAGGCTGCCCCAGGTGCCGGCGGCTTGCTCGACTCCCCCGATGAAGAAGCGGTCCACGGTATCGGTGGCAGAGTGGGTCAGGTTGAGCAGGGCGTCTGTGGCGACGCTGACGGTGGCGGCATCGGCAAGCGCGGGTTGCGCAATGCTGAGAGTGCCTGCTGCGACCGTGGTGCTTCCGGTGTAGGTGTTAGCCCCGCTGAGGGTCCAGGTCCCGGAACCGTCCTTGGTGACGGTGACCGTACCGGTGCTGGTGCCGTTGAAAATCACCCCGCTGGCCAGACCATTGCCTGCTCCGCCGAGGTGGAGGGCGCGGACTACCGTGGTGGTGGTGCCGATGTTGCCGGTTAGGGTGAGAAGGCCGGAGTCGGATTGGATATTGGCAGCACTGCCTCCGGTGTTCAGGTCGATTGCTCCACCGAGGATGTTGTTTCCGCTGACGCTGAGGATGGCGGCCGAGGTGTTGTTGCGCTGGTTGAGCGTGATGCTGTTGGCGAGGGTGATGTTGTTAGTCAGCTCTAGGCGGCTGGTGGGACCGGGGGTTCCGCCGGAGCCGTCGAACAGGACGGTGCCTGCGCCAAGCGCCCCGCTGGCGGTTGCGCGGAGGACGCCGGCACCGTTGGCATTGCCGATGATGGTGTTGCCCGTGTAGGTGTTGGTGTTGGACAGCGTCCAGGTGCTGCTGTTGGACTTGGTCACTGCGATGATCGCGGCTCCGTCGCCGTTGGCGATCACCCCGGTGACGTTGTTGTCGGCACTGGTGCCGCCGAGTTCGAGGGTTTGGTTGAGAGCAGTGCTGCCGACCTTGGAGATATTGCCGGTCGTCACGTTGGCAGTCGTCGGATTGAGGACCGTGGTTTGGACGGTCCCGGCGGCGAGGCCGAATTCGGTGAATGTGATCCGACCGCTGCCTGTGGTGACATTGGCTCCACTGGTGAACGTGATGGTGCCGCCGCCGACGCCTGCGGATCCTACGGTGGTCAGCGTATGATTGATCCCCGCTCCCGCCGTGGCGCGATTGGCGATGATCGTCGCGTTGGTGGTGGTGCCGAAAATGAAGCCGTAAACAGGGCCGCCGCCATCGTGGGCGAGCTCGAGGGTGGAAATGGCGTTGCCCGCCAGCCGGATGGTTTTCGGGGTGGCCGGCGTGCCGAGTGCGGACGGATTGCCCAGCACCAGGGTGCCGGAATTCACCACCGCATTGCTGCCGGTGCCGCTGTTAGCGACGGGGAGGATGAGCGTGCCGCCGTCCACGGTTGTCAGGCCGGTGTAGGAATTCGCGCCTGCCAAAGTGAGGTTGCCGGCACCTTGCTTGTCAAACCCGAGGCCACCCGTACCGCCATTTGCCAGGGTGCCGGTGAAGGTGTTGTTGGAGGCAGTGTTGACGGTCAGCCAGCGTTCATCGCCGGCACCGTTGGTTACTGTGCCAGTTCCAGTTAGGCCGGTGGTGGTGAAATCCCCGCTGCCCGCGCCGGTATTGCCGGAGCGGTTGATCTGGAGGGTACCGGCCGCGATGTTGAGCGTGCCGGAAATCGCGCTGCCGGCGGCACCGGCACCGCCCGAGGCGATTACCAAGGTGCCCGCGCCTTGTTTGACCAGTCCTTGGGCCGCGGCTTTCACCTCACCGGCGCTCAAGGTCCCGGCAGTGGTCGTGATGGTGCGATCGGTTCCGCTGCCGCCGACGGTGACCGCCCCACTGCCGAAGTCGAGGTCGTTGGTGCCGGTGAAGGTGAAGTCGTCGTTCCAGTTCTGGGCCGCGTTAGAGAAAAAGGAAACGCCCGCGCTGGAGGTATTGTCCAACACCTTGGGACTGCCCGTGCCGATAGTTAGGGTGCCGGAGCCGATTGCAGAGTTGTTGTTCAGTTTGAGCGCGCCGCCGTTGAAAGTGGTGCCGCTCGGGTAGGAGTTGGCGTTCTCGATGGTCAGGCTGCCGGTGCCGTTTTTGGTGAGCGATCCGCTGAGGATGGAGTTGAAATTGTCGCTCGAAAGCGTGTAGTTTCTGGTGTTGTTGAATTCAATAATACCGGCATCGATGCTGTTGTCGCCAATGTTGACCACGACGGCACCGGAGCCCGCAGCGGAGTCGTCGAACAGCACGTTGTCGCCGGAGATGAAATCTGTGGCGGTGTTTCCGATGGCGAGCTTCCAGTTCTTGGCCCCGGGAATGGCGTTCGTGGTCCAGTTGTTGCTGAACGCGCCGGTCCATTTCGGCGTGTCACCGAAGACCTGCAGGGCGACGTTGTTGCCACTGAGAACCATCGAGGCGGACTGGCGGCTGTTGAGACCCGTCGTGACGTTGGCGGTAAAGTTCGAGGCCGCGCCACCGAAGCTGCCGTAGCTGATGAGATTGTAAGTGCCGTTGGCCAGCGGGACGGTGGAGGCGACGTTGAGAGTCACCTGACCGCTGGCAGGCGTGGTGGAAAGGGCGCCCGTCACCGCCAGCGGGGGAGTCGTGACGTTGAAGTGGGCATTGATCGTGGCGGCTCCGGCGAAACTGAGGCCAGCCGCCGTCAGTGCGTTGGTGCCTCCATTGCCGTTTTCCAGAATGCCGCTCGAGCTAACGGAAACGTTGCCCGCGATGGTGCCGGTACCGGCCAAGGTGGCGCCTCCGCTAACAGTGACGGCGTTGGCTGCGGAGCTCAGCGCGCCGGTGAGGAGCAAGGTGCCGGCGGAAATGGTGGTGCCGGCCGTGTAAGGGTTGCTGCCGGAGAGGGTGAGAATGCCGGTGCCGACTTTGTCGATGGCGATCTTGGTGGTGGTTCCGTCGTTGAAAGCACCGGCGTAGGTGGTGTCGGTGTTGAGATTTCCGATCCGCAGCGTGGCGATCCCCAATGCGGTGTTGCCTCCGCGGAAAAGCGTGCCGGTGACACCGCTCAGGGACCCCAATTCCAAGGTGTAGGTGCCTGAGGCGCTGCCGGTATTGAAGCCTGCGATGAAACCCTGGGCAGAGGCCGTCGCGGTCGTGAGCGAGTAGGCCGCGAATTTGCTGGTGGCGTTGGCGACACTGAAAGATGCCGAAGCGGTGCCATTGGTGTGCGTGAAGCTGCCTGCGAAGTTGCTCCAGTTTCCAGTGATGGTTGAGTTGGTGGAGGTGACCGCGCCGCCGCCGGTGACAACGTTCGTGTAGGTCCCGCCGGTGATGGCCAGCGTCGCTCCGCTGTTGACTACTGCGGCGGTGCTTGCTGCACCGAGGTTCTGGTTGGTCGAGAGTGTGCCGCTGTTGATCGTCGTGCTGCCGGTATAGGTGCTGGCGATGCCGCCTCCCAGAGTCACCGTGCCCGGGCCATTGATGGTGACCGACGACGCGTTGGCGCCGTTGTTGACGATCGGTTCCAGGATGGAAATGTTAGAGCTGGCTGCATGGAGCACCAGCTCGGTACCGGTGCCGACGCCGGCCTTGATGTTCATCAATTGAAGGGCGGTGTCACCCAAGGTCAGCAGGCCGGTTCCGGCATTCATCAGGCCGTTGAAACCGCAGGTGATCGTGCCGTTGGAGATCACGGTCGCAGCCCCCCCGATGTGGCGGACGGTATTCGCATCGCGGGAGACACCGATGGTTTGTGGCGCGCTTAGAGCGACGTCGTAGTTGGCCGTCGTGCTGCTCGTATAACCGTAATTCGCGGCAGGCGTCGCCGCGATGAAGGGGGTAAGGGTTGCTCCACTGGTGGCGAAGGTGTTGCCGTTGGGTGATCCGTTCGCCGCCACACCGAGGCTTGTCACCGTCATCCAAGGTCCGACGATGTTGTTCGTGTTGGCGATGTTCGAGGCTGCGATGGTTCCGGTATTGGCGGTCCTGTCGATGGTCACGGTCGCTGCGGCGGCGCGGGTGAAGGTGCCGGTCTGGAGTGTCAGCGTCTGGCCGGTCGCCACGTTCCAAGTCTGGTTACCGGCGGCGGTGGCAAAATTGGAGCTGATGGTCAGCCCCTGCGAGGCGATGCTCATGTCGATACCCGATCTGCCGAGTGTCAGCGTGTTGCCTCCGCCGATGGTGACGGGGCCGGCGGGGGTGGAGATGAAAATGCCTTTCCAGGCGAGATCGGCTCCCAGCACGGTGGAGTTTGCCGAGGTGATGGCATTGTCCCACGCGGCGATGTCGTTGACACCGGGCGCGATGTCACCGGACCAACTGGTCGTGATATTGAGCGGGGTGGCGTTGTCGTTTTTGTAAATGGTGGCGGCGGTGACACCGGAGAAGTTTGCCGACAGGGCGGCGAGTGAAATGCCAAGGATACGAAGTTTCGACGAAATGATTCTGGGTTTCATGAATAACGATGGGTTGGTGGGAACCGACCGTCGTTGACCGACTCTTCTCCGGACGTTTCCCGCATACAAAAACGAGAAGCGGCCGTAACGCCCGACACCGGGCGCTGGAATTCTTTCCTTCCCTATGCAGGGCGGACGTTGCAGCGCATCTCAATGCACCGTGCCGTCGAGCATCCGCTCGGCTTCCTTCAGGAAAATCCGGGCATTTCCCCAGTCGAACCAGAGATCCACCGAGGTTCCCAAGTGGAATGGCTCCGCTTCCCATCGCTCGATCTGCCGGCGGGCGTCTTTCAAGGTCGCCCCGGCATCTTGGACGCGTCCTTCGCGGAGATCGATCATGACGAGCAGGATCCGGATCGACACCTTCAGTTGGTCGGTTTTGGCGGATGTGGAACTCCTTCGAGCCCAATAGAGTGCCCTCTCGAAATTGCTCTGCCGGTAAGCCAGAAGCGCGAGCGAAAACTGCCTCCAGGCCGAGACATACAGATTGTCATCCACGTTCTTGTCTGTCATGGCGGATTCGAGGATCGCGGACAGCGGGACAAGGCCCCGCAGCGTTTCCTCGTCCGCAGCCTCCAGCAAGACGGCCTTTGTGACCTGGGCGGCGACCGCATCGTTTGAAGAGTCCGCAAACCGGCGGATTGCCAGCTCGCGGAGGTGGTCATACTCGGCCGGCTCGCCCCATTCCTTGATGGCGGTGGCGGCGGGC
>JBDSNC010000192.1:0-15907 GCA_039915545.1 Luteolibacter sp.
GAGGGTAAGCAGGTCGCTGCCGGCGTGCGGGCCATGGTCGTGCCCGGATCCAACCTCGTGAAGGAAGTAGCGGAAGCCGAAGGTCTCGACAAGATCTTCATCGCCGCTGGTTTCGAGTGGCGCGGCGCGGGTTGCTCGATGTGTCTCGCGATGAATCCCGACAAACTCGTCGGCGACCAGCTCTGCGCCTCGTCTTCCAACCGGAACTTCAAGGGCCGCCAAGGTTCGCCCACCGGCCGCACCGTCCTGATGTCGCCTCTCATGGTCGCCGCCGCTGCGATCCAAGGTTCTATCGCCGATGCCCGCGAGGTTTTCCAAATCGAGCCTGCCGCCGCCGTCGCCTAACCTCACGCTCGCCATGAGCACCGCCGCCCACAAACTCCCGATCACCGCCACCGAGTATCTCGAAGGAGAACTCCGTTCGGAAACGCGTCATGAGTTCGTGGACGGTCGGGTTTATGCAATGTCCGGAGCCAGCCGCAGGCACAACGAAATCTGTCTGGATCTAGCATCCGCCCTGCAAGCCCACCTCCGTGGCGGCCCCTGCCGCACGTACATCGAGGCGGTGAAAGTCCAGATCGCGGACGATCTGGGAGAAAGTTACTACTATCCGGATGTGTTCGTCGCCTGCGAACCGGGCGATGACGACTCACATGTTGTTTCCAATCCGAAGCTCATCATCGAGGTGCTGTCCGACTCCACCTCGCGCTTTGACCGAGGTGACAAGCTCACCAACTACAAGCGGATTCCCTCCGTCGAGGAAATCGTCCTCATCGAACAGGAGTGGCCGGAAATCCTCGTTTTCCGCCGTTCGGAACGCTGGAAACGCAATCTTTACACCCAGTTCGGCACCATCGTGCGGCTCGATTCCATCGGCTACGCCGCGCCGCTCGCTGCTTTCTATCAATCCAATCCGTTCCCCGAGGACGTCCAACGCCCTTGGTATCACCTCAACCGCATCGAGGACTGATTCTTTCTTTCCATCAACTCTCAACCATCAACTCTCAACCTCTCCCATGGCACTCGATCCAGTTCCCTTCGTCACCGGCCGCGCGGTTTTCATCCCCGGCGCCGACATTGATACCGACCGCATCATCCCGGCACGTTTCATGAAATGCGTCACCTTCGACGGTCTCGGCGAATTCGCATTCTACGACGTCCGATTCGATTCCGAAACCGGCAACAAGACGAACCACCCGCTCAACGATCCGCGTTTCAGCGAGGCTTCCATCCTCGTCGCCGGCGTCAATTTCGGCTGCGGCTCCTCCCGTGAGCACGCACCGCAATCACTCCGGAAATACGGCTTCAACGGCGTCATCGCCGAGTCCTTCGCGGAAATCTTCTACGGCAACTCCACCACGCTCGCCATGCCCTGCGTGATGGCCAGCGCCGCGGACATCGTCGTCCTGCAAAACGCGATCGAGGCCGACCCGACCATCGAAGTCACCATCGACGTGAAAGCCCTCAAGGTCACCACCTCCAGCGGCCTCGACATCCCGGTCACCATGCCAGACTCCGCCCGCGAAGCCCTGCTTTCCGGTCGTTGGGACCCGATCCAGGAGCTGCTCGACAACGAGAAAGCCATCGAAGCGAAAGCGAAAGAGCTGCACTACGTTTGACCCGAGGAACACCTCGCGTCCGAAAGCGGGTTTCCTCGCAAGTTCCAAGATGATCTGGGTGGCTCGACACCTTCGATAGCCATGCCTTTCGACCCGACAACCCTCCTTGAGGCGTGGCTTGGAAAGGCCGGCTGCAAAGGTGCGCTGGCCGCTGTGTCTGAAAACGGCGTGGTGCGGACTTTCTCCGCAGGGTCAATCGGAGCCGGGGATCATGGTAGGCCGTTTTACATCTACAGCATTTCCAAAACATTCACCGCTACGGCAATTCTGAAGCTTTGTGAGGAGCGGGGCGATTTTTTGGACCAGTCCTTCCACCACTTCCTGCCCGACGCGCCGATACCAGCAGGAATCACCGTCCGCCAATTGCTGAACCACACCGGCGGATTGTCCGATTACTTCTCCTCAAGCGAATACCAAACCGCGGTGACCTCGCATCCGCAGGAACCGTGGAGCTATGGGCGCTTGATGGAAACCGGGTTGAAGCATACCCCGTTGTCCCCGCCCGGCCAGGGATGGTCCTACTCGAATCCCGCATACGGGCTGCTGAAAGAGTTGATAGAGAACCTCTCGGGCATGGACTTCTACGCATTCCTCCAGGAAGCCGTCCTTTCAAAAGCGGAACTCCACGAAACCAGGCCGTTCATCGCACCGGATTTGAAATTGGAGTTGTTGGAAGGAGAGGCACCCGGATTTGAAGGAGATTTCCGGCAGCTCTATCAACCGGAATGGATCGTAACCGGCTGCCTGATCTCGACCGTCGTCGATGTCGCGCGATTTTATGATGCCTTGTTCGCTGGGAAAATCGTTTCAGAACCGTCGGTCCGGAAAATGATGGAAACGGTGGATGTTCTGAAGACCTCACCTGCGGCATCCATTCCCGCCTACGGACTCGGGCTGATGCACTCCCGCAACGATCCGCTTGGCGACGCCTACGGTCACGGAGGCGGCGGACCAGGTTATACGACGTACGCAAGGCACTATCCGGATCTCAAGGGATGCCCGTTCACGCTCAGTCTCGTCTTGAACAAGTCCCTGCCACAGACGCCGTTCGATCTGGCAGATGAAATGGTCCGTTCCTATGTTGGTTCCGATCGGAAACGCTGACGGACCAGCGACTTCTCTTTCTCACGCCATTCCGGTCACCGCCTTCGGAATCCGCCGTTGGTGATCCCTGAGCGCGCGGATGATCCGTGGCGCTCCTTGGATGCGGAGCAGGATCCGGTCACACGAATCGCGGACCCAGCGCAAATGCAAGTCGCTCCGCTGGCGGCCGGAGACGACGGTGAACATCGCGCTCCGCTCCTCGTCCGCCCGATGAAGTTCGATCCTCTGCAACAGTGAGCCCATCTGCTGATCCTCGAATCCGGAATCGATGTTCTCGCGGATACACTCGAAAAGAAACGGCAGGTATTCCGTCTGAGTCCGGATGGTCGTCCGGCGCAAGGGAGTGAACTCGCGGTCCAGCTCCTTCAGGATTTCCTCGGAGCTGGCCTCCACCGAGCCGTCATAGGCGCGGCTCCAGCGGCGTTTGAACAGCACCAGCAGCCCCCACGCGACCGGCCCGGTGACGAAGACGCAGATGAAGATGAATCGGGAGAGCGCTTGTAACGGTTCCATCAGAAGATGAATATGGTGCGGACGTTTCCAAATGGGAAGTTGGAAAGTGCCGCGAATCCAAACACCTCCGCATATTTTAGCATAGCTTCTGCGCGGATTAGCGCAGGGGATGCGGAGCGGATCAGCCGGTTTGCTGGGATATTGCCGCCTCATCCCATGGCTGTGCTCAAAAAACCGAACCTGGTCTCCGTGACGACCATCAACGACGATGGTTCGCGTTACATCCTCCATCCGGCCGATGTGTCGGGAAAATGGAACATCGCCCGGCGCTTCGTCGGCGTCCTGCTCATCGCCATCTATATTTTCCTGCCGTGGATCCCGATCAACGGCAACCCCGCCGTTTTCCTCGATGTGGAAAACCGGATGTTCCACCTCTTCGGCCTCACGCTGGTGCCCCAGGACCTGTGGGTGATGTTTTTCGCGGTCAGCGGGCTGGGCTTCATCTTGTTTTTCGGAACCTCCCTGCTAGGCCGCGTCTGGTGCGGTTGGACCTGCCCTTACACGGTGTTTCTCGATCACATCTATCGGCGGATCGAGCGTTGGATCGATGGCGATGCCCCCGCCCGGCGCGCGCTCACCATCGCACCGTGGACGGTTGGAAAAATCTTCAAGCGCGTCCTGAAGCACTCGCTCTACGCCCTCATCGCCGCCGGCATCGCGCATGTGTTCCTGTCCTACTTCGTCTCGCTGGACCGGCTTTACGGCTTCATGCACGAAGGGCCGCTGGAACATGCCACGGCCTTCGGCATCGTCCTCTTCCTCACGCTCGTCCTGTGGTTCTGCTTCGGTTATTTCCGCGAGCAGTTCTGCATCATCATGTGTCCTTACGGCCGCCTCCAGAGCGCCCTAACGGACGATGACACCTTCAACGTCGGCTACGATACCGTCCGCGGCGAACCCCGCGGTGCCAAAGGAAAAGCCGAGGGCGATTGCATCGACTGCCGCCGCTGCGTCCAAGTCTGCCCCACCGGTATCGACATCCGCAACGGCCTCCAGCTCGAATGCATCGGCTGCACCGCGTGCATCGACGCCTGCGACGACATCATGACCAAGGTGGACCGCCCGAAAGGCCTCATCCGCTATGATTCCTTCAACGGCTTCTCTGGAAACAAGCGCCGCTACCTTCGTCCCCGGGTCTATGCCTACTGCGCGCTGGCCCTGCTCGGCCTGATCGTGCTGACGCTGGTCGCCTCGCAGAAAGCCAGTCCGTTCAACGCCACCATTTCCCGCAACGGCGGCGCGGGTTTCTACAGCGACGCCGAGTCCGTTAGGAATATCTACAAGATCCGCGTCTTCAACAAACACAACCGGACCGCCACCATCACCATCCGCCTCGGAAAAGGCACTCCCGACGGCTACGAACTCAGCGGCTCCGAGCAAACCTTCTCCATCCCCCCTCTCAGCGAAATTTCCCGCACCTGCGTCGTAGTCGCACCGATGGAATCCTACGCCGGCATCTCGGACATCACGCTCGACGTCCACGCCGACCCCGGCGACGTCACCCTCGAAAAAACCACCCGCTTCCTCGGCCCCAATCCCCAATCCATCCACAAGGATCACGACAAAGACAATCATCACGATAAAGAAAAAGACTAACCATCATGAAATCCATCGCCGCATTCGTTTCCCGCAATCCATGGCTTTACGTCGTCCTCGCCTTCGTCCTTCTGCTGGGAGCGTGGTCCGCCCTCATTTCCGTTGCGGTGAAGATCTCGCCGCAGCAGATCGAGGTGAAACACTAACTGCCCGATGACCACCGCCGCCGCCCTTGTTGCCGGACTTGCCACCAGTTTCCACTGCGCCGGCATGTGCGGACCCATCGCGTGCGGATTGGGCACCCTGGCGAAATCCGAAGGCGAGCGCCTCACCGCCGCCTCGCTCTATCATGGCTCGCGTCTCGTTTCCTACGGCCTCATCGGCGCGCTCTGCGGCGCGCTCGGCCAGCAACCGTTGAAATGGTTCTTCAACTCACCCGCCGTGCTGCTGCCGTGGGTGATGGTCGGCGTGTTGTTGGTCATGGCGTTCGGTCTGGATAAAAAAGTCCCGCGGCCCGCCATCCTCAACCGCTTCACCGCCCGCGCCCGCTTCAAGGCCTGCAAACTCTCTGCTTACGGAGGGGCCTCCGCCATGGGACTGCTCACGCCCTTCCTCCCCTGCGGCCCGCTCTATCTGGTGTTCGGCGCGTCGCTGCTCGCAGGCTCTGCTGCGAAGGGCGCGGAGTTCACTCTCGCCTTCGGCCTCGGCACCGTGCCGCTGCTCTGGCTCGCCCAGCACCAGTTCCACCGCATCCGCGCCAAGATGACCCCGCTCGCCATGGGCCGGATGCGCCGCGGCCTCGCCTTCGTCACCGCGCTGGTCCTCGCCATGCGCCTCCACGGCACCATCCCGGAAAGTTTCTACGGAGAAAAACCGAAGCCCGCCGAGAACGAGCTACCGTCGTGCTGCCATTAGACGGTGCACAGCCAAGAATCAGAGGGAGGTAAACTCCTGTGCGGAAACATGTTAATCCGCGAGGACCGAATGGTGTGGATTTGGTTTCTTTTTTGGTATTTTGACGGTTCGTTGACGAATGAAGGCAGGGGAAGCCGGGAGTTTAACCGTAAAGCACCCGGCCGGTGTGGCACGAGCCAGCCGTTTGAAATGGCCGGGCCTCGCAGCCGCTGGGTCGGGGTTTCCAGACGTCGGGTCGGACTGCGGAGTAACGGGTAGGGTCCCTCAGCCAATCCAAAGTGAGCGCTATTCACAGGGCGACATTTGTCCGAAATGTGGCGCAGGGATTGACTGGAGCAAACAGTGTCAGGCCGACGGTGTAAATGCTGTCACTGTGCCCACGAGATTCATCCTCCTCACAACGATAAGATCACCGCCCCGGATCGACGACGTCAACCGCATGGATGATCGGTTTTCTCTTCGAGGATCTTGATGAGGCAATTCTTAAAATCCGGCATGAGTATTCAGCGCGAACCGAGCATCGCGCGGTGGGCTCGTCTTTGGAGTCGTGCATAAGACAAGCATCAATACCATTGATATGGCGGCGGTCAGTTTCGTTCTCTTCATCCAACCAGAGGCCAGCCCCTCGCCCGGATGGCTGCCGCTTGCTGGGATCCGCACGAAACGCAGATTATAACGGCTTTGGGGTTGGTTCAGTTTCACCATGCCCGTTTGACTTCGTAGGCGTCGATGATTTTGTCCGTCGAGATAATACCCAAACCGAGGCGCTTCGCCTGGCAGACAAGCATCCGGTCAAAGGGATCTCCATGGAGCTTGGGAAGATCCTGCAGGAGGCGGCAATCGTCGAGGGTGGGAGACAGCATCGGCACGCCGATGCGCTTCAACTCGGCCGGGTAGATCTGGTTCCAGTCGTCATCGATTTCAAAATCGAATCCCTTGCCGGAGAGCTTGATCGAGATTTCCCAGAAGCTCGCCCGAGAATGATGAATCGGAAGTTTGCCATCGATGGCTTGGGCTGCCTTTTTTGACAGTCGCTTGTCGCCGTGGAGCATCCACAGCAGCGCGTGGGTATCGAGCAACCAGCCGGTCACGGTGGTGCCGCTCATGGGGTGTTGAAGGTTTTGGCGATTTCCGCATTGAGCGCGGGATCGTCAAACTTCGCTCCCATCTTTAATTTTTTCCCTTTGAGCCCGCCGATACGGGTTTTGCCGGAGTAATCCGCCACGATATTGAGGCTCACCACCGGCTTGTCGCGCCGGGCGATGATGACTTCCTCGCCGCGCTCCACCGCCGCGATCAGCTTGGAAAGCTGTGTTTTAGCCTCATGGATGGTGACTCGCATGACGGGATGAACTTAGCCAAGTTGGCCAGACTGATCAACTTGATTTTCGGGATCGGCTGCCGCGCGGATTCAATTTTATTGAGGGTGGACACGCTTGTCCGCCAGCCGATGAGCAGAGAAAGATCCGAGCCTCAGGCGCTTTCCGTTTCTCACTTCATTGGCCCACGACATGAGTGTCATGGCTCCTTAACTTTGCAGCCTTCACGACTGCTAGACCTCCATCGTCTGCTTTCCGAGCCGAAGGTCCGCCGCAAAGGGCAGGTTGGTCACGGTGACTGATTCTCCTGACGAATCCAGGTTGGCGCAAACTCCGCGCCGGCATTTCACGGAGGTGATCCGTTTTCCATCCGGCAGCGGCGGGACGATGGTGAGTCCGCCTGGCGGGAGGGTGATCCCGCCGATGGTGACACGGATCACACCTTCGCCGACGGCGCGGATGCGGAAATCCAACAGGCCGTAGCGGGTCGGCAGGTTGTCGACCGCAAACCCGTCGTCATCGGAGATCCAGGCCCATGGCATGCCGGAGGCGAGCACCATGGAGTCGGTCGCCTCGCGTTCGGCGGAGACCATGGAAGCGACGGCCAGGAGGTATTCAGCGGCGATCCAGGTGTGGGGCACGTCGCCGAGGTGGCCCGGCGAACGCGGGTCACGCCAGGTGATTTCCGGCCACTGGTTCCATTCGCAGGGGCGGCGGTCTGATAGGAAAAAGTCCAGCAGCTCGTTGGCGGTGTCGCGTTTCCCGAGGCGGACGAAAGCGCCGATGATGCGGATTTCGTAAGCGGTGTAATTGGTCCACACCATTTCGCCGCGATGCTTCCGGTGGTGGCCGGCCAAGTAAGTGTCGAGCATCGCGTTGAGCGGGCCGGGCGGCAGCGAACCCGCGAAGTCGAGCATCGCGATGGCATTGGAGGTGGCGGTGGGATCGAAGTCCGCCCACTCGACCGAGCCGGGGATGTAGGCGAGGTTCTTGTCGGCGATGACCTTGTCGATCGAACGCAGGAGATCACCTTGGAAACGCGTGGCTTCGGATTGCCACTCGTTGGCCTCATCGCTGGAACCCATGATTTCCGCGAGATCGGCGGCGGCTTCAAGGCCGCGCACGCCCCAGAAATCGTCCCAATACGAATGCACGTGGTGGGCGAGGTAGCCTTCGTGGCTGGCGGATTCCGGGAGGAGGCCGAAGCAGGCGGCATGTTCGCCAGATTGATATTCCGCGGTCATCCGTTCCGCACGCAGTGAAATCAGATAGTTGGCGGCCTTGCGGACGTGCGGAAGCATTTCTGTGAGAAATTTCCGATCACAACCTTCACGATAAACCTCGCGGACGCCCCACAAGAATTGGCCGTGGCTGTCGTGCTCGACGAGCCAGTCGACGCCGTCGCGGTCCACCACGCAGGGCACGAATCCGTCCTCGCGCTGGAACTGCGCATACCAAGTTAGAAATTCGCGCAGTGCGAACGGCAGCCCGGCCTTGGCGAGAGCGGCTCCCATGATCACGCAATCGCGCACCCACGAACGGGTGTAGCGGCGCGGGCCGGGCTGGATCGCAGGGCCGTCGCGGTTGATGAGAATGTGACCGGCCGCCGTGCGGAAGGCATCGAAGGCGGGCGCGGCGGATTTCGGAACCTGCCATTGCACCGCGCCGAGTGTTTTCCTCCAGCGGGCGAGCGCCTTGGCATGACCGGTCTTGGTGGCGATGCTACCCTTGCCGAAATAGGGAACTGAAAAGGTGACTTCCATCATCGATTCACCGGGCGGAAGGTTCCAGGCCATCGCCGCGGAGGCGATGCCGGTGGGGTCATTGACCTCGTTGGCTGGAGGCATTGCACCATTTGCGATGGTCGAAAGCACGCCGCTCTCTTCGAACGCGCCTGCCCCGCAGTCGTCGGCGTGGGGGGTAACGAAGATTTTCCGATCCTCCACCGTCATGCCGTGGGTTCCGCAGGTGATTCGATGGATGGGGCTGAGGCCACCGAGATTGCGGAATGCCTGCCACGGGGGATTCACTTGGAACGGCCGCACGGTGACGATCAACCGCGTGTCCGAGGTTGGCTTGCGGCAGGTCAGTCGATAGGTGACGTGGAGCGTCAGTTTGTCGTCGCCGCCATCGACCCAGGGCATGATTTCCAAAGTGATGTCGTCGTTTTTCCAAGTGACCGCGGGCATCGGCGCTCCGCCCTCCGGCAGCGATCCGATGGTTTCCACGTCGGCCCAGGTGATCCGCCTGCCGGCGGCTAGAATGAATGGTTCCAGCGAAAACCCCGCCTCGTCCACTTCCACCATGCCTTCCTCGTTGATGAGCGCGCGGCGCTTTCCTTCCGGGCTGCCAACCGGCGTCCAGTAGGATTGCTCGCGCAGCCAATAGCGTGGAAACCATCCGCGCGGGTAGTCGGCGGCCACGGAATGGATAAATTCGTTAGGCGTGCTGGAGAACGAGTCCGGCCGGAATGACAGGGAACAGAATGCGGCGCATTCGCTGTTGGCAAAAGTGATGCGCAGCAGCCGTCCCTCTACTCCGGGTGTCGGGATATGGCTCTTCAGTCCGAGCGCCGAGGTGGAATGATGGATCGACGTCCAGGATTTCCCGTCGGCGGAGATTTCCACTTCAAACTTCCGGCGTGACAGAGACTCCGGCCACGTGATGACCATGCCGCCGAAACGCAGGGATTTCCCGAAATCGACTTCCCAGCGGGGTTGCGCATCGTTGGTCGCCGCCTGCCACCCCGTTAGGCGCTCCGGGGCAAACACCGCTTCCGGTGGAAAGCCCTGCTGGTGGCTGGTCGCGTTGATCGAGCGCGGCGATTTCAGCGTCTGGTCTTCGTACATCGGCAAAACCAACTCGAGCACGCCCTTTCCACCGGAGCCCGCGACGATGGCGAACTCAACCGATCCGACTTCCGATGGTGCGCCGCCGCCGGCAGGTCCCCACGCGAAGGGCAGGTCGCGTTCGTGAAAGCGGATGTCCGTCCATGAGTCCGGCAGCTCGACATTCTCGCGCAGCCGCCGCCAGACGTTGGTGTTGGAGGGATCGGCGACCTTGAACTCAAAATTGTTAGACGGTCCCTCGCCACGCAGGCGGAAGCCGATTTCGAACGTGCTCGGCAGGGTGAATCCGATGACCCGCCGCATCACCACGAAGCCTCCGCCACCGTGGAAATCATACTCCATTCGCATGCCGGGGCTCCCGTCCGCCGCGTCGATCCGTGAGAGCACGCCCTCCGATTGGCCGGAAGCGAACACCTGCCATTGGGCGGGATCGTCGAATAATGAGAAGAACGGATGCGCGGACATGGGTTGGCATTTAAGACGGAAGAGCGCCGTCTTGCTAAGCAAATAGTGACGGCCGTCCGGTGCCAATGACATCGACCGACACCCCCGCGAATCTACGGATCACCCCTCCTGTTTCGCTTTCACAAATTGGCGGTGATTTCCGCGAGCATCTTCAAACCCTTTGGCAACACGAGGCCCATGCCTTTTTCCGGCAGAAACCAAAGTCCGTTCCCGCTGTCCTTGCAGTAGATCACCTCGGCACCTTCCGGCGAGATGGCGATAAAGTATTTCGAATCGGGGTGGGTTGCCAGGAACTGGTTGTAGCGCTCGCACCACGGATCGGTCACGACGGGAAAGCGTTTCTCTCCGAGTTTTTTGAGTTCCGCCAGGGTGATGGGGCGGATGGTCTGGGTGATGGCCTTACGGCGGTTTTCAATCGTCTGGTCCGCCCAGTCGTCGTCGTAGCTCATTGGATCGTGGGGATGAAAGGTTGGTATCAGATCTGGCAGAGGAGCGGCGGAATCGGACCGCCGCTCCTGAGCAAGTGACGTCAGTTTTCAAGGAGCGGTTTTCACCGGGATCGGATTGGCGGGCGGAATCTCGCGCTTGAGTTCCGGTGCCTTTGGCGGCTGATCGGCGGGTGGGGGCTCCGGCATACGGACGAGCAGCCAATTCTGCACGCGGTCCTTGCCGAAGTGGATGGCCACGGTGCTCACGTCCTGAGTGAGGTTCGCCAGCGTGGTGGCATAGACGGTTTCGATATTATCCCCGATTCGCCAAGCGAGGTTTTGCGTCGCCTTGTCGATTTGTCCGGCGATGGGCTTCTGATCGCCTGTGAGCGTGCTTTCATAGCCGCCACTGACCTTGCCATCCTTGCTGATGGAAATTTGGAAGAACATGACGGGATCGCCCTTTTCCTCCTGTGCCAACGCGAAGACTCCCAGCGGCATCCACTCGGCGGGCTTGCCTTCGGCGGCTGGTGGAGCCGGCGGCGGGGGTTGCTCGACGTTGACGGCCAGATTCACCACCGGCTCGTTGTATTTCTCGGCTGGAACGGGCTTGTTATCCACATAGACGGTCTGGCCTTCCTGAACGACCGTGGTTCCATAGTCGATATAGACCGGTTGTGGGGGAGCGGTGGCGTAAACGAATGAAGTTGCCGCTGCCCAGGTGACGGGTCTCCACCACCACCAGGGATTGACGGGATAGTGGCCGACATGGCCCCAGCCGCAGCTACCCCACCAACGGTCGTCGAAGCAGTCGTCATAGAAATCCCCGACGTTGTCCCAGACTTCATCGGCTCTATCAAATCGATAGTCCCACATGTCCTTGCGGTGATCCTGCCAATCCTCGCGGTTCTGGTCGCGCCAGTCCTGGCGGTCCTCGCGATTGTTTGAGATATTGTCCCAGCGGTCCTCGCGGTTTTTCGAGAAATCATCGCGGCGCTCTTGGCGACCTTCGTTGCGCTGCTGCATGCTTTCGTGGCGGTTGTCCACGCGTTGATTCCAGTTTTCGTTCCGGTTTTGCGAGCGCTCGCTCCAGTTTCCCCGATCCTCCGGACGGTTGTCACCGATTCCGCCGCGATCGCCGATGCCACCGATTCCGCCAGCAGCACCAATGCCGCCAGCGATTCCGGCCGCGCCCCCGATGCCGCCAATTCCACCGGGACGACCCGCGCCCCCGATGCCACCAGCTCCACCCGGACCTCCGGGACGACCCGCACCACCGATGCCACCAGCACCACCCGGACCCCCGGGACGGCCTACACCACCGATGCCGCCAACTCCACCCGGACTCCCGGGACGGCCTGCGCCGCCGATGCCGCCAGCTCCACCCGGACCCCCGGGACGGCCTGCGCCACCCGGGCCTCCTGCACCGCCGATGCCTAGGAAATTACCAACATCCCCAGTGCTCGGGCGGTTGCCTGCACCCGGACGATTGTCCGCGCCGGGACGATTGCCTGCACCCGGACGATTATCCGTGCCGGGACGATTATCCGTGCCGGGACTACCCGCGCTGCCGGGGCGTGTTGACGGGCGGCTTACACCGGAGGGAAGTTGCGAAGCGCCGGCTCCCGCCGATGGACGATTCCCCCCAGATGGACGGGTGGACGGAGAACTTGGAACCCGTCCTGCGCTGGGACGGCTAGCACCGCTGGCGGGACGTTGCGCCGCCCCGCTTGAGGGGCGGGAAACATTTCCCGTGGAAGGACGCGAGGCGCTTCCGGACGACGGGCGGGAAGAGGAACCGCTGCTGGAGGGCCGCGAATAACTGCTGCCGGACGAGCGGGATGGAGATGACCGGGCCGACGACCGCGAGGATCCTCCTCCAGATGAACTCGAGAAGCTTCCTCCGCCACCGCTTCTGGAGCCACCACCGCCGCCGCCGCGTCCGCCGCCCCCCCCTCCGCCGCCGCCGCCTCGTCCGCCACCGCGGGCCTCGGCGATCGGTGTCGTTTCAACGAACATGGCGAGAATCGCCACGAATGTGGTCATGAGTAAGTGTTTCGAGCGCATGGCTTTATTCTCCTTTCACGCGTTTGATTTCAATGCGTCCGATGCCCGGCTGCGGATCGCCGTCGAGCGTGCGGTTTCCGGACTCCCAGAAGAATTTGTCGTCACCGGCCCTGCTGAGGGTCTGGTCGGCGCTGGTGCGGCTGCCGTCGGCGGCGGTGCCTGTTTCACGGACCAGCCAGCGATCGCCATCGCGGGTCCACAAGCCACCGGAAAATCCGCCGCCGTCATCGAAAGTCCATGAGCGGATCTTTTCCTCGAGTGGATCCCAGCCGATGATCTGCCAACCTTCGAGCACCGAATCGTCGCCGCGCTTCACGGTGACGTTGCGGGTGATGAAACTGCCGCCGCGGGCCCAGCTATAAGTGCTGTGGACGGTGACCCCCGCTTCCTTGTCGGCTTCTTCCCAGCTGCCGATGAGCCAAGAAAGCACGGACAGCCGTTCGGTAGGGGTGGTTTCCGGCATCGGAGTTTCGATAAGCTGGCTGATCTTCCATTTCCCATCCTTCTTCACGTGGATGGCGGTGTAGAGCGATTCCGACTCGCCGTCCGCGCCGATGACGGTGGTGGAGCCCTTTTCAACCGCCACTTCCGGCGTGATCAACTTCACCGAATCCGCCGTGATGGCGATTTTGGCACCCTTCTTGTCGCTGAAGGCTTCCTTCAGGCAGGCCTCGATGGAGGCGCGGCCGCTGAAGTTGCGGCCGTCGTCCGACGTGTATTCGGCATCTTCGGTAAAGAAGCCGACGAGCGCCGCGAGGTCGGCCTTGGCATAGGCCTCTTCATAAGCACGGTCGTTGGCGGTGACGGCGGCCATTGCTGGCGAAATATCATCGGTTTTGGTGGGGGCCTCCTGGCAGAATCCATTACAGATCGTGGCGGTGGAAGCGGCAAGCGATAGGAAAATTGCTTTCATGGACGGTATCGGATTGTTTTTGATCGTCAGCAACCAAACAGAAATACCAGCCCGCGTCCATTGGACCAAAGTGCCATGGGCGGCCCCCAGATCCTGCTTGCGTCACGGGTGGGCACCGAACATAACCGATAGCATGACCCGCGCCCTGTTCATCGGAGGAATCGTGGCCCTCACTCCGCTCTGCGGGCTGAAGGCTCAGGAAAACCCCACGTCGGAAACATCCGTCGACATCGAAGCCCGCAAGGCGTCCGTCGCCAGTTTGGAAACGCTCATCACCCAGCGCGAGGCCCGTCTCGCCGAGTGGGGAAAGGACATCGTCGAGCTGGACGCCCGGATCGAGAAACGCGTGGCCGAGCTCGTCACCCTGCTGGCCGGCCTGAAGGATTCGCAGGAATCGCGCACCAAGGTGACGAATATCAAGAAGGACGCAATCGAAGGCCTCAAGCGCGGCATCGACCTCTATGTCACCAAACGCAAGCAGGTCCGCGAGCTCGCCCGCACCGGGGACACCGCGGCCCTTGGTGATCTCGACAAGTTCGACAAACGCATCATCACCCGGGTCGACCAGATTGCCGAACTGACAAAATCCATTCCCACCCACGAGGACGTGGACAAATACGAATCCGACGGCGGTTCCTCCTATTGGAACGGCTACTATTATGAAAACAGCCGCGTTTCCGACGAGTGGAAACAGAACCGCCGGGATACCAACCAGTCCGACAAGGTGCGCGAGGACACCGGCAAGGCGCTGAAGGAAACGCTCGAACGCCTCGACCAGCGCCGCCGCTCGCTCAAGGACCTGCTCGCCAACCGCGAGCTGACCGATTCCGCCCGGGAGCTCTACAAGGGCGAACTCGGACAAATCGATGCCTATCAGGATCACCTCAACGCCCAGCTCCGCGACATCACCACCGGCGGCGGAGGCGGCGGCAAGGAAGTCGGCCGGGACCAGGCGCACGACGTCGCGGAGCTCATCGACGACTCGCGCAAGGACCTTCGTGAGGACGTTTCCCGCTTGTTCCGCTCCTACGACCAGTTCGTCCGCGGCCGCGCCTATCTGGACGACCTGAAGGAAAACCTCGCCGCCCGCAAGGAGTGGCTGGGAAAAAACGCTGCGGAGAAACCGGCCGCGAAATAGTTCCTGCCACTATCCCGCGCGAAAGCGACTCCATCGTTTCCTAACAAACCACACGCACTCCATGATTGATCCGAAACTGCTCAAACAATTCCACGTTGAGCCTGGCTCCGAGGTGGATCTGAAAAAATACGTCACTGACTGGACCGCCACCGACAACGCCAAGGAACTCGGCAAGGACGTGATCAAGGAGCGCGCCGCCGCCATCCTCGAGGAAAGCAAGGAGAAGCTCAACGAGGCGCAGAATCTGTTGTATGCGAGCGACACGCACTCAGTTCTGCTCATTTTCCAAGCAATGGATGCCGCAGGCAAGGACGGCACCATCCGCCACGTCATGTCCGGCGTGAATCCGCAGGGTTGCCAGGTGTTCAGTTTCAAGAAACCTTCCGCCGAGGAACTGGATCACAATTTCCTCTGGCGCTACATGAAGGCGCTGCCCGAACGCGGCCGGATCGGGATCTTCAACCGCTCCTACTACGAGGACGTGCTGGTGGTGAAGGTACACCCGGAATGGCTCGGACCCGGCGCTCCGGCGAAACCGGACAAGCACTTCTGGGAGAAACGCTACGAGGACATCAACAACTTCGAAAAGCACCTGACCCGCAACGGCACGCTGGTCCTCAAGTTTTTCCTCCACGTCTCAAAGGACGAGCAGCGCCGCCGTTTCCTCGAACGCCTCACCAATCCGGACAAGAACTGGAAATTCTCCGACGCGGACCTCGCCGAGCGCGAGCACTGGAAGGACTATCGGAAAGCCTTCGAGGATGCGATCACCGCCACCAGCACGAAGCGCGCCCCCTGGCACGTCATCCCGGCTGATAGAAAATACGTCGCCCGCGCCCTCGTCGCGGACATCGTCACCACCGCCATCCAGGACCTGAAACTTGAGTATCCTAAAGTGAGCGAGGAGAAAATGGCCGTCCTCGCCGCAGCAAGGGCGACGTTGGAAAAACAGGGCAAGGACGGTGAGTGAGGAACATTCCATCTAACCACATGGTGTGGGCAGCACGTCGGACTGGAGCGCGGGATTTATTCCGCCAGCTT
>JBDSNC010000219.1:0-19894 GCA_039915545.1 Luteolibacter sp.
GGGATGCGGCGGTTTGATTGACGATTGTTGATTTTGGATTTTTGAATTTTGATTTGGAAGAGCGATTGGTCCCGGCGGGGGAAGGGGAAGTGGGCGCGCCGATAATGGTTTCCTCCGCCGGGGGCTAATGCTGCCAATGGAGGGTGAAAGTGAGAGACAAAAGGGAGATCGAAGCGGCGGTCTTTGGCGTTGTTTCGCGTTTCATTGGCGGGCGGAATGAATGTCCGCGGTCCGTGAAGAGGAGACTCCGGCGGGAGATGGTAGTTTGGGCACGCCCGGCGGTCGGGCCCTACCGGGTCTTCCAATCAAAAATCAGCAATCAAAAATCGTCATTCATCAATCCTGATGGGTGAGCTGACTGGGATGCGGCGGTTTGATTGACGATTGTTGATTTTGGATTTTTGAATTTTGATTTGGAAGAGCGATTGGTCCCGGCGGGGGAAGGGGAAGTGGGCCGGCCTGGCAGTCCGGCGCAACCTGTTATTTTTCGTCGCTGCCGTATGAGGCGCCGTAGGAACCGTAGCCGTAACGATAGGCCTTGCCGTATTTGTTGGTCTGGTAGTTGCCGTAGGAGTAGTTCTGGCCGATGAGGCGGCGTTTCTCGGAGAAGCCGTTGAAGACAACGCCGCTGGGGAGGGTCTGGTCGTTTTCCAGCAGCGAAATGACGCGGCGGACGGCTCCCTTGGGAACATAATCGGCGCGGACGACGAGGCAGAAATTGTCCACCAACTGGGCGATGATGCGGGTGTCCGGCACGGCGAGAAGAGGTGCGGAATCGAGCACGACGAGGTCATAATTCGCCATCGCTTGTTGGAGGAATTCCTCCATCGAGCTGGCGTTGAGGAGTTCGCCGGGGTTGGGAGCGGGTTTGCCGGCAAGCATGATATCGAGATGGGGTGCACCGGTATCGGTGAAAATGGCTTCCTCGAAGGTCGATTGGCCGGTGAGCACCTCGGTGACCCCATTGTGATGGGAATCCCGCTTGAGGCCGAAAATCTTGTGGACGGAGGGTTTCCGCAGGTCGAGATCGATGAGCAGGGTGCGTTTCCCCTGTTGGGCGGCGGCGAGGGCGAAGTTGCTGGAGACCAGGGTTTTCCCTTCGCCGGGCAGGGCGCTGCTGAAGAGGGTGACCTTGCGTTTTCTCTCATCCCCCAGAAGCGAGACGGATGCGCGGAGAACCCGGAACATCTCGGCAAAGGTGGTGGTGGAGAACCCCTCGCGAAAGATCAGGAAGGGATGCCAGCGTGAGCAGGCTTCCGGCTCTTTGGTTTCTTTGGAATTCCGGCGGCCTGTCGGAACGAGGTTCTTGAGCTGGATATCGGCGATGGCGGCAAGCGCGGGCAGGCCGGTTTCGCGCTCGAGCTGCGCGACCGTGTGGATCTTGTTGTCGAGGCGGATGAAAAACATCGCGAGCAGGACCCCCAAGCCGAGGCCGCCGACGGAAGCCATGCCGAGGACTTTCGAAGCGACCGGTGAAATCGGTCCACCGGGCAACTGGGCGAGGCTGCTGATGTCCATCTCCGATTCCACTTGCTGCTGATTGATGTCCGCCTCGTGGATACGGGTGAGGATGCTGTTGAAAACGCTGGTCTGGCTGACGATCTCACTCTCCAGAACATTGCCGCGGGCGAGCAGCAGGCGGCGGGCGGTGGAGAGCTTGCTGGTTTCATCGGCCGTTGAGTTTTTCCACTCGGCGGCATTGCTGTCCCAATACTGGCGGTCCACGAGGGAATTGCGCGCGGCATCGAACTCCTCAAGGAAGTGCTGTTGGGTGGCGTCCTTTTCCGCGAGGGCGGCGACCATGCGCGGGTGCTTGGGGAGGTAGCGGCGGGAGAGGTCAGACACCGCATTTTCGCGGACTTCCAGGTCTTTCAGGGTGCCAAGCGCACGCTGATAGTTGGCGAGCGCGTTCTGGGCGGATTGCAGGCGTTTGCGAGCGGCCTCGGATTCCTCGACGAGGATTTGCAAATTGGAACTGCGGCCGCTGGTGCGGGCTCCGGTGAGTTCCGCCTGGTATTCGGTGGCGATGGTATCGGCGAGGGCCTTGGCGACTTCCGGGCTCTGGTGGGTGACCGCAATGTCCAACAGGCGGGTGCCACGACGCACGGAAATGGCAGTCCATGAAGAAATGGCACCCCCCAGCGAGGCAGGGGGCGGCACTCCGGCACTCTCGGATTCGGCCGATTTCTCCTTGCTCTTGCCAAACCATTTTTCCGCCCACTCGGGCAACCAGACGACGGGCTTCGGCATCAGGCCGGGCATGGCGCGGATCTCCGGGCGGGAGGCGACCTTCAACATCATTTCCGGGCGGGTGATGCGCTCGGCCACGGTGTTCATCGCCTCAAGTGAGCGGAGGTCCATTTCATCGACCTGATCGCGGGACATGACCGAGGTGGTCTGTTGCTTGATGAGCAGGGTGGAGCGGGTCTGATAGGTTTTCGGGGCTTTCGAAAGGTAATAGTAACCGCCAAGCACCCCGATAATGAGGCCGAAGGCGATCCAATGCCAGCGCCCGACCAGATCGAGCATGAGCTGCATAGATTTCTCGCGTCCTGCCTGGCGCTGCATGCCACCATCCATCAGGTCATCCTCTTCGAATTCTTCCAAGTCAGCGGGAGAGGGGCGGCGGGAGCGGGGCGAAGGGGGCATGGGAAAGGTAAAACTGAAAGGCTGGAAAGCGGAATGGGGAAAGGAGGAAATCAGAAGAGACGCTCGGCGACGGTGATGACGTCATCGGGGTGGAGCAGGAAGGGGCGGTCGCCCCGTTTCGAGATCTCCTTGTAATCGACGATGGTGACAGTGCCCTTGCGGTTGATGGTGATCTTTTTCGGATTGGCGAGCTCGGTAAGACCGCCGGCGAAGGCGACGGCATTGACGAGATCGAGCCGGCCATTGAGCGGGAACTGCACGGGACCGGGTTTGCCAACCTGGCCGAGCACGGTGACGGTCTTGCCGACGTAAGCGCTCTGATTGACGATCACCCGGTCTCCAGCCTCCAGTTTGAGGCGACCGGTAGCTCCACCGATCGAATCCATGCTGAAGGTGGAATTGGTGCCGGAAGCGCGGACCAACTGGATGCTGTTGGCATCGGCGGTTTCGGAAAGACCACCCGCGGTGGCCATGGCGGAGGCAAGGTCGAGATTTCCGGAAACCGGCATCGGAATCTGTCCGGGATTTTTCACGGCTCCGATGACGGAAATGAACTCTGTGGCGTATTCGTCAACGGTGAGGGTGAGTTTCGGATCGACGAGATAATCTTTCGCGTAGAGATCGCGGATTTTCTTGGTGGCGGCGGAAACCGTGGTCCCTCCGACATCGACAGAACCAATGAGGGGAAACGAAGCCTGGCCGGTCTTGAGGATGCGCACCTGGACCGAGAGATCCGGCTCTTCGTAAACCGCGACGCGGATGGTGTCATTGGGCCGCAGGACGTAGGTGCCGTCTTCCGGTGCCGCGTGGACGAATCCCAGCACGAAAACGGAAAGAAACATCAGGTGCCGGACGAAGGAGGAAATCATGAGTGAGGGAGGAACGTTGAGAGAAAACGCCGCCACCGCAAGAAGATACGGGAGCAGCCATGCATGGCGGAGAGTTACAGACGAATCAATCCAAACAAGGCATAAGGATTTAAGCGCACATGATCTAGCGTAAAAATTCGGGTGGATTTCAGAAACTCCGGCTGATGGAGACGCCGGTCTGCACGGAGTCCCAGGAATTCACGCCACCACCGCTCTGATCGCTGTAGCGGAGGAAAATGCTGGCGGAGGTGGTATTATGAAAAATCAACATCCCGAGCGAACTGTCTAAGCTGAGGTAGTCCCGGTCCGGCTGAGGCGGGGGAACCGGTGTCGTGCCGCTGACTACCCCCGTGAAGGCGGGAACCGAATAGGACGACGTTTCATAACTGCATCCCAGGTTCAGGGTGGCACGGCGGATTTTCCGGTTGTAGCCGAGGCGAAGAGCGGTGACCTCGTAGTAGCCCCCTGAGACCGACGGATCCGACTGGGTATCCCGGAAAAGCGAGAGGCTCATCCCCCACAACTTGGACGCGCGGTAATCCAAGGCCAGAGAAGTCGAAAACGTGGGATCGGCCGATCCGCTTTTCTCGTAAGTCGCGAAGTCCACTCCCAACCGAGAATTCAGGGAAACTTTGGTGCTGAGCTTGTAATTCACGGTGACGGTAGGACCGATCGAACTTCTGGCGTCGCCGGTTCCATCGGTAGAGCCAGTGTAACGGATCCCGGGCCCGAACTCGGTGAGCGGCGAGTATTTCCACAGAGCCGACGCGCCCATGTCGAGGTTGCTGGTTTGATTGAAATCCCCGCTCGAAGTGTTGAAATTCTCGTTGATGTTTCCAGTCAGCGAGGTTTTCGGACTGACGCGGTATCGCGCCGAAAGCGATGTGTTGATGCTCGTCTGATCCACCACGTCCGAACCATAATTTCGGTTGCTGCCGTGATCGTAGGCCAATCCGAGCTGGCCGGTGACGCTCAGCCTGCCCGCATCATAGTTCGCCGTAAGGCCTGCCCCCTGGCTGAAACCGCTGAAATCGGTATTGCTGAAATACTGGTTGTAGCTGCCGTGGTAATTTCCCCCGAAGGTCAGGTCGGAAGCCTTGGACTGGTAACTCGCGGTCCCTCCCAAGGACATGTAAACATCCCCTTGCTGGGTCCCGGCAGTCGTGACCGCCCCTTGGGTGACGTTGGAATCATAAGTCAATCCAAGCGACGTGGCAAAGGACAGCCCATCCAACAGCAGCCCCCCCACCCCACTGCCGGTATCGGGAGCGGCCGGACTGCGGTTGAAGCCGCTCGGTGCCGTTGGAAGCGTCGCAAACGCGCCGGGTGCCGATTGGAGCTGTGCCGTACTGGCAGCCTGCGCGGAAAAACCGGCAGCCAGGCTGAAAAATCCAAAAAACGCCACCGCCGTGGCATTTCCAGATGTCTCCGAGAACACGCTTTGATGGCTGATTTTCAATAACCCGGGGTGTGGTTGGATCATTCTCAAATGAAATGCTCTGAGTGAGGTCAGGTACATAGTGCGCCAGTGTCGCACCTGCAAGGTGATATATCCATGACCCGGAAGCCACTTAACACAAACCCGATGCATCATCATCTCCTTCCGGATACGAGCCACGCAACGGTCCATGGCGATATCCGCCTTGCATCGAAGATTTTTTCGACTACCCATCCTCCACGTAAATCAGACATGCCGGTATAAAACCTGCTCCGGCATGTTGAACCATCTCAACGATCATGTATCACACCTTCCGAGCATCCCTCGCCTGCGGACTCGCTTGCGTTTCCGGCCTGCTCGCCCCCGCTGCGGAAGGCCAGCAGACACCCGCCACGGTGACTTTGGGCGATTTGGTTCAAACTTACAACGGAGCTCCCAAATCCCCTTCGCTCCTCACCCAGCCTGCCAACCTCCCCGTGCAGGTGACCTATCGCAGTCTCAGCCCGACTGCCCCGATTCCGACCAGCCAAGTGGTCTATAACGACACGCCCGATCCGTTGGCACTTTCCTACTTCAGCTATGGGTTCGCAGCCCAACAACTCACCGCCTTGGGCAACCTTGTCCAACTGGCGGGAAGCGCCCGAAAATTGGAATCGTGCGACGTGATTCTGGTGAATTACGCCAAGGCTGACGACTGGCCGGATTTGGCCGCAGCCAATCCGGCAGGCTACGTCCACCCGATCACCATTACCCTCTACGAAGTCACTTCCACCAACCAACTCGTGTTCCGCACCGAGGCCACCCAGAATGTCCTCGTGCCCTGGCGTCCATTGCTCAATCCGCTCAACGGCGGCCCTTATCCTTTCAGCGGCTACGCGTTCCGTGCGACCCTTCCGTTTGCCAACGGCATTACCCTGCCGGAGCGGGTGATGGTGATGGTCAGTTTCAACACCCAAGCTTCCGGATTCGCCCCAACCGGCGTCCCGGGTCCATACAACCTGCTCAATGTAGCCCAGCAAACCACCGCCAACGTCGCCAAGGTGGGAAGCGATGTGAATCCGGACGTGGTATTGCAGGTCAAAAGCGGCGTATGGGGTTATCCCTCCACCGGCTGGACGGGAACCAGCGCCCCGTTGGTTCGCTTGAAGGCACTCTCCACCGATTCCGTCACTCCTCCCACCGATGCCGGGAGCTGGCAGGCATCAGCGAGAATCAGCAATGCGGACTATCTCGGCACCAGCACCAGCAATTTCACCATCCAACCGGCTGCCGCCAGCATCCAGTTCGGCAATCTGGTCCAAATCTTTGACGGAACGCCAAAATCCGTGACAGTCTTGACGAACCCGCCGGATCTCACGGTGCACACCACCTACGACGGTTCGGACCCAGTACCCAGTGCGCCCGGCCGATATGCGGTCCACGCGACTCTCACGAACCCCAACTATCTGGCTCCTCCGGTCGATGCCGAATTGTGGTTAGGCAATAATTTCAACTCCTGGCTGAATCCATGGCTACAGGCGAACCAAATCCCCGGAACCGCCACCGGTGACAAGGACGATCCCGATCAGGATTCCATCCCTAACATCATCGAGTATGGACTGGCGCTCGACCCATCAACTGCGAATCACGGCCTGCCGGACCTGGGATTGCCAAAAATCGAATACGCGGACGGCCGGATTTCCTTAATCTACCGTAAGAATCTGACAGCAACGGACCTCGAATTCCAGGTGGAGTCCTCGTCCGTTTTGTCGGGCACGGATCCTTGGTCGCCCGCTGTCACGACGGATACCGTAGTGGATACCGGGAACTCTGTGCAGACCATCCGCGCTTCGATGGATGTCGCCGCCGATGATCCGAAGCATTTCCTGCGGCTGAGGATTACCCGCAAGGACCCCTGATCAGACGAAATCACCGGGCACCTCAAAACAAGTGACCACTGATCGGAACTGCTTCACCGGGCATTTACCTGAACCCACGGAGAGACGGTCTTGCCAGAGCCATGCCTCAAGTATGTAGTGATCCGCCCCCACAAAGTTTTGATCTTTTTTTGAAAAGGCCCACCGCGGGAGCGGACCGAGGAAGCAGGGATCAAAAAACTCCCGTATGTCCTCAATAGCATCCTGATTTTCAAGGTTATCCAGGTACAAAAAAGAGGGAGCACAGATGGCTCCCTCTTTGAAAAATCGATGGATGAGACGAATCTCAGCGACGACGGCGGCGAATCAAAAGGAACGCCGGAACGAGTGACGACAAGATTGCGGCACTGGGCTCAGGAACCACGGTGATGAATCCATCGCCGAAAGAGCCGGCCGATCCAAGCGTCTCGTTAATCCCAAGATTTCCGAACGTCTTTCCAGCGGTCACAAGGGACGAGTCCGTGTAGGACATCGAACTCAGGCCGTCATATGAAGTAATCGAAGTCGTAAATCCCAAAGCCGGATTGAATGAGGCGGTCAGTTTATAAAACCCGTCAATCAGCACATAACCTTGAGTCAGCCCTGTCAGCATGGCATTGCCATTCGCGCTGGCGCTCCAATGGGTTGAATCGGTATTGCTGAGACTGATCGTCAACAAATTGGCACCCAAAGAATCCTTCAATTGGATTGAATAGTCGTTGAGTTCAGGAAATCCGCCGGAGGGAGAATTGATTTGAAAAAACCAGCTATCGATCGTCGCACCACCCACCGTCACCGGATCCAATCCATGACCCACCGTAAACGAACCACCGGTACCGGCGTAATCGTCATAAACAGCGCCTACGGATACACCTTCGTATCCTCCGGTCGTGGTGTAATATGCCAACTTGTCTGCGGCAGTGGATGGCGGAGTGGTGGCACTCTGTGACCAATCGAGACCCAAGGCATCACCGTTGGCAGCACCATTGTTCGACGGAAAAGCCAACGAAGCACCGTAGCAGGCACAACTGAGGGATGAAAAAAGAAAAACGCGGAACGCGGTTTGAAGCTTCATGATTTGAGAGGGATAACGCGGATATTCGAGGGGTGTGGACGATCTGACGAAGGACTTCACAAAATCACGGACCGCTGACGACCGGCTTTGAGGTAATCACCACCGTCGGCGGGGGATCGGATGTCGGCTTACGCGATGCCCCGTGAGCCGGAGCAACGAGCAACATGGAAATGGCGCAAAACCCGAAAAGAGTTGAGAATTTACTAAGACTTTTCATAACGAAATGGATAAGAGCTTAGTCTCAACCCAAGCTCAAGCAAAATTTCGGACTGAATCGCCGCTGGGGCAATTTCGACGCGATCAACTCACTTTCAGCACATTGTAAATTTCAAGAGACCCATTTACCCGGGGAAGGATCTTTTCCTTGGAGTGATATCCAGTTCCAATGCGGTCCGCGGCTGGCGTTTGTAGAGATTACCCACCTGCGAATTCAAAAAAAACCAGATGATTGGCAACTATCGCTTTATTTGCCCCCACCAAACGATTCCTTCCAAAGTTGCTCCAACTCCGGCTTGCTGCGCGCTTGCTCTTGAATCCGCTGCCGGGTCCGGACTTCGTTCCACCAACTCCCGGGATGATTTTGATCCAGCCAACGAGCCCTTCGAAGCGCTTCTCCCCACAACCTGACTGTTTCGCCCTGATCCGAGTTCGACCATGCCAATGCCTGGTCCAAGGGGGAGCTGACCCAAGTAGGATCAAGCTGCAGTTCGATTGGAAAAGAAGTCCGCACCAGCGCTCCCAGATCCTCAAAATGAAGGGCAATGAACCCCTGAAGGTGGCGGACCCGACGGTGGAGCGGCGCCAGACGGGCTGCTGCTTCCAACGGAACCAGCGCCTGCTCAAGCAAATCCTCCCCCGGTCTCGGGGCGTAAACTTTCCCCTCCGCCTCGGCGGACCGCTTGTTGGCCCGATCTTCACTATATAGTTCCACAGCCCTGTCGCAGGCAAGATTGCCGGCGTCGATGGCTGAATGAGGACCTCCATACCATTGCGAGCGAATCAGAAAAACCGAAGCTGCCAGAATCCCCAGTGCAGCGAAGGAAAAAACCAACCGGAGGCGGGCGGGCGGGCGCTCCAGCGCTGTCTCATCACGCGGTGCGTGACGCGCCAGACAAAAAAGGAAAACCGCTCCCCATGCCAGCGTGATCCGGTGGCCCGGCACGTCGAAAACCCCGTGCAGCGGAACGAGCAGGGCCGCAGTGAAACACGCGGCGCGCAGCGCGCGATCGCGCCCTTTGAGGATTTCCCTTAAGGATTTCCCGAAGGCGCAGATCACCAGCGCCAGCAAGGCAAGCGTCGCCGGAACCCCCGCTTCAGACGCCACCCACAGCCAATCGCTTTCCGGGTGAAAGTTGTCCGAATCGTTGGCCACCGCCGTCAGATTCCGGTACTGGGGAAATATGTAATAGAACTGCCCACTGCCGACACCCGTCCATTTGAACTCGCGGATCATCGTCAATGTATCGAGCGCGGTGGGAATCCTGAAATCCAGATCCTGGACCTGGTCGGTCGCCGGTTTACCTTCCGCCGGAGCGGCCGGATCCTCCTTGGACATGACGTTTCCCGCCTTTTCCATCGTGGCCGATATGCGCGCTTTCACACTGCTGTCCGCGATCAGGAATCCACCCACGATCGCCAGCGCCAGCAAACCGAGTGCCCTTCGCCCGTGTTCGCCGAGGTAGTGCCGGCCGAGCATGAAAATCCAGACGAACGAACCGACCGCCGCCAGCAATACCCCTCCCCGGCTGACCGACCATCCCACCACGGACCAAAAACAAATCAAGGTGGCCAGCACCGCCACAGCCAGCCTGACAAACTTCCGATCCCGGATCGCCTGCACGATGTTTCCCAACCCGCAGACCGCCCCCATTGCCAGCCACGTGCCGGTGTGGTTGCGGTTGGGGAAAAATCCGAAATCCGCATCAGGATTGGAGCCTTGGGCCACTCTCGAAATCACGGCATAAATCGCGACGCCTCCCGTGAACGCGAGTGCCCACGTCCGCAACTGCCGGGACGAGGCACGGTGGCCTGCCAGCCAGAGCCCCACGATCAAAATGATGCCGAACAACACCAGATACTCCGCCGCCTGACGGACCTGGATCACCACCATGGATCCGACATCCACGCCGAGTTCCTGCAAGTGCCTCCGCCACTCCGGCACACCGAACCATTCGACCGGAAGAAACGCCGCCAGCGAGGTCAGCATGAAAATCCCAGCGAGGACTTTCCACAAACGGGGCAAAGGAACCTCCGGTGGGCAGAAGGCCATCAGCAATCCCACCGCCAGAAAAAGACAGCCGTGAAATCCCGACCACGGCCCGCCCACAAAAAACGTCGCCAGAAACAGGATCAGCCAGAATCCGCCGAAAGCAAGGGAGGACCGGCGGCTGCCATTGTTCCCTTGCTGTCCGTGCCGATCGCTCATCCTCCGCCATGGACACCCAAAAAGAACGTCTTGTCAACGACCAACTCCGTTAGGAACGCGATCCCGGACGCCCAACAGTCTCGCAGCGATGCTGATGGCGATCTCCGCCGGATCGTTGCCTCCGATGGGAAGGCCGAGCGGGCACTCGACCTTTTCGAGCACGTTTTCAGGAAAGCCGTCTTCCCTGAGTTCGCGCAGGAGAACGGCGCGTTTTGAGGCGCTGCCGATGACGCCGATAAACGGAACCTGGGGAAAACGGGACAGCACCTCGCGCAGCACGGGACGGTCGCAGGAATGGCCTTGGGTGATGGAAAGCACGAAGGAACGATCCGTCAGTCGTTCAACGCCGTCTTCGAACCTTGCCACCTGGTGCAGCCGCACGTTCTCGATCGATGGAAAGCGCGCCAGCCAGTCAGGGCGGGTGTCGAACACGTCGATGCGGCAGGCCAGGGTCGCGAGCACCGGCACCAGCGCCTGCGAAACATGACCGGCACCGAAAACCGCGATGTGCCATGGGGCCGAAGCCGCGATTTTCTCAAACAGAAACGACATCTCGCCACCACAGGTCATGCCGACGTCGTTCTGGAGATTCCAGGTCAGGGCAACGCAACTCTCCTGACGGGTTAGAAAATCCGCCGCCCGAGCCACCGCCTTCGCCTCGACCTTGCCTCCGCCGAGATTTCCGGCGACGAGTCCCCCCACGGTAACAAGAGCCTTGCCCCCCACCTCGCCCGGCACGCTCCCGCGGGCGGCGGTGATGGTGATGACCACCGCGTCCGTTCCCTCACGCCTGAGCGCCGCGATTTTCTCCCAGATGTCCATCAGTGTTGAAGTTGGCTTGGTCCGCGCTCTTAATCCGGTGAATGACAACCCTTGCCAATCTCAATGCCGCGCCCGACGCCGGGTTCGTAGCAGTCCTTGGTGGCATTTACGAGCATTCCGATTGGGTGGCGGAGCGGATTCTCCAGCAGCGGCCGTTCCCGGATCTCGAAAATTTGCGGTCCGCGATGCGCGGGGTGGTCGATGACGCCACCGAGGAGGAAAAACTCGCCCTGATCCGCGCCCACCCGGATCTCGCCGGCAAGCTCGCGCGGGCTGGCGCGCTCACCAAGTCCTCCACTCGTGAACAGGCCGGACTGGGCCTGGACCGGTTGAGCGATTCCGAATATGAAACCTTTTCCGACCGCAACGAACGCTACCGTGAAAAATTCGGATTCCCCTTCATCATCTGTGCACGATTGACGACGAAACAGGGCGTGCTCGATGCATTCGAGACTCGGCTGGAGAATTCAAAAGAAACCGAAATCGCAGAGGCCCTCGTGCAGATCCACCAAATCGCCCGGCTCCGGCTGGAGGATGCAGTCGGATAACGCGACAGGCGCTCCACCAAACGCCGCCCACTCAGGGTATCAGAGAAAGTCAGGGGACCGCCGGCGGATGAGGGTTCAACAGTTCCAGATTGCGGCGAAGGGCTGCATCCGGGTATGCGACGGGAGTCTTTTGGCGCGAAGCCGCAATCGTGGCTCCCCGCGTCTGTGCGGCGACAATTAAGACTGCCCCCCTGACGACAATTCAACCCGAACTCCGAAGTTAGGAAGAGTATCGTTTGGCGTCGGGTCTTGTGGTAGAAGGGTTGTGTCGAATAACCGCACCCCACCGCACCCCACCGCCCTTCACCAAACAATGCAAAGTTCCTGTAACCCCGTCTTCCCGGGCCGACAAGTCCAACCCCATCACTCCCTTCGGCGGACCCGTCAGCCTCATCGCGTTCTTCGAACGCATCGGCCTCGCCGGGCGCATCGGCGAACTGATGCCCTTCACCTACACCATCGCGCTGCTGGCTCCGGAAAAACCCGCCGCCTGAGAGCTCCCAGAGGAACTGCCGCAAAGGCAGTGACCAGGGCTTGCCATGCCCGGATGCCGGACTCAGGTGCACCCCCCGGCCAAACGCAAAGCCCCAAGCCGTCATTCAAAAAAGCGATTTACCAAGCTTTTTCACCGCCGGAGCAGCGAGCATGCCGAATACTTCCGGGTTCCAGTCTCCGAGAACAAGGTTCTGGCTTCTGAGGCGGATTTTCAGGATGAGTTCCGCAAGTTATCTTGACGCCATCACGCCGGGTTGTTTCTCTCCCGCGCGCGTGTGACGGCGGCCACTTTTCAACCAGTGACCGTCCGCTGACACTGCCAACCGCTGAAACGGCAGTTTTCCATTTCAGGCGGTTGATTTCAGACTGATGATGCCGGCTTAGCTCAGTGGTAGAGCAACTGATTTGTAATCAGTAGGTCGCGAGTTCGACTCTCGCAGCCGGCTCCATTTTGAAATCAAGGGGCTTGTATGGATAAGTCGGCACCGGTTTCACCCCGGTGAAAACAGACTTCCGGCACTTTCCACCCACACTTCCACCGCAACAGAGAGCGCCTACCTTGAGCGGAATGGATTCCGCCCGTGATGCAGCGGATTCAACTGGCGGAATGAAGTAAGCGGTCCAGTTCATGGATTTTCCAGCTCCCTTCGCGAGGCCCTATCGCTGGTAGGCGGACGTTGTCTTGAACGGATCGTAGTAGCGGGCTTCCGGGCTTGCCGCGTAAACAAATCCGTAGCGGTCCTTTTTCTCATCGACCGGCTCCAGCAGGACTCCCTTGAGTGTCGCTGTCTTGTTGTATTCGATCAGGACTCTCGAGGTGCCATTGATTCCCCACATGTTGAATCCTGTCCCGAAAAGCCCGCCTCTCGGAAAAAATTCGGTAAGGCCGGCCATCGCGTGGAAACAATTGATGGCGGTATGGTTTTCCCAAGTAAGGCGGTCGTCGGCCAGATATTTGATACTTCCGCCTTCGAGCAAACGCAGGCGCTTCACGGCCAGATCAAATCCATCCTTCCTGATCTCGTAGGGCCCCCACATGCACACCGCATTTTTCACGTTTACGGCCAGCTTGATGGTCTCTTCCAGGGTGAAGCTTCTTCCTTTCACCATAGCACACTGGTTCCAAGTGGGAAAAAGCCGGGAGCCGAAACCTTTGAAGACACAGAGGTTCGAATCCGTCGAGAAATCGTGAGGCAGCCAACTGATGGTGAACGCTTGGAACTCCCGGTCCTTGTCGGTCCGTGTCTGGATTCCTTTGACCAGCTTGGCCTGCTTGTTGTCGGCGAGCACCCGGATCACCGTCATGAACGAGTGCGAGTAGCGCGGGTCGTTGCCCTTGTTCTCGTAGGCAAAAGGAATGATGAAAAAGCGGTCACGCGGGTTCTTTCCTTCTCCCAACCGGGCCAGGATCTTGACCTTGATGCGGTGGGTGATCTGCTGGTACAGCGGAACGTTGTAGTTCGCGAAATCGGCATTCGGTTTGTCGAACCAGCCGGCCTGGGCCACGAATGACATCGCCAGAAACACCACACCCGCCAGAAAAATCCGGGCAAATGGTGGGACGCGGCGGACGCCTGGCGGACGCGCGGGATTGGCAATTTCTACAACGGAGTGAGCCTGCGAGGGATAATCGTTCATGACAATCGGGGAGTGGATTGGGAATGCGGGAGCACGGAATTTCCTATCGGAACGAACGAAATCCTTACCTCCACAAACCGTCCGCGCAAATCAATTTTATCATACCCCGCGTTTCGAATTCCCGAAAACGGAGAAGGTCTATCCACCCTTTCATAATTTTTCAAACACCTCGACATCATAGATATGGCCCGATCCCACGAGGCGGAATGAACTGAAATTCAACGGCATGAGAAGGTCGTGGAGGTGCGTGCGATTGCGGAAATCAAAGCGCTTTCCAAAAAGCTCCAGGATCCTGATGGAACCGTGGTCGCGATATGTGTTGATGATCAGGCTGCCGCTGCGCTTTGTCATTTCCCCGAGCCGCGCGGCTAGATCGCGCGCGGTGACCGCCTCCTCGGGTTCATGGAGCATGAGCCTTTGTTCGGTCGTTCCGTGCGAGTCACCTTGAAAGTATTCGAGGATCCCGATGGCGGTGACGATGTCGTAAGGAAGGTGGAGCGCATTCACCCGTGGATCAGGTCCTTCAAAGACATCTTCAGGCACTGCGAAAATCCCGTAGGCATGTCCGGGAAGATTGTGGGTGTTCCTCGTGCTGGCCAGCTTTGTCAGAAGCCGATTCGATTTCTCCGAGTTCACGGAATCCCGGTCGGTAATCACGGCGGTGATGGATTTAGGATCGTATCCATCCTTCACGAGCTTGTCATAAACGAGAATCAGGCTGAGCCCGGTCCCGGCCGCCACCGCCTTGATGCGGACGGATTCACCGCGATCCAGCAGTCTTACCGCAGCCTGATAGGTCGCCTGGGTTTCGTGCATGAAGCGGAGCTGCACGTCCTTGCCCTGCACGGAATCGAGGAAGATCCGGTCCCAGACACCGCCGTTTTTCCGGATCTCCGGAGAGAGCATCATATACGGTCCGTTCATGGGATCCCCTCCTTCCACCAGCGCCGCGGCATCGCAGTGGGTGGCAGTCAGCAGTGCCCGCGCATAAGGATGCCCGGACCGCTCCATCAACCGGTTGCTGAAAAGAGTGACATCATCACCGGCCTCGTTTCTGGATGCGGATGATCTCGTCGTCCATCGCACGACTTTCTGGGCGACGCGGCCCATGAAAACCTTTCCCCTCCCTGCTGGCTTCGTTTCATCCTCATGAAAGATCGCTTTGCTCAGGCTGGCCACAATGGCCTCCGCCAACTCAGGCCGATCCGCCGCATACAAGGCTGCGACGGCGTTCATCGGAGTGAGGTTTTGCATGGGATAAAGTGATGGGAACTATTTCAACCTGCCGATCGCATCCGGTGTGAAATCGGCGTCGGTGAATTTCACATCATGCTTGCTGCTCGAACCCTCAATGACGGTCGCCGCGCCGGAATCGCCCGCCTGGACGGAAAAATTCGCGGGAATCTGACGCCCGTTGTCATCCTTGGCCACGCGCGTGGTTATGATGCGACGGGCCAGTTTTCCAGAGCCGCTGTACTTATCCACCCGCAGTGGAACCATGCGCTTGGAGTCGATCCAACTTTGGACTTTCGAGTAGGGGCTTTGGCTTCCACCGGGCTTGGACTCGAGAATCTGGCAGGATACACCGTTCACCTCCTCGGTTCCGATGATGGCTTGGTCTGCCCAACCGTAGAAATTCTCGACCAGATCCGCATAGGACAAGTCACTCCCGAAGATGCCGTTCTTGATGTCGGAGGCCGTGAGGTTCTTCAGATTGTTCGGAAGGGCCAGCAACGTTCCGGAGGCGGCGCCGTTTCCGGATTTTTTGAGAAGAAATCCCTCGCCCTGGCGTTCCTTCGGCCACAAAATCTGATAGACAACCTCGGTGGTCAAGTTGGTCCGTCGTGATTTCACCTGCAACTGAAGCACGGTCTTGGACGGGGTTTCCATCTTGATGCGCAGCAACGAGGAGCCGTCCTGAATCCCGGTGCTGAGGGATTTCGCAAGTTCCTTCGCGGAAGGAACAGCGTCGTTTGCGGAGGCGCTTGAAATGATGACAGTGACGGCAACCACAAGGCTGCCAAGCGATCGAAATGCGAGATTATTCATGGATATGGGTTGGTTCAGGCTTGGAGCGCGAGGCTCGGTGATAGACGGGAGCTGCGCCATGCAGGGTATAATCCGCTGACCACCCCCACGACGACGGCGATGAGAATGGCGATGATCATCAATTTCGGGCTGAGATCCGGTTCGAGGAATCCGCGAACGCCTGGTAGCGAGCCCAGGGTAACAAGCCCCAGTGCTCCCAGCAACACGCCGGCGACGCCGCCTAGCAAACCTAATAACGCGGACTCATAAAGCACCATGAAGACAATGCGCCGGCGACGCCACCCGACCGCCATCAGGATGCCGATCTCGTGGGTGCGCTCGAAAACGGTCATCAGCATCGTGTTCATCACGCCGAGAACGCCGACGATGATGGCCAGCAGCGAGGTGCTCCAGCTCATTGCGCGGGCGACCTTGAATCCCTGACTGGTACCCACCACCTCGCTGGCGACTGATGCCCGGCCTTCCGGGAAAATGACCTTGATGTCCTTGCAGAGATCGGCGAGCTCTGCCTTGGGCAGATCGGGTGTCGCGCGGACATCGATGAAGTTGACCTTTCCCTCATTGCCTGTGGCTGCCTGCATCACGGATAGAGAGAGGAAAATCGTGCCGTTCTCGACCATCGCCTGACCATCCACGATCCCGACGACCGCAAGTTCCTCGGTCTCGATCATCAAGGTATCGCCAACCTTTTTCTTGAGGACCTCCGCAGCGAGCGTGCCCAATACGACCGCTTTCTCGGAGCCGTCGGTGGGCAACCGGCCCGAGATCACCTTGAGTTTGCTCCAAGCGAATCCGCCCCACTGACGGCCGGAAATCATCATGATGGGGGCATCCTCCACACTGAGCATCTGCATCAGGACCGATGTCGTTTCAGAAACCCGGGGAAGCTTGGCAACCTTCTCTTGTAGCGAATCGTCGAACACCTTGGGCATCAGGCCCCCGCTCATGTTGCTCACCACCACGTCGATGCCCACGGTGTCCAATTGCTTTCCTATGCCCTTTTCATAACCCCAGGCCATCCCCACCAGGGTCACGACTGCGGCGATGCCGATAGAAATACCAACCAGAGTGAGGCAGGTGCGGACGGGGCGCCGGGTCAGGCTGCGGAGGACGATGGTGAAGAATGTCATTTCAAAAATTGTTCAGTTGGAGTTCGCCAGCCGGTCGGAAATCACGACCCCGTCCTTCATCTGGATGACCCGCGACGCACGTCCGGCGACCACCGGGTCATGTGTGACGAGTACCAGGGTCACTCCTAACCGCTCGTGCAGTTCCACCAGCAGATCGATGATCTGGACGGCGCTGACGCTGTCGAGGTTTCCCGTCGGCTCGTCTGCGAGCAGCACCGAAGGACTGTTCACCAGGCTGCGGGCGATGGCCACCCGCTGCCGCTCGCCGCCGGAAAGCTCTGACGGATAGTGGCCGAGACGGTGGCCGAGGCCCACGGATTCCAACAGCTCTGCGGCACGTGCCTTACGCTCGGAGCGGGATGCCTTGCCCTCGAACATCGGGATTTGGACGTTCTCCAGCACGGTGAAGGTGGGCAGGAGATGGAACGACTGGAAGATGATCCCGATTTCATGGGACCGGTAGGCCGCATGGTCCGGCAGATCGGGAAGTGAACTGCCACGATAATTCAGTTTTCCCTCACTGGGCTTGTCGAGCGATCCGAGCATTTGCAGGAGGGTGCTCTTGCCGCAACCGCTTTGACCGATGATCGCGACGAACTCACCCTGCCGGATTTCCAGATCCAAGCCCCTCAATGCGACCACTTTGCCGTTGTCGAATTGTTTTTTAAGACCGATGGCCTGGTAAATCAATTCTCCGTTATTTTTCAAAGCAGCGTCGGGCATCGCGGGAAGCTACACCAAGAATCCACCCCCGTCCAACCGTATGATCTCAACTTCCGGCATCGGGCCAGTGGCTGCCGGACTTGGGATCCGAAAGGTTGCGCAGCAGGTGCATCAATGCCGAGCGGTAATTTGGAAACGGCGGGATATCGCCCTCGTCTTCCGGCTCCAACAACGGAGTGTGCTTCGGAAGATTCTCGAACGGCAGCGCCATCTTGACGTGATGGATGCCGTGGAGCGGTTCATGAAGCAGCGTCAGTGACAACAGGCGGCCGGACCAGGAGTCCGCCACGATGCTGCGCGTCGCACTGCGGGCCGTGTGCCCTGTCAAACCGACATGCTCGATGTATTTCCGCCAGCTCTGGAGATTGCCTGCGATCACTCCCGGAAGCAGGAACACCCAGAGATAAAAGTCCCAGACGTGGAAAAGGGAAACCGTGGTAAAAATAAGGATCCAGACGACAACGATCACGGCATACTCCTGCCAGATCCGGCGGCGGACGCGCTTGTTTTTGATAAATGAGTCCTTTTGCAGGAAAACCCGGAGGAACAGGAAGGGCGTGAAAAGGATGCCGATGTTCAGCTCGATGATTGCCGCCAACCGGCGAGCCCAGCGCGGCGTGCCGACAGTGACGAAGGGCCACAATTCCACGTCGCGCTCGGTGGCGAGGTGCGAGTGGTGTTTTTGATGCGCCGCTCGATAGAGAGAGAAACTCATGAAACTGAAGGTGCCGATGATGATGCCATCGATCTCGTTCAGGAGCCGGCTTTTCCGCAGGTGGCCGTGGGACGCTTCGTGAAATCCGACTAGAATGCCATGCATGAAATGGCTGGCGAGCAGGACCAGCGGCACGCACAACCAGTAGAGGCCATGGTAATAGGCGGATCCAAGCGCAATCTGGCTGACGGTAAGGGAGGCGCTGAGCAAGGGGAATGCCGCGCGCGTGACCCAGTGGGTGTTGCCATGATTCTCCTCAGCCGGTGCTACAACAGGTGGCACCAGGTCGTTTTCGAATGTGGAAGGAGAGTTCATTGCGTTAGGACGTGAGCGACGCAGCCCGGTTTGCGGGGCTTTTGCAAGCGCTCTTCAATACCGCCAGAAACAGGTCGTTCAGCTCGGCGATGGTTTCGGCGGTGAATCTAAACGGCTTGAAAAGCCAGACAACTTCTAACTCACTGCCGATTTCGGTGAGCTCGCAGGCGAGGTCGAAACGGGCGGTGCCGGTGGAGCGCATGCGCACCTTGGTGGAAATGCGCGGCATCGTGACGTCGGGGACCGGGTGGTTCTGGAGGGCGAAGCGGACGTCGAAGATCGAGTGCTCCCCTGCCGCGCGGGTTTCGGCCAAGGCAGCAGCGAGCTCGGCGTAGGGCATCGCGTTGGCGAAGGAATCGAGCGTCGATTCCGCGACTTGCCGCAGGTGCTCGGAAAAACTCCGCTCGGGATCGATCTTTCCGCGCAGCGGCACGACGCCGGCGTAATAGCCCATCGTATCGCGAGCCGCCTCCTTGTTGCGGTTGGCCACCGGCGTGCCGACAAGGATGTCGTCCTTGCCGGTCCATTTTGAAAGCGTGAGCTGGAACGCGGCCAACAGCGTGCTGAAAATCGTGGTGCTGTGATCTTTCGCCAGGATCCGAATCCCGGCGAGCAGGTCGGGACGAATCTCGGTAACCCAACGCTGCAGCGGCGCGGGTTCCGGGACGTCGCTCCAGATCCGGCTCGATCCGGCGAGGTGGGATTTCCAGAACTCCGCGCGCTTTTCCAGGATCGCGGGCTGCCAGACCCCGCGTTCGGCGGCGGCCCACTCGGTGTAGGTCTGCGCGACCGGCGGCAACGAATTTTTCAATCCCATCACTCCGACGGCGACCGCCTTGCGCAGGCCGGTCAATCCCATGACGTAGGCAGTGCAGAGGTCTTGGGTGAAGACGCCCAGCGACCAACCATCGGCGATGGCGTGGTGGAAACAAAATGCCAGCACATGGTCGTTCGGTGCCCGCTGGATCAGCCGCACCCGGTGAAGCGGTCCTTGCAACAGGTCAAACGGCTGGCGGTAGGTTTCCTGGATCAATTCTTCCAGATCCTCGCCCGCTGCCAGCTCGTGGTAAGCCAGCGCCGCAGTGCCCGTGGCGCGTATCATCTGCAA
>JBDSNC010000038.1:0-4911 GCA_039915545.1 Luteolibacter sp.
TCCTTGAGCGCGCGCTCGGTTTTTCCAACAGAAGCGACCTGCGGGTGGCAATAGGTGCAGCCGGGGAAATTGGTGACCTTGCGCGGCTTGTGGCCATCGACGTAGAGGCCTTCGACGCATTGCACGGCTTCGAACGAAGCAACGTGGGCGAGCCATGGCGGGCCGGTGATGTCGCCCGCGGCATAGACGCCGGGGATGGATGTCTCGTAACGGTCGCCAACCTTGATGTAGCCGCGGTCGAGTTCCATTGGCAGACCGCCGGGAAGGACGGGCTGGATGCCGATGGCGACGAGGCAGACAGGAGCGGTGATGGTGCCGTTTTCCTTCGGTCCTTCGAGGGTGAGGGAAACGGAGGTGCCGTTGTCCACCGCGTTGGTGATCTTGGTGTTGGTGAGGATGCGGATGCCTTGTTTGATGAGGGATTTTTCCAATGCATCGCCGACTTCGTCATCCTCGACAGGGAGGATGCGCGGGGCCATTTCAACGAGGGTCACCTTGGTGCCGAACGCGTTGTAAATGTAGGCGAACTCGACGCCGATCGCGCCTGCGCCGATGATGATCATTTCCTTCGGCTGCTCCAGCAGGACCATCGCTTCTTTCGAGCCGATGACGGATTTGCCGTTGAATGGAAGGTTCGGGAGGCCGCGGGATTTGCAACCGGTGGAAACGAGGATGTCCTTGCTTTCGTAAAGCGTGCGGCTGCCGTCATTGCCGATGACGCCGACCTTGCCGGTGCCTTCGATGGAGCCGAGGCCGCGGATGTAGTCGATCTTGTTCTTCTTGAAAAGGAACTCGATGCCACCTGCGAGTTTGTCGGAAACCTTGCGGGAACGGCCGATAACGGCGGACCAGTCGTAGGAAAGCCCCTGGATTTGGAAACCAAACTCAGCGGCGCGGTGGGCGAGCGTGTGGTAGAGCTCGGCGTTTTTCAGGAGGGCCTTGGTGGGAAGGCAGCCCCAGTTGAGGCAGGTGCCCCCGGCGCGGTCTGCTTCGACACAGGCGACTTTTTTTCCAAGTTGAGCTGCGCGGATGGCGGCGACGTAGCCGGCAGGGCCGCCACCGATGACAATGAGATCGTAGGCCATAAGATTAGGAGGTGCAGGATTGCGGCGGGAAACTGTCGCCACCGGGCGGGATTGTCAAAGATGGAAAGCCGCGAAACGAGGGTCTTGAATGTTTCCCGGCGCATTCGCAGTATTCGCGGCGTGCATAAGCCGTCACCCCAAGTCGCGTTTTTCGCGGTTCTCGCCGTGGTCGGGATCGCCGGGCTGGTGATTTGGGGAAAAGTTTCGAAAATCGCCACTCTCCAGGACGCCGATGTGCCGTTGTCACTGCCGGAAAAGGGCGAGGTGGACCAGCGTTTCCAGTTTCTCTCCGCCTTCCAGACCGCGCAAATCCCGAAAGCCCTGCGTTTCGATCCACCGCTCGGCACGGAACACCTCGGCCTCGTCTATAACGCGCAGAAGTTTTGGGAAATGAACGACAAACGCGGCGGCCATCACACGGGCGACGACCTGAACGGCATCGGCGGCATGAACACGGATCTCGGCGACCCGGTTTTCGCCACCGCGGACGGACTGGTCATCTACGCGGGCGAACCGTCGCCGGGGTGGGGGAATCTGATCGTCATCGCCCACAAAACGGCCGATGGGAGGTCGCTGCACTCGATGTATGCGCACCTGCACCGGATCGGCGTTTCCATCGGATCGCTGGTGGCGCGGGGCGGGAAAATCGGCAGCGTCGGCACCGCGAACGGCTACTATCCGGCACACCTCCATTTCGAAATGCGGGCCAGTGACGGCGTGGACATCGGCGCCGGATACGCGATGTTTCCCCTCAACCGCCTCGACCCGATGGGCACGGTGAATTCCCTGAGAAACGCGGCGGCTGACGACCTTTCCGCGTCGCCGCTGGGAAAACTGCTCTCCAAATAAGTCATGCAGGAAATCAGGATACTCTGCATCTGCGGCAGCCTGCGCGCCGTTTCGTCGCATCGCTTGTTGCTTGCCGTGGCGGCTGATTTGGCACCCGCCGGAGTGATTCTTCAAATCTCCGCCTCCATCGGAAACCTGCCCATGTTCAACCCCGATCTCGCAGACTGCGCCCCGGAAAGCGTGCTGCATTTCCGAGCCGAAATCGCGGCAGCGGATGCCGTCCTCATCGCCAGCCCCGAATACGCCCACGGCATCACCGGAGCCCTGAAAAACGCGCTCGATTGGACTGTCGGCAGCGGTGAGTTTTCCGGCAAACCGGTCGCCGCACTCAACGCTTCACCCCGCTCTTTCCACGCGCACGAGTCGCTTCTGGAAATCCTCCGCACGATGGATGGGTACCTTATTTCCGACGCCTCCATCCGTGTTCCCCTGAGAAGCAGCCAGGCAACGGAGCAGGAGATTTCCGCAGACGAATCTCTCGCCTCCCTGTTGGAAACCGCAGTCGCAGCGCTTGCGGAAGCTGCCGGAATTCCCTGATATTCGATCACGTTCCCACCGGGGAATCTGGGCACAGGTGATTTTTTTGAACCGGATTGTCTGATTCCCTGGCCGGGCGGCAGTGAGTTCAGTGAACATGCAGACATTCTAGCAGTCATCCCGGTTCTCCACCGACGACGCCGAACTGCTCAAGCACTTCACCGCCACGGACGACCAATCGGCTTTTTCCGAGCTTGTCCGCCGTCATTTGCCGCTGGTGCTCGCGGTGACTCGGCGGCGTTTGGGAAACTCGGGTCTCGCGGAGGACGCGGCGCAGCAGGTTTTCATCGCGCTTTTCCGGGCCTTAAAAAAACGCCGTGAAATCCCATGCCTCGCCGCCTGGGTGCAAAAGGCCGCTGTTTTCGAAGCTTCCAACCTGGCCCGCAAAGAATCCCGCCACCGCCGCAGGGCCGAGCAGGCTAGGGATCTCTGGACCGACGAGGCTCCCGTCCGCGACGATTCAATTCTCGATCAGGCGCTCGCCTCGCTTCCTGATCGGGATCGACAGATTCTGTTGCTCCATCATTTTGAAAAACTCCCGTTCGCTCAAGTCGCCAGCCGCCTCGGCATCAGCGAGGCTGCGGCACAGCGAAGCGGCCACCGGGCACTCGAAAAACTGGCGAAAATCCTCCGCCCTCAAGCTCCAGAGCGGGATGCCAACCACTGTGCGATATGGCTGGCGGGCGCGTTTGTTCCCAGCGGGGCTCCTGTTTCCATTGATCTCGTCGCACGGATTTCCGAAATCAGGAAAACTGCTATCCACACGCTGCCATGGCTACCCATCGCTGCAGTGCTAACCATCGCGGCAGTGCTAACCATCGGCGGCGGTGTTTGGGCCACGGTGGCCGTCACCCGCAATTCTCCACCTCCGCCCTCCGTGGCCGTGAGTCGCCCGCTGCGGGAGCGTCCGGCAGCCCGTCTGTTATCACCCCGGACTTCCGACGAAAATCCGAGCGATGATGTCCGAGAATTCATCTCACGGGCGAAGGTCGATTCGCAGGACGCCTGGGAGTGGGCGAAACAGCGTCCGATCGGAGCGGTTGAATTTTTCAGCCGGAAACAGGCGATCCGGGCACTGGCGGATCGGGATCTCCCGGCGGCGGAACGATTTCTGAAGGTGATCGACGGCATCGAACCACGAGGCGAGGTGATGAGTGGGATTTTCGCATCGAAGGCGGAGAGCAATTTCGAGTCCGCAATTCTCTGGCTGGAATCCGTGGCGGAAAACAACGAGCTGAGAGGCGTTAGTTTCAATTCCTGCGATTACATGAGCTCCGAGGCATCGGATTTCGATTACTCCGGGGCGTTGGGATTTTCCCGTATACCGGATCTTCGCAAATGGCTCATCCGGCAGGCTTGTGAAAAAGCCGCCGCCACCGATGAATCGCGCATCGAAGGACTCGCCGCCGGACTGAAGGACGACGAGCGCCAGATCGCCCTGGGTTACGCCACGTCCCTGCTTTTTCAGCGTGGGGACCCACGAGCCTACGAACTGTTGGAACAACTGAAACTGGATCTATGGATGGTCCCGGACATCGATAAGGTGGCCCTGCGGGATCCGCAGGGATTACTGGAGTGGGTGACCGCTCATGATGAGGCGGGAAACCGCGACAAGATCGCGGGTTCACTTTGGCGTTTCTGGTGCCTGAACGACTCCGCCGCGGCTGTCGCCTGGGCCAAAGGATTGGATGAAAACAAACGGCATGCGCTCCATGTGGATCGCTACATGGACGCCACCACCGAGCGACTTCTCAAGCAGCCATGAAACGCATCCTCCTCCTGCTCATTTTCGCCGTCATCGCTTGCCGTGAGGAGAAAAAGCAGCAAAACACGAACACCGTGCCCGCCAGACAATCGCGGTCGGTATCCCAGTTACCGCGTCCCCCGGTTTCGCGGGGCTTGCCTCCCCATCTGTTGGTCACGCCAAGGGTGACCATTTCGTTTTCAGGCAAGGCCGTCGGCTACAGTGTGATTCAAAACTCTGCCCAAGCTGAAGCAGTGCTGGCTGATATCCGCACCTTGCCTTTGTCCGCCGGGAGGGACCGTGCCATCAGCAGCGTTCTCCGCGATCTCGCCAAAGTGGATCCCGACCAAGCGCGCATACTTCTCGAAAACTGGAACGATGGCCTGATTTGCCTCTATTTGGAATCTGCCTATGCCGTGGCGGCTGGCCTTGCCGCAAGCGATCCCGAAGTCGGCGCGAAATTCATCGAAGAATCCGTCCCGCGAGCTGCGCAGGCGGACGTGTGGAACCGGTTTCTGGCGGGCCTTCCTCCCACGACACGGCTTCCGTTTTTCGAGAGGATTCCGGAAAGTTCGTCCAAACTCCGCATGGGTGCCGCGCTGGTTCTCGTCTGGCTGAGGGAGGATCCCGGTGCCTGCGCCGCTTGGCTTGACGACTTCGCGGCGGGAAAATCACCGGACGAGCTGCGGGATTTGG
>JBDSNC010000041.1:0-16360 GCA_039915545.1 Luteolibacter sp.
GGACTTGGAAGGTGTGAGCGTAAGAGTGTAAGGTTTCCAGTCGGTGCCGAAACCGGAGAGTTCACCGGAAGCGATCACGGCATCGGAGGAGTCGCAAAGCTGGACGCGGAGCGCGCCTTTGAAGCCATCTTCCGCGCGGGCGGCGAGGCGGAACGTGCAAGCCTCGCCCGCAACGAAGCGCATGCCCCAGTAGCCGGTGTTCTCCAGCACGCAGCCTGCGCCGCCGGAACGCACGTGCAGGCTGCGGCGGTTAAAGGCGTTCAACGGGCGGGACTCGTCGATGGATCGGGACGGTTCGGCTCCGATCCCGGCCGCGGAGGTGTAGTTCCAGTAACGCAGCCCGTCGCTGCCTTCGAAGGAACGGTTCCGAACGAGTTCCGGATAAAGCCCGCCGTCGGCCGCGAGGTTGATGTCCTCGAAAAAAATTCCCCAAAGCAGCGGCGAAACCGCGTGGCCAGGATGGTCGGCCTGAACCGAAATCGTCGCAGGATCGGCGATGGCACTCAAGGTGACGGCGGCAAGCAATGGGAATATCAGCAGTTTTTTCATCAATAGGGCTTGGAATGGAAATACCTGCGCCAAAATCGGCCCGGGCGGTTGTCGGGAGTTTAGAATGAAGCGAAACACAAACTCGTCGAACGCTATTGCGCTTGAACGTTTAAGCTGCCAAACCATTTGTCATTTCATGAGGAAACCCGATCACCCGACCCCGCAACGAACCGAGGAATCCGCCTCGCCAGAACCGAGAGTCACTCTCAAGGCCGTCACCCTGAAGGACATTGCCCGGGAGGTCGGCGTGACGATCGCAGCGGTATCACTCGCCTTGAAAAACCACGCGTCCATTTCCGAAGCCCGCCGCGAAGAAATCCACGCTACGGCCGCACGCTTGGGCTATCGCCCCAACGCCATGGCGACCGCGCTCGCCCATCACCGGGAGCAATCGCGCATTCGTCCGGTGCAGGCCGCACTCGCCTTCATCAACACCTATCCGGATCCGGCGGAACTACACGCCAAACCCGCCTTCGAGGATTGGTGGCGCGGGGCCACCATGGCTGCGGAGAAATTCGGATATCGCCCGGAAGAATTTTGCGTAAACGCGAAGCAGCCGCTCAAGCGGCTGGAGCGGATCTTTCTCACGCGCAACATCCGCGGAATCATCATCGGACCATTGCCACCCGGAGAGTTCTGTGTGAACTGGGAGGCATTTGCTTGGGACAAATTCTCAGTGGTGCGCTGCGGATTCCGGGAGCAATTACCCCCTTTTCACTTCGTTACCAGCGCACAAGCCACCAACACGATGCTTGCCTTCGATAAGATCCGCGAACGCGGCTACAAACGCATCGGATTCGCCGGATACTGGGACAAGGCACGGATGTATGGCGCGGGCTTTCATTGGTCGCAGGACGAGCTTTCGTTAGAGGCCCGCGTGCCGCCGTTTCTTTTCTCGAAGGAAACTCCCGAACAGAACCAACAACCTCAGTTCGAAAAATGGCTGAAGAGCGCGAAACCGGATGCGATCCTTACCGACAGCCTCGCGGTCCCAGCGATGTTAGGAAAAGCCGGCTATCGCGTCCCCGAGGACATTGGACTTGCGGCGACCAACGTGCGCGACATGCCAGTGGATGCCGGGATTGACCAAAACATGGAGGAGATCGGCCGAGTTTCCGCCTTGGCGGTGATCTCTCTCATCCACGACAACGACTTCGGCATGCCGAAATTCACCCGCCAAATATTAGTGCAAGGCGAATGGGTGGATGGGAAAAGCCTTCCGGTGCGATGAGTCGCTTTCCAATGGCCGTGCCCGGACGCTCTAACATCCTGTTGCGCCATACCCGGATTCGCGGAAAAGGACGATCCAAACTTCGATGGGTCGTCGGGGTGAGTGATTCGAGTGGCGCGACCCAAAATCGATCCGGTCGGCGACAGGGCACGCATAAGAAACCCAGCCGGTTGGTTGGGTATTTTCTTGGGCGGATTTCGGAAGGGGGGCGATGAATACCAATGGGTTTCCCGGATTTCCCCGTTTAAGCCTCCTCGACGTTCATATCTGGAATGTGGGTGCCGCTGACCCGGTGAAAATTTCTCCTATCCTGTTGTCGGCAAACGAGCGGAAACGGCGCATCATAGAATGAATGCACGCATCGTTCGAAGGAAAAAGCCCACATTCCCGGGGAAGCCATTTCCCATTTCCCGCGCTCAGCGCGCCCGTTCGCGATGAAATCATCAGTTCATCGCTGAAAGTGGTTTGCCTGCTGGTGGTGCTGGGCCCGATTTATGGGCAGGCGGATCCGGTTAGCCTGGCCAACCCGATGCAGGGAACTGACTCCACGCGGGATTTCTCCCACGGCAACGAATACCCGGCCATCGCCCTGCCGTTTCCGATGAATGTCTGGTCGCCCTACACCCAGCCGCACAAGGACTCGTTCTACTATCAGCATCGCCAGACCAAGATCCGCGGAATCCGGCAGACGCACCAGCCCAGCCCGTGGATCGGTGACTACGCGTGTTTTTCGCTGATGGCCGTTTCCGGAAAGCCAGCGGTAACCGAGGACGACCGCGCCTCGGATTTCCGTCACGAAACAGAAATCGCGCAGCCCAATTATTACAAAGTCCACCTGGATACCTGGAAGGCCACGATGGAAGTCACGCCCACCGAGCGGGCCGCAAGCTTCCGTTTCACCTTCGAGGGAAACGCCGCCCCGTATGTCGTGCTCGACGCCTTCGACAAGGGATCGAGCGTGGAAATCATTCCCGCCGAGCGGAAGATCATCGGAATCTGCCGGAACAACAACGGCGGTGTGCCGGAAAACTTCGCGAACCATTTTGTGATCGTCTTTGACCGTCCGTTCGTCTCCCAAGGCACGTGGACCCCGGAAGGAGTGCAGGATGGGAAAACCCAACTGGCCGGCGATCACGTGGGCGCATTCCTCAAGTTCGCCCCGGGCGCGGTGGTGGGCTGCAAGGTGGCGTCCTCCTACATCAGTGCGGAACAGGCCCAACGCAATCTGGATCAGGAAATCGGCAGCGCGGATTTCGACACCGTCCGCAAGCGCGGCGCGGCTAAGTGGGACGAGACATTCGACCGCATCAAGGTCGAGGGCGGCACCGAGGAACAGCAGCGCACGTTTTACAGCGCCTTCTATCGGAGTGTGATCTTCCCGCACCGTTTCTACGAACTCGACGCAGAGCAGCGCCCGGTTTACTTCAGCCCCTACGACGGCAAGGTGCATGAAGGCCATCTCTACACGGATACCGGTTACTGGGATACGTTTCGCGCCTCCCATCCGCTTTACAACCTGCTCTTCCCGGAAATCAGCGGGGAGATCATGCAGGGCATGCTGAACGCCTACGATCAAAGCGGCTGGCTGCCATCGTGGTCGAGTCCGGGGCACCGCGACTGCATGATCGGAAATCACTCGTTCTCGCTGTTCGCGGATGCCTGGGTGAAAGGCATCACCAACTTCGATGCCAGCAAGGCAGTGGATGCGATGGTGCACGACGCCAACACACAGTCGCCCGACAACTGCCGTGCCATCGGCCGCGACGGTGCCGGGTTCTACAAGAAACTCGGCTACACACCCTATCCGGAAGTGAAGGAGGCGACCGCCAAGAATCTGGAATACGCCTATGACGACTATTGCGCCGCCGTATTGGCGCGGAAAATCGGCAGGGATGCCGACGCGGATGCCTTTGCAAAGGGCGCGATGAACTACACCAATGTTTTCGACTCGAAATCCGGCTTCGTTCGGGGGCGCAAGTCCGACGGCGCGTGGTGCGACAATTTCGACCCTACCGAATGGGGCGGGCCGTTCACCGAAGGAAACTCATGGCACTGGACGTGGAGCGTGTTTCAGGACGTGCCAGGCTTGATTGATCTGATGGGGGGCGAGGCGGCTTTCGCCAAAAAACTCGATGGAGTCTTCTACACACCTCCCGATGTCAATGTCGGGACCTACGGCGGCATGATTCACGAAATGACCGAGATGGTGGCGCTCAACATGGGCCAATACGCCCACGGCAACCAGCCGATCCAGCATATGATCTATCTTTACAACTCCGTCGGCCAACCATGGAAAACCCAGGCCCGCGCCCGCGAGGTCATGGGCCGTCTCTATCAATCCACGCCCGACGGAATGTGCGGTGACGAGGACACCGGCCAGATGTCCGCATGGTATGTCTTCAGCGCGCTTGGTTTCTATCCGGTCTGCCCTGGAACCACGGAATACCAGATCGGCAGCCCGTTGTTTGATCGTGCGACGCTCACCCTGCCCGATGGAAAGAAATTCGTGGTAAACGCAAAGCACAACGGCCCGCAGCATCCCTATATCCAAAGCGCGACGCTTGATGGCGTGGCATTCAACAAGACTTTCCTCGAACACAAGCAGATCACCGGCGGCGGCGAGTTGATTTTCGAAATGGGCTCCGCGCCGGACTACAAGCGGGCGACACAGCCTGAGAGTCGCCCGCCTTCGGCCCTGAAAAGCGTATCCGGCAAGCTTCGCTAAGAACCCATCCGTCGGAATTTTCGCCCGGCTGTCGTTCTTTGCCCGGAAACGACGCTTGAGTAGATGAGGGCAAAGCGTGAAGCGGATGAAAACACGGTGATGAACGAAGACAGCAATCTGAAAGCAGCGGGAGTTTGGCCGATGATTCTCATGAGCGCGGTTTCCACCGCCATGGCTTTCGGGCAGGGAGTTTCTCCTGCGGACTATGAATCATTCGCAATGTCCCATGCCGGGGATGTCGCGCGCGGCCGGGCGGCCTTCTTGGTCTGCGCCACCTGCCACAGCGTGGATGGGACCGGCAGCACCACCGGGCCTGATCTCGGGTTGATTGGGGACAATTTCCGCAGGCTGGATCTGATTCGCGCGATTCTCGAGCCGTCCGCATCGGTGGCGGTGGGATTCGGGGCGACTTCGATTGAAACCACTTCAGGTGAAACCCGCATCGGGATCGTGAAGTCAGCGACGGCCGAGCTGTTGGAGATGATGGGCGTGGATGGCAAGCTGGTGAAAATTCCGGTCCCGCAAATCAAGTCCCAGCAGCAGCTCGATATCTCTCTCATGCCGGCGGGGCTGCATGCGGCTTTTCCCAAGGAAAGGTTCGCTGATCTGATAGCCTATCTGGAAAGCCTGCGATCCACTGCGGCGGCAGTTGCTGATAAGAGTGGGGCCCTTTCCTCCATTCCGATGGCGGGCAAGCTGGCGGAGTTTGAGCCGCTGTTCGCGGAGCCGTTTGATTATCCCACCTGGTTCGGCTGGATTCCGGGACGCGCGATCAAGAACGGACTGGTGTTGGAGCATGCGGGACGAATCTGGGTGACGGAAAAGAACACGCGGCGGCTGTTTCTGGATATCAGCAGCATCGTCCGCAGGGGCGGGGCGACCGGGTTGTTGGGAATCGCGTTTCATCCGGATTTTGAAAACGACCGGCGCTACTACATCAAATATCAGATGGTGGAAAACGGCGTGATTTCGACGGTGATCGACGAACGTAAGATGAAACCGAAGCTTGACGAGGACTCCGGGCAGCCGTCACGGCGGATCATCAAAATAACCTCGGTGACGCAGGATCACAACGGCGGCAGCATCGGGTTCGGCCCGGACGGCTTTCTCTATTTCGGCATGGGCGACACCGGGCCGCAGCGCGATCCGCAGGGGCACGGACAGGATATGGGTATTTTGTTAGGTAAGCTGCTGCGGATCGATGTCGACCGCTCGGAGGGTGCGCTTGCCTATGCGATTCCCGCGGACAATCCCTTTGTCGGGAAGGCCGGTGTCAGACCGGAGATCTGGGCATATGGATTCCGCGAGCCCTGGCGGATCTGTTGGGATAGTAAAACGAAGGATCTCTGGGTGGGTGATGTGGGGCAGGATCGCGTCGAGGAAGTGGGGATCGTCCGCTGCGGGGAAAACCACGGATGGAATGTCTATGAGGGACATCAGGCGTTTTCGGATGGCTTCCGCAGGGCAGGGGAGAAGTATGTTCCACCGGTGCTGAGTTATACCCACCGCATCGGACTTTCGGTGACGGGCGGCGAGGTCTATCACGGGAGCAGGGCGCCGAAGCTCGAAGGCTGGTATGTTTTCGGCGACTATGACAGCCGCCGGGTCTGGGCGCTCACGCAGCAGGACAGGAAGCTCGGCAAAGTCGTTGAAATCGGCCGCTCTCCCGCGCGGATCACCTCGTTTGCCCGCGATGATGACGGGGAGCTTTACGTGATCGGATTCGACAACGGGATCATTTACAAAATGAATTTGGACAACGTGGATCCCCGTCCGTTGGAAACGCGGGTGCTTGCGGCGACTTCGGAAAAGAGCGGGATGAAATGGCGTTTCACGACGCAGCATCCACCCGAGGCGTGGGCGGAGGATCTCTTTGACGATCGGGAATGGAGCGAAGGCCTCGGAGGATTCGGAACTGAAGGAACTCCCGGTGGGATCATCCGCACAAACTGGCAGACCGCGGACCTTTGGCTGCGGCGCGAGTTTGAAATTTCCCCTGAGATGGCGGCGGCTAACGGCGAGTATCTGCTCCGCCTTCACCACGACGAGGATGCCGAGGTGTTCATCAATGGCGTGCAGGTTCTGAACGCGTCCCGATGGACCCAAGGATACATTGAGGAAAAGGTTTCAACGGTCCAACCCTTGAAACCGGGCCGCAATGTGATCGCGGTGCACTGTCATCAGAACGGAGGCGGGCAGTTCATCGATGTCGGGCTGTTGAAAACCGTGGAGCCGCGGTGAGTCGTTTGCGTCGATACCGGCGCGGGAAGCATTTGATAGCTGCTATTTCGCCACGGGCTGGGAGGCGCGTTTCTGATAGTATTCCTGGAGGACGGTGAAGGCTTTCTTTTTGACTCCTTCGCTGGAGATGAGGCCCTTGCGGTTGAATCCGTCCTGGATGCCGGGGAGCAGACGCTTGGGAGAGCGGAAGTCCATGAGGATCCACGGGGTGAAGCCGGCGAGGCCGTCGATCTTGTCGAGCATCGGCAGCGTCTGGCGGTAGAGGTCTTCCTGAAACTCCTCGGTCCAGCGCTCGGACTTGTCGCCGTGGCGGCCCTGGCGGGCATCGCCGCCGAACTCGCTGACGAAGACGGGTTTGTCGTAGGGGATCTCCCAGGAAATTTTGGCGCACTTGTCGGGCAGTCCGTCATACCAGCCGACGTATTGATTGAATGCGACGATGTCGACGACATCGGCGAGCGGGTCTTGGACCATGTTGACGTTTTCCACCCCAGGCTTGGCGTGCTTTTCCATGGCGGCGCTGAGCAGGCGGGTGGAATCGAGCGAGCGGGCCTTGGCGGCGAGCTTGGTGAGGAAAGTGGTGCGTGCCTCACTAACAGGTGTCTCGTTGGCGAGTGACCAGATGATGATGGAGGCGCGGTTCGCATCGCGGCGGATCTCGTCGGTGAGCTGGCTCTCCGCATTTTGATAGGTATCGGGGTTGGTCCAGTCGATGGTCCAGTAGACCGGCACTTCGGACCAGACGAGGATGCCCATTTTATCAGCGAGGCGGGTCATGTCCTCGTTGTGAGGGTAGTGGGCGAGGCGGACGAAATTGCAGTTCAGCTCCTTGGCCCATTTCAGGAGCTGCCCGGCTTTCTCCGGTGTGTTCACGCGGCCGCCGCCATTGATGGGGAAATCCTCGTGGATGCAGATGCCGCGCAGGAAGACGGGCTGGCCGTTGACGAGGATTTTCTTACCCTCGGTGCGGATGGTGCGGAAACCGACGGGCTCGCTGATGGAGTCGCTGCCGCAGGTGAGTTTCACGTCGTAGAGCTTCGGCTGATCGGGGCTCCAAAGCTGGAGATTGGCGGCGGTGAAGTGGAACGGAGCCTTGCCGGCGGCGTCGGTCTTGGCGGTGAGGGTCTGATGGAGCTCGGGGATGGTGATTTCCACGGTCTCGTCAGCGGCGGCACCGGTGATTTCCACCCAGCCGGAAATGACTTTCGTTTCCTCAGACTCCAGCCAGATCCGGTGGTCCGCGATGAAGCGGGCCGGGGTGCGGACGAATTTCACGGAGCGGGTGAGGCCGCCGTAGTTCCACCAGTCCGTGTTGAGGGTGGGGACGGCGTCTTTCGAGCGTTTGTTGTCCACCTTGACGACGAGGGAGTTCGCGCCGGTCTTGAGCTGTTGGGTGACCTCGAATGAAAAAGGGGTGAAGCCGCCGATGTGGGTGCCGAGCTTGCTGCCATTCAGATAGACGTCCGCCCGGTAGTTCGCCGCGCCGAAGCGGAGGAAGGAGCGCGCGCCATCCGTGGGTTTTTCCAAATCGATGATGCGGCGGTACCACAGCGACCCTTCGTAGTAGAGAAGCTCCGGGCGTTGGGTGTTCCAATCGCCGGGGACATGGAGGGCGGGTGAGGTTTCAAAATTGTATTCGACGCGCTCCCCGGGATCGGCAGCTTGGGCATCGAGGAAAAAAGCTTCGGAGCGCGAGGGGTTCTTGTCCTTGTCGCGCTGGGTGTAGCGGTAATCGTAGAATCCGGATTCGTAGGGATCGATGATGCTTTTCCATTCGCCATCGAGGGATTTTCCGTCGTGGAGGAGGAGATCCGGGATGTTGTCCGCGGCGGCGGAGCAGACGAAGGTGAGAAATAGGGCGAGGCGGATGATGGGCTTTTTCATGAACTCAGTCCTTCATGGTGCGCCGAACGTCCCGCCGCGATCAAGTGTGATTGATCGGACCTCCCTAGAATGGGGGGGGGTATCGCGCAAATGATGATTTTTTCGTCGCATCGAATGGTATTCCGCCAATTCGTTCTGGCCGAAGGGAATCGCGGGTGGGAAGAATCCTGCCGCATCCCGGCTGACGGCGGAACAGGATCGTTTTTCCGTCCGCCTCGCCCGGGAGAAACCCTCCTTCGCCATGAAACCGTTACCATCCATCCGTTTTCCGGGAATCCTGTTGTTAGCCTGTTGTTCGATCGGAGGGGCACTGGCGGCGGATCCCGTCAAGGTCACGATCGAGGCCGCCGCACCGGTGGCGAAGATGAGTCCGCTGCACTACGGGCTGATGACCGAGGAAATCAACCATTGTTACGATGGCGGACTTTACGCGGAGCTGGTGCAGAACCGGGTCTTCAAGGATGATGTGAAGTCACCCGTGCATTGGTCGGTGGTGCAGGGCGGCGGTGCTGCCGCCACGATCGCGCTCGATCAAAGCCAGCCGCTTAATGAGGCGCTGACGACGAGTCTGAAACTCGACGTGACGGCCGCCACTCCTGCCGCACCCGCCGGGGTGGCGAATGATGGTTACTGGGGAATCCCGGTGAAGCCGGAGACGCGCTATAGGGCCCTCTTTTATGCGAAGGCCGCGCCCGGAGCGGGTGGTCCGGTCACGGTTTCCATCACCGGCGACGACGGCACGGTTTTCGCCACCGCAATAACACCGGCGCTCACCGGTGAATGGAAATCCTATCAATTGCTGCTGACGACGGGCAAGGTGACGGCCACCACGAATGCGAAGCTTGTCCTAACTGTGGAGCGCCCCGGCAGCGTCTGGTTCAATCTCGTCTCGCTGTTCCCGCCGACGTGGAAGGACCGTCCGAACGGCCTGCGCCAGGACCTGATGCAGATGCTGGTGGACATGAAACCGGCATTCCTGCGTTTTCCCGGAGGAAATTATCTGGAAGGTGACACGATCGAGACGCGCTTCGATTGGAAGAAGACGCTCGGACCGGTGGCGCACCGTGCGGGCCACCCTGGACCGTGGGGCTACCGTTCGACGGACGGCATGGGGCTGATGGAATTCCTTCAGTGGTGCGAGGACATGAATGCGGAGCCGGTGCTGGCGGTGTATGCAGGTTATTCGCTGAAGGGCGAGTTTGTGAAACCAGGCAAGGATCTGGAACCCTACATCCAGGATGCGTTCGACGAGATCGAATATGTGACGGGGCCTGTCAGTTCCAAGTGGGGCGCGCAACGGGCGAAGGACGGCCATCCCGCTCCGTTCAAACTGGAAAATGTGGAGATCGGCAACGAGGATTTCTTTGACAAGTCCGGCAGCTACGACGGCCGCTTCAAGCAGTTTCAAGAGGCGATCAAGGGCCGCTATCCGAAACTGAAATGCATTTCCACCGTCGGCAACGAACAGCCTGCCGACAAGCGTGTACACAGCATCAAGCCGGATGCGATCGACGAGCATTACTATCGATCGTTCGAGGAATTCGTGAAAATGACGCCCGGTTATTACGAGAAATACGACCGCAAGGGGCCGGAGATCTTCGTCGGCGAATGGGCGGCGTATGAAACCGGATTCCCACCGTGGGACAAGCGCTCGAAAGCCGAACCACCAACGCCGAATATGAAGGCCGCGCTGGCGGACGCCGTGTTCATGACGGGAATGGAGCGCAACTCGGATATCGTGACCATGCAGTGCTACGCGCCGCTTTTTGTGAACCTCAACCCGGGTGCCTATCAGTGGCGGCCCAACCTTATCGGCTACGACGCGCTGCGCGCTTACGGTTCTCCCAGCTATCATGCGATCCGGATGTTCAGCAACCATCATGGTGATGAAATTCTGAAAGCCACGGTGAGCGATCCGACGGTCCATCAGTCGGTGACCAGGGATAGCAAGACCGGCAGGGTCACTGTGAAACTTGTGAATCCGACGGCGGAAGAGCGGCCGGTGGAGATTGATCTCAAAGGCGTGCGCTCGCTGGGCGCGAAGGCCACCGCCATCACCATGGCCGCGGCACAGGATGCGACCAACACGCTCGACGAACCGCTGAAGGTCGCTCCCGTGACGACCGAATTGGCGGATATCAAGCCGGGCTTCAACCACATCCTGCCAGCGAACTCCATCACCATCCTGCTTTTGGAAACCCGCTGAACAACCTTGCGGTCATGCCCTCCCCAGGTCTTTTCCTCGCCACGTCTGCGGTTTTACTTTCCGCCGGTCCGCTGCATGCGGCGAATCCGGCGATCACCGATATTTTCACTGCTGATCCGGCCGCGCTGGTAGTCAAGGACACTGTCTACCTCTACGTCGGTCAGGACGAGGCTCCGAACGACAAGCACCAGGGCTATGTGATGAACCGCTGGGTCTGTTATTCCTCGAAGGACATGGTGAACTGGACCTCGCACGGCTCGCCGCTGAAGCCGAAGGATTTCAGTTGGGCGAAGTCCGACGCTTGGGCCGGGCAGGTGATCGGGCGCGACGGGAAATTCTACTGGTACGTTGCCGTCGAGCACGGCAGCATCCACGGCAAGGCGATCGGCGTCGCGGTTTCCGATTCTCCAACAGGTCCGTTCAAGGACGCCCGGGGCAGTGCTCTCGTCACCAACGACATGACGACCGCCACCAAGATCAGTTGGGACGACATCGACCCGACCGTGATGATCGATACCGGTGGACAGGCGTGGCTGTTCTGGGGGAATCAGAAGTGCTACTATGCGAAACTGAAGGCGAACATGACGGAGTTCGATGGGCCTATCGAGATTGCGGAGGTGCAGAATTTCACCGAGGCTCCGTGGATCCAGCAGAGGAAGGGCGTTTACTACCTGTCCTACGCCAGCGGATTTCCTGAAAAGATCGCCTATTCCATCGCGCCGAAGATCACCGGCCCGTGGACCTACAAGGGCGTGCTCGCCGAGGTGTCCGGGAACAGCAATACGATCCATCAGGCGATCATCGACTTCAAGGGCACCACGTATTTCATCTATCACAACGGTGCGATGCAGGCACCCAACGGCGGCTCCAGCTTCCGGCGGTCGGTTTGTATCGATTACCTTTACTATAACCCGGACGGCGGTATGAAACGCGTGGTCCAGACGAGCGAAGGCGTGAGCCTGCCTCCGGTGAAGTAACAGCGGGAGTGCGGATTGAAGCTCGCGCTTCCGGTGTTTCAGCCTTTCACGAAATCCAGCCGGCAAAGGGCTAGCGCCGCATTCAGGCGGCCGTGCTTGAGGTGGGCGGTGAGATCGGTGAGGCGGCCGACGTAGAGGTTCGCGTCGTCCTGATAGGCTTCCTTGAGGTGCTCCCTTTCGATGGACGAGAGCTTGCCGTCGAAGGCCGCGGCGACAGTCAGCAGGTCCAGCAGGAAATTCCTCTCCTGCTCGCTCACCTCGCGCAGAGTTTCGAGAAACAAGGGCCAGTCGTCGTAGCGGTCCTCCTCGTGGATGTCCAACAGGTCCTGGAAGCGAAGCAGCAGGATGACCATGTTCGGATGATAGTTCTGGGTCATCACCACCGCGTTGCCGATGGCGCGCAGGCAGCCCTTTTTCGCCGTGGGGGAAAGCACGGACAGATATCCCTCCTTGCTCACCGCATCCGCGATGCGGTTGGCGAGGGCGTAGCCGAAGAGCCGCAGCCGGGCCTCGTGGATCACCTTGCGGATGACCACGCTGTTCCAGAAGATTTCCACCGGGATGGCGGCGTAGAGGACGGGGATGCCGAAGAGGTGGTCGCCGTAGGTGGCGCGCAGGCCGAACTTGAGGACGAGGTTCGAGACGATGATCTTGCCCTTGTATAACAGACCGAGCACAAACAGGTTCTTCTTGGAAATCCGTTGGAACGGATCAATCCCGAGGATTTTCAACTCGGGGTCCTGAATCTCCAGCGCGGTGCGGGCGAGGATGTTTTTTACGCCGAAGACGCCGTCCTTCAGCGAATCTTGTGCGAGGTCCTCCATGTGGATCAGCTCACCCACCTTGTGCACGGCGCGCAGCGAGATATAGAACAGCAGATAGAATTCTATGGCCGTCGCCACCACCATCACCGCGATGACCCAGCCGTAGTGCACGAGTGCCGGGGCGTTCGCGAAACGGACGTCCACATAGATGATCGGAAAGACACAGAGCAGCCCGACCAATGCCGACAGAAAAACACCCTTTCCGCTGATGCGGCCCACCTCGCGGGCCAGCTCCTCGTCGGTTAGTTCGAACGCATGATTGTCCGTGCGGTAGCGGCTGAAAAGATTCAGATAATAGAGCCCGAAGCGCTCGAACCGGGAAGGCTGGACGGAGGGCAGGGGATTCATGCTGCGGGCCTCCTCCAAGGGTGCCGGCGTCCGGCCGGATCAGATCAGGATGGTGATCATCGCGCGCTTGCGCTTCGTCTCGATCCACCGCTCGTATTGGGCGGACGTTTTCTTTTTCCGCACGCGCTCCTCGATCATCTCGCGCATCTGGTCGGTCAGCGCGGGCGGCGGACCGAAGTCGATCTTGATCGGCTTGACGATGGTGAAGCCGAGGCGGTCGAGCAGCGGACCGACGAGTTTGCCGACCGGTGCATCGAAGATGATGGCGGCGAACTCGGGAGAAAGATCCGTGCGCGGGACATTTTCCTGAAGGCCGCCCTTCTCTGCAAAAGCGTCTTTCGAGTTGGCCTTGGCGAGTTCGGCGAAGTCCTTGCCGTCGGCAATCTGCTTGGCGAGGTTTTCCGCGAGAGTGAGCTGGGATTCCGGAGTGGCAAGCGGGTTGGCCGGATCGGACGCGGGAATGAAGATCTTTTCGAAGGTGATCGTGTCCTTTGTGACGTCTCGGAGAGTGAGCTTGATCTCGTTGTATTCGCTCTGCACCTCGTTAGGCAGCGGCGGCGGGGCATCGGAAAACTGTTTGGAACGCATGGCCTGGACGATCATCTTGTCGTAGGTCATCTTGCGATAGCCTTCCATGGTCAGGCGGTTGCGCTTGAGCTCTTCGCGGAATTTCGCCTCGTCGCCGTTATAGAGATCACGCATCTGGCGCTTGATTTCCTCGTCGATGACGTTCGGTTTGATTGACGCGCCGAGCTGCTTGAACTCGTCCATGATGATCTCGCGGTCGACGAGCTCCTGAATGATCGCGGTCTTGGCTTCCTTGAGCTGGGCCTCGAACTGCGGCCCGCGGCGGGGATATTGTGCGGCGAGCTGGGCAAAGCGCGGCGAGAGCATGAAGGAAACCTGGTTTTTCGTGATCACCTTGCCGTTCACCTTCGCGGCGATGCCGTTCACTTCGATCGGACCGGACGGCATCGGGCGTGGTGCCTGCGGTGGTGCTTCGGGCGGGGCCTCCTGCGCGGATCCCCAAGGTGAAGCGAGGAAAGTGCCGGCCAGCAGGGTGGCCAAGGCGAAACGCGATTTCATGGGAGTCATTGGGGATTCAGAAGTTTTGCAGGAGCGTGATCGCTTCCGGGAGTTTTCCTTGAGGGCCCGCCGATTGCAAGCGGGGAAACCTGCGACCTTCGAGAAGGATGTAGTCGCCATTGCGATGGAGCATCAGCCGCTGGCCTTGGATTTCCACGGAGGAAATGCCCTCGGATGCGGCAAGTGCCTTGAGTCGTGTGATTTCCAGAAGTCGCGCCGCGGCCTCCGGGATCCGGCCGAAGCGGTCGCGCCAGGATTTTTCCAGCGAGTCGATGGCCTTGAGCGTGCCCGCTTCGGACAGCTCGCGGTAGGCGGTGATGCGCAGTTTCGTCTCCTCCAGCCACGAGGCGGGAAGGAAGGCGGGGAGCACGGTTTTCGGATCCGCCTTGGCGTAGGTGGCCTCGCTGAGGGCGATGAAATCCGCCTTGAAAGCGGTGTCGCCGCGCGGTGCGTCCTTGCGGCCCTTGAGCCGGTCCACGGACTGGCGGAGGAGCTGGCAGTAGAGGTCGAAGCCGATTTGCGAAATGTGGCCGGACTGTTTGGTGCCGAGCAAATTTCCCGCGCCGCGGATTTCCAGGTCGCGCATGGCGATTTTGAATCCGGAGCCGAGCGCGGTGTATTGTTTGATGGCGTTGATGCGCTTGCGGGCGTCGCCGACGGTCATCATGTCGCGGGGCAGGAGCAGGATGGCATAGGCCTTTTCCCCGGCGCGGCCGACGCGGCCACGGAGTTGATAGAGGTCGGCGAGGCCGAAGCGGTCGGCTCGGTCGATGAGGATGGTGTTGGCGTTCGGGATGTCGATGCCGGTCTCGATGATGGTGGTGGCTAACAAGACATCGGCATCGCCCTTGACGAAGGTGTGCATCACGATTTCCAGGTCGTCCTTGTCCATCTGGCCGTGGCCGATGAGGATGCGCGCCTCGGGCACCAGCTCGCGGATTTTCGCGGCCATCATATCGATGGTCTTCACCCGGTTGTGCAGGAAAAACACCTGCCCGCCGCGCTTCATCTCGCGGCGGATGGCATCGCGGATGACCCGCTCGTCATAGGCGCAGACGGTGGTGGAAACCGGCACACGGTTAGGCGGCGGCGTGTCGATGGTGGACATGTCGCGCGCGCCCATCAGTGCCATGTAGAGTGTTCTGGGAATCGGTGTGGCGGATAGCGTCAGCACGTCCACGTGAAGGAAGAGCTGTTTGAATTTCTCCTTGTGTGCCACTCCGAAGCGCTGCTCCTCATCGACGACGACCAGCCCGAGATCCTTGAATTTCACGTCGCCCGAAACCAGGCGGTGCGTGCCGATTACGAGATCCACCGAGCCGTCCTCCAGTCCGGCGATGGTGCTGCGCACTTCGGCCGCGGTGCGGAAGCGGTTGAGCAGGTCGATGCGAATCGGGTAGTCCGACATCCGCTCGCGGAAGGTGCGCCAGTGCTGTTCTGCCAGGACCGTTGTCGGCACGAGGATGGCGACCTGTTTTCCGCTGGTGATCGCCTTGAACGCCGCGCGGATGGCGACCTCGGTTTTCCCGAATCCCACGTCGCCGCAGATCAGGCGGTCCATCGGGCGGGTGGATTCCAGATCGAGTTTGGTCTCCTCGATGGCGCGGCGCTGGTCGTTGGTCTCGGTGTAATGGAACGACCGCTCGAACTCCCACATCCATTTGGTGTCCGCCGGATGGGCGAAGCCGGATTCCGACTGGCGCTCGGCCTGCACGCGGAGAAGCTGCGCGGCGTAATCGAGGATCGATTTCTCCGCAGACTTGCGCGCGCTCTTCCACGAGGCGCTGCCGAGTTTGTTGAGTTCGGGGGTTTTGCCACCGAGGCCGACGTATTTTCCGACGAGATGCGCCTGTTCGAGCGGCACGCCGAGCATCGCGCCGTCGCGGTATTCGAGCACGAGTTCATCACCCTCGTCGCCTTGTTGGATGCCTTTGAAACGACCGATGCCATACTCGTAGTGGACGACGAGATCGCCCTCTTCCATTTCATCGATCGTCGCTCTCGCTCTGGCGGCGCGGGCCTTTTCCATCGACGTCCGCCTGGCCACGCCCGGCGTGCGGTAGCGGCCGAAAAGCTCGGACGAGGAAAGCACCGCCAGTTTCGAAACCGGCACCGTGAATCCGGCTAACAACTCGCCGCGCACCGGTCGCAGCCCGAGGTCGCGCTCCAGATCTTTTCCCGCGAGTTCGGCGAAGCGTTCCTCCTCGCCCTTGTTGCCGAAGACCATCGCGATGTCCCAGCCGTCGCGCTTCCAATCGTTGATCTGCCTGAAGAAATTTTCCCGCCGCG
>JBDSNC010000048.1:0-26289 GCA_039915545.1 Luteolibacter sp.
GGCCTCCATGCTGCGCATCCCCGTTTACATGCACAACGTCGGCGACGACCGCATTTTCCGCCCGAGTGCCTGGACCGCCTTCGGCACCGCTGATCCCGAAGGCGCGGATTTCCGAGCCTGCGCGAACTACGGCCCGCTTTACGGAAAATCCTAGCCATCTTTTGGAAACCCTCCTATTTACAACATTCGAACCCTATGAAACCCACACTATTTCTCGCACTCGCCACCGCAGTCCTCATGACAAGCTGTGACAAGTCCGCAAATTCCGGAGAACTCCGCGTCGCAGTCATTCCGAAAGGCACCACCCACATCTATTGGAAATCCGTGGAAGCCGGCGCTAAAAAAGCCGCTGCGGAGCTGAACGTGAAAGTCACCTTCATCGGACCGCAACGCGAGGACGACCGCTCCCAACAGATCGACCTCGTGAAAAACCAGGCGCTTCAGAACGATGCCATCGTGCTCGCCCCGCTGGACGCCGTCGCCCTGCGGGACGCCGCCAAGGAGGTCGCGGAAAAAGGCAAGCCCGTCGTCATCATCGACTCCGGCCTGGCGGACAGCGCCTCCTTCATCACCAGCTACGTCGCCACCGACAACCGCGAGGGCGGCCGCATCGCCGCACGGAAGATTTCCGAACTGTTGGGCGGCAAGGGCAAGGTCGCAGTCCTGCGCTACATGCAGGGCAGCGCCTCCACCGAACAGCGGGAGGAAGGATTTTTGGAGGAAATCAAAAAGTCCCCCGGCATTGAAGTCGTCAGTTCCGAGCAATACGCCGGTGCCACCGCCAGCCAGGCTCAGGACACGGCTTCCAACCTCCTCACCCGTCTCGCGGAAGGCAACGGACTCTCCATCCAAGGCATCTTCTGCAGCAATCAGACCAATACCTACGGCATGCTCCAAGCCCTCCGTGGCAAGAACCTCGCCGGCAAGGTCAAGTTCGTGGGCTTTGATTGCGATGCGACCTTTCTCGACGCTTTGAAAAAGGGCGAGATGCAAGGCAGCGTCCTTCAGGATCCGGTCAACATGGGATACCTCGGAGTGAAAACCGCCGTCGCAAAACTCAAGGGCGAGAAGATCGAGCCGTCCATCGATACCGGCGCCACCCTCATCACTCCGGAAAATCTGGGTGACGAAAAAATCAGTGCGCTGATCAAAAGCCAGATTCCCTGAATCATGCCCGTCGACCATCCGCGCCTCGTCATGCGGGGCATCAGAAAGACCTTCGGCCCCACCATCGCCCTCGGCCGCGTGGATCTGGAGGTCCTCCCCGGCGAAGTCCACGCCCTCGTCGGCGAGAACGGGGCGGGCAAAAGCACGCTGATGAAGATCCTCTCCGGCGCTCATGCTCCGGACAGCGGGGAGATGGAGTTCGACGGAAAAGTTTACAGTCCGCGCAACCCGCTGGATGCCCGAGGCCGCGGAGTCGGCATGATCTATCAGGAATTGTCGATCGCTCCGCACCTCACGGTGGAGGAGAACATCGTCCTCGGAATGGAACCGTCATTCGGACCATTCGTGGATCGCAAGACCATGCGCGCCCGCGCCATGGAAGCCCTCGCCCATTTCGATCACCCGGATCTCCGCCCGGACGCGCTCGCCGGCACGCTTTCGGTATCCGCTCTTCAGTTGGTGGAGATCGGCCGCTCGCTGGCCATGGGTTGCAAGCTGCTGGTCTTCGACGAGCCGACGTCATCGCTCGCCCAGAAGGACATCGAACGCCTCTTCCTCCTTATCGACCGGCTGAAGGCCCAGGGCATTTCCATCATCTACATCTCACATTTCCTGGAGGAGGTGCAACGCCTCGCCTCCCGCCTCACCGTGCTGCGGGACGGCTCCGTCGTCGGTACCCGCGATGTGGCGACAACCTCTCCCGAAGAGATCGTCTCGCTCATGGTCGGCCGCGACGTGGAGGATCTCTATCCGCGCAGCGAGCGGACACAGGGAGCTCCCATTCTCGAAATCAGAAATCTATCGGGAAAATTGAAACCCGAGTCCGCCAGCCTTGATCTCCACCGCGGAGAAGTGGTCGGCATCGCCGGGCTGGTCGGCTCCGGCCGCACGGAATTCCTCCGCGCTCTCTTCGGTCTCGATACCGTTAAATCCGGCGAGATCCGCATCGGAGGCAGCTCCGGTGCTGCCTCGCCCCGCAAGCGCTGGCAGCAGGGCATCGGCCTGCTCAGCGAAAACCGCAAGGAAGAGGGGCTCGCTCTCAGCCTCTCCATCGCGGACAACGTCACCCTCACCTGCCTCGAACGCTTCGGCGCGGCAGGGACCGTTTCCCCGAAAAAACAATCCGCCGCCACCTCCGGATGGATCCAGCGTCTCGGCATCAAGTGCCAGGGCCCGGGCCAGGCCATCGGCGGTCTCTCCGGCGGAAACCAGCAGAAAGCCGCGTTCGCCCGACTGCTGGAACATGACGTGGACGTCCTCCTGCTGGACGAACCCACACGCGGCATCGACATCGCCGCAAAGGCCCGCATCTACGAGGCTATCAATGAAGTCGTCACCGACCCGCAACGCCCCCGCGCGGTCATCATGATTTCCAGCTACCTTCCGGAACTGTTCGGCGTCTGCGACCGCATCGCCGTCATGAGCCAGGGCCGCCTCAGCCGCGCCGTGCCCGTCGCGGAAATCACCCCGCACGACGTCATGCTCGTCGCCACCGGCAAATCCACCGATCTCTGACTTCCGCCTGCCTTCCCATGCGACTTAAATCCATCCTCTCGCTCCTCGGTCCCTTCATCGCTCTTCTTGTCGTTTACGCCATTTTCGGAGCAATGAACTCCGCGATGTTCACCGAAGACGTGCTGCTCAACGTGCTGACCCAGACGGTCATCGTCGGCACGGCGGCCATCGGCATGACGCTCATCATCATCGCCGGCGGCATCGACCTCTCCGCAGGTTCGGTCATCGCCCTCTGCGGAGTGACGGCGGCCACGCTGGTGACGAAACAATTCTCCGCACCCGTCGTTTTCCTCGCCACCATCGGCTTCGGCGCGCTATGCGGTCTGGTCAACGGCGGTCTCACCGTGGGCCTGCGCCTGCTGCCGTTCATCATCACTCTCGGCACGATGCAGATCTTCCGGGGAACGGCCAAGGTCGTGACGAACGGAACTCCGGTAAACCTCCCTTTCGACGTCACCTCCTACAAAATCTGGATGGGCGGCGCGGGCATCCCGGCAGGCGTCTGGCTGATGATCGCCCTCGTCATCTTTTTCACACTGGTCCTGCGCTACACCCGCTTCGGCCGGCATGTGTTCGCCGTCGGTTCCAACGAGCAGACCGCCACCCTCTGCGGCGTCAACGTCGGCCTCACGAAACTCCTCGTTTACATGATCGGCGGCTCCCTCGCGGGACTCTCCGCTGTGATGAACATGGCCAAATCCTCGCAGGGCGACCCGACCACCGCCGTGGGCCTCGAACTCGACATCATCGCCGCCGTCGTCATCGGTGGAGCCAGCCTCTCCGGCGGGCAGGGAACTGTGTTAGGGGCTCTGATCGGCGCCCTTCTGATGACCACCATCCGCACCGGCTGTGTTCTGAAAGGCATTCCCACTCCATGGACCGAGGTCATCACCGGTGCCATCATCGTCATCGCAGTGATCATCGACCGACTGCGCCACCGCAAGGCTTGAACGTAGCCCGACTACGCCCGCAGGAATGAGACGATTTCGTCGAATTCCACCTTTGTTTCGTAGGACGGGCGGCATCACCCGTCCTTTTTTCTATCTGAAACCGATCCGATAGAACATCTTCCCGTTCGAAGGCACACGGTCATCGGCGAATTCCACAGGACCCGGAGCCTCAAGCACCACGGTCCCAACCTCCACCCAGTTCGTGAGATCCTCGGAGCGTTCCAGCACGTAGGAACCGGCCTTGGAGGCGTTCATACCGATCCTTGACGCCCCAGGAACTCCCGCCAGCGCAGGTGTATCGACGCTTCCTCCAAGGGTCGGAATCGCACTGGATGCATCGGCACCGGTCACGCGAACGTTTTCCAGCAGCAGATCGATGGCTTGGGAGTTCGCGGAGACATCGCTGAAACTGATCGTCGCCGAGGTGGAGTCCGCAGTGAATGCGAAGGTCTGTGGAAGCCAGCGGTTGGCTCCCCCGCCGATGCCGCTCACAGCGACGGTTTTCGAAAGCAGGGTGCTTTCACCCGCCACCGCGACGACCATCGACTGCGCGTTCGTATTGTAGGCCAGCACACCGGCATCGAACTCCACGGAGTAGCTCGCCCCCGGCACGGTCTTGAAGGTTTGCGTCAGAATGGCGTTCGGTTGTTGCTCGTCGGCGTTGAAAATTACGAGCTTCGTACCGTTCGTCGCCTGGTAAGTTCCGGTCGCTCCCACAAGCTGGTTCCCGCCTGCCGACCAGCCGTAATAGCCCGACTCGAAACTTCCGTTCACGATCAACTGGCGGCTCGCCACCACTTGGATCGACACAGTGACCACCGACGAATGCACGAAGCCGTCATTCGCATAGTAGCTGAAGGAATCCGCTCCCACATAGCCGGACGAAGGAGTGTAGGTGAATCCACCGTCCGCATTCAGCACGAGGCTGCCATGCGCCGGTTCCGAAACCGCCACCGCAGTTAGAACGTAGGACCCGGCGTCCTTGTCGTTCGCCAGCACTCCCGCAGCAGGAACAACCAGCAACGCGTCGCGGGCGGCCGTGTAGCTGTCGGAGGCAGCGACCGGGTTGGGTGAAATGGTGACCGTGAGTTCTTCCGACAGATCGCTTTCGAGGCCACCAATGGTGACAGCCTTCACCGCAAAGTAGTAAGGTTTTCCAGCCTCGATCCCGGTGACGGAGTAGGTAGCGGTTGCCCCCGAATCGTAAGTTTTGGTGTATTGACGGCTCGCAGTGCCGAAGTAAAGGCGGTAGCCGGAGACTCCGTTTTCAGCGACAGTGTCCCATGCGATCTTCACCGTATGCAGCGAAACCGGCAGCGGCGTTAGCGCGGCGGAGGCACGACCGGCAGCGATCCAGCAGCAGGCGACGACCAGCCAGGCGAATAAGGTTCCGTAACGCCGACGAGCGGGTACGGTTGATGATTTAGGGTTTTTAAATGGCACGCCTCACGTTCATGGAACGGGGGAGCGATGAATAGATGGCTCATTGCTCTTAATCGTGTCAACAAAAACGGCAGGGCCGGGTCGGGCATTTTCCCTACGTGGAGGCCAATGAATACTGGTGCAATCCGACGTAATCCGTTCATGTTCCGCGCATGAACGCTGCTGCCGCTGGATTCAAAATGCCCGCCGAATGGTCGCCTCAGGAGGCGGTTTGGCTTTCCTGGCCCGTCGATGACCCGCGCCATTGGGGCGGAGCGAAGCGCGAAGTGATGTGGGCGAAGTTCGCGGAAATCGCCGCGGGCATCTCACGCTTCGAGCCGGTCCGGATCAATGCCCCGGGCAAGGACCACCCCGCCATCCTCGCCGCCTGCAACCGCGCGAAGGCAGTGCCCGAACGCGTCCAGCTCTTCGATCACCCGCACAACGACGTCTGGTGCCGCGACCACGGCCCGATCTTCGTGAAACACGAAAGCACCGGTGAGGTGGCCGTGACCGACTGGGAATTCAACGCTTGGGGCGGAAAATTCCCACCTTGGGATCAGGACAACGCCATTCCGGAAAAAATCGCCACCGCTCTCGGCAAGCGCCTTTTCAAAGGCGGCATGATCCTTGAGGGCGGTGCCATCGAAATCAACGGCGCGGGCCAGCTCCTCACCACCGATGCCGTCCTCCTCAACCCCAACCGCAATCCCCACCTCAGCCGCGGACACATCGAACAACTCCTCCGTGACGGCCTCGGCGTCTCCGAAATCCTTTGGCTGCGCCAGGGCATCGAAGGCGACGACACCGACGGCCACATCGACGATCTTGCTAGATTCATCGATCCTCAGACCATCCTCGCCTGCATCGACACCGGCGAGGCGAACAAGCAGATTCTCGGCGAGAACCTCAGCCGCCTGCGCGCCTTCACCGGACCAAACGGACGCGCGTTCAACGTGGTGGAAATCCCTCTGCCCGAAGCCTGCGAGGTGCCCGGCTGGCGACTGCCCGTGCTTCCCGCCTCCTACGTGAATTTCCTCATCGTCAACGGCGGGGTGCTCGTCCCCACCTTCCGCCAGCAGAAAAACGACGACCGCGCGCTCGGCATGATCCGCGAGCTTTTCCCTGATAGAGAAATCACCGGCATCGACTGCCTCGACCTCGTCGAAGAAGGGGGCACGCTGCACTGCATTTCCCAACAGCAGCCGGCGTGATCAGGCGTCGGCTCCGGTGATGATCTCGCAGCCCGGCAGTTTCGCCTTGAGAGCCTTGACGGCTTCCGGGGTGACGGCGGTCTGCCAGAGGTAGAGGCGCTTGAGGTTGGGCATGGCGGAGAGCTTGCTGACTCCGGCGTCGGTGACCTTGGTGCCGTAGAGGTTGATCGATTCGAGTGAGGAAAGTTTCAGCAGGGAATCGATGGAGGCGTCGGTGATGCCGGTTTCCGCCAAACGGACCATGCGGAGCTGGCCGGCGGTGGCGAGCAGGGCGACGGAATGATCGGTGACCTTCGTAGCGGAAAGATCCAGAGTGACGAGATGGGGCAGGAGTTTTTCCAGCTTGTTGAAGCCGGTGTCGTCAAAATTTCCACGCAGGGAAACGGCGGTGAAGGTGAGCGCGGAGGATTGCTGGGACTCGAAGGTAAGGGCACCGGGAAATTCCTTGGAGAGCCCATTCACTTGGGATTGGAGCGCGGCGTCAGGGGCGGTGGCGGTTTTTTCCTGAGGAGCAGACTGAGATGCTTGGGCGGGTCCGCTTGCAGCGGCGGGTTCCAGTTTGGCAATGGCTTCCTTGATCCGTCCTGGGATTTCGATGTCCTTGATGGACTTTGTCGCGTCGGCACCGCTGTCGATCCACCATTTCAGCACGGCGATTTCGTGGGCCTCGATGGCCGGTTTACCTTCGGGCGGCATGCGGTCCTCGTCGTCTTTTGGCAGCTCGATGCGCTCGACGATGTGGCTCTTCGCCGCGCTGCCGGCTTCGATTGCCGGGCCGTCCTTGCCGCCTTTGACGAGCATTTCAAAGCTGTCCATGCGGAGCTTGCCCTTTGCCTTGCCGTCCTTGTGGCACTGGACGCAGCGGCGTTCGAGAATCGGCGCGACGATGTCAGCATAAACGAGCTGGCTGCCTGCGGCCGGGGCGGCTGCGGGTTTCGGCTGTTTTTTGTCCTCAATGCCCATGGCCCGGCGGACTGGCTCGGGCGCGTATTTCGTCAGATAGCCCTCGCCGTGGGTAAGGGTGGCGCCGTCGTGACTGGCAAACGCCATGATTCCCACGCTGCCGAAAAGCAGCAGACGGTAGAATGCCTGATTCGCGGACAGCGAGACGGTCCAGGATTTCACGATGAAGGTGACGACTGCTGCGACGGCGAATATCAAACCACCCCACAGGTGGCGCTGGGCGATGGCGTTGCTTCCATAATCCTCACCGTGGCCGTGAAACAGCAGGAATCCGGCGATGACGGCGACGATGGCGCTGGCCGCTCCGAAGAACATTGGAAACATCGGCGTGACCTTCGGCTCTGAACTGCGGCGGCCGAAGATCGCGCCCAGTTCCTGAAAAAGAATCAGCGAGAAAACACCGATCGGCAGGTGAAGCAGCACCGGGTGGAAGTGGCCGATGAAACGCACCATGTCCGGCATTTTCTTACCATCGGGCTGCCCGGCCAGAAACGGCATCGCGATCAGACCACCGATGGCCAGCAGACAGAAGAAGGTGAGTGCCCAAGGTTTCCTGATGCGGGCAGAGGATGGAGTTTCAGCCATAGATTGGAGCGATTACGGTGAGGAGCACCGCCATCTTCCACGTGCCTCCCAAAAAGTCACACATCGATCGTGACCTCCGGCTTGCCGCGTGAGGCGGGAGACCTGGCGGATTTCCCTTTCCCCAGAAAAGGAATCCAGCGGGTCACGTCGTAGCCGAGGTAGGCCATCGCTTTGACGAAAATCAACAAGGCGGTGGCCTCGTCAATGATCGGAATCGGATCAGGGAGCGGTCCGGCGATGAGCAGATACAATCCCGACAAAATGGCGAGCAGCCAGGCAATACGGCGTTTCATGGTGGGCAGAATAGCACGGAATCCCCTCCCCGCAAATCGTGGAACTTCCTTGATTCCCCGACGCCCCCGGAGAGACTCCGGCACACGAAATTCACCCACATGGATCCCCTTCTACTCAAAACACTGCACATCGCCGGCGTCATCGGACTCTTCACCTCGCTCGGAGCCACCCTGCTCGGCGGATCGGGAAAAAAAGGTGCCTCCATCCTCCACGGGATTTCTTTGCTGTTGATCCTGCTGATCGGCTTCGCGATGCTGAAAAAGCCGCCGATGGGCCAATCCTGGTGGATGATCAAGCTCGGCCTCTGGCTCTTCATCGGTGCCGCACCGGCTCTGGCGAAACGCAAGGTGCTGCCATCGTCCGTGGTGCTGGTCCTCTGCATCGCCGCAGCGATCACCGCCGCCTGGCTGGGTCTGAACAAGCCGTTCTAACTAGATTTTAGCGACCTCCACGTGCACTTCCATCCGGCAGTGCCCGGTGCCGCTGTAACTGCCCCTGACGGGCGCGACATCCTCATAGTCGCGGCCCACGGAGATCTTCACGTAGCGTTCGTCGGCCAGCGTGTTGTTTGTCGGGTCGAATCCGATCCAGCCCGCCGCCGGCAGATAGACCTCGCTCCACGCGTGCGATGCCTGGGCACCGACCAGCGAGTCGCGCGGACCGTTGTAGAGATACCCCGAAGCATAACGCGCGGGAATCCCTACCGCACGACAAAGACCTAACATAACGTGAGTGAAATCCTGACAGACGCCGCAGCGCATGGCGAAGGCATCCTCAAGGTGGGTGTTGACGTTGGTGGCACCAGGCTGATAGAGAAACTCCCGATTGATCCAGGACATCAGCGCGAAAGCCTGATCGTAGATGGAAGTGAGGCCGGCCGTGATGTCCACCGCCTGCCGCCAGACTTCCGGATGGCGCGAGACCCACCGGCTTTCCTGAAGATATTGCCAGGTCAGCTCGCGGATGGACGGATCGTCCAGCCCCGCCAGCGACACCTCGCGGCTCGCGATGGAAATATCCAGCGGGAGGTTGTGAACCTTGATCCGGCTTTCGATCTCCAGCCTGGTGTGCGGGCTCGGCAGTTCGAAATGGTGGGTGATGTTCTGGAACAGGTCGGTGAAACGCTTGACGCGCGTCGCCGGGATCACGCGGATGATGGCGGACAGCGTTTTCTGATAGGGGAAAGTCCGCGGCTCCAGGTGCAGCGTGTTGATGCTCTGGCTGACCGGGCTGGCATAGTGGAATGCCGTCCGGTGAATGACCGAAAGTTTCATGCCGAGGGTCGGCGTTACCGACTCTTCGGAACTACTCACTGCTTCTGTTGCTGTTGTTGATCCAACTGCCACGCGGCAGCCATGGAGAGTGAGGGCGCAGGTGCCACCGGCGAGAGCTGGACCCGCTCGGGCATCAGCACGTAGGTTTCAAAAATCTCACCGCCGATGTGATTGAAGCGCCCTTGCAGCGCGTCGAGATATTCATGCAGACCTTTTTCGAAAACATCCTTGGTTGATCCGAAGTCGAGCTCGGCGAGCAGTCGGCCGGCCTCGCGCTCCGCTTCGTTCGAGAACCCGCCGCGCGGAGTTCCGGAAATGCGGTGCAGGCTGATGTCCACCTTCTCGATGCAGTAGCGCACGGAGCGCGGGAAATCCTTTGAGAAGATCAGGAAATCGACCACGCCTTCCGCAGTGATCTCGCTCTGGGACGCGCGGTAGGCTCCCATCGCACCGCAGGAACGGAGGATGGCACTCCAGTGGAGGATGTGTTGTGAAGAGGATTCCAATCCATCCTCGACCTCCGGCAGGTAGCCGGAAACATCGAGGAAGCGGGTCGTCTTGTCGGCCCGTTCGAGGTGCCTTCCGAGGTCCATGAACTCCCACGCCTCGTTGCGGGAAGTGGTGGACGCGGCCACCCCGAGGAAGGTCATCGCCGACCTTCTGACATTTTCATAAAACCGCGGCGGATCGAGACTGATCATACCGGCGGCCTCCTCAGATCGGGAAAACAGATAGAGCGCGTTCAGCTCCTCCCACAATTCATCGGAAAGCTGGTCCCGGACCGTCCGCGCGTTCTCACGTGCGAGAGCGATGCAGGAGATGATGCTGTTGGGATTCCGGGGGTCATCGGTGAGGAAGCGGATCACCTCGTCGCTGCCGGTATCGTCGTAAAGTTTGCCGAACGCTTCCTCGTCCCCGGTGCTGAGGATGATCGGCTGCCAGAAACCACGGAGGCGGTCGGTGTCGAGCTTTTCATAATCCAACAGCAACTGCTGGTTGACGTCGATCAACCTGGCGAGATTGTCGGCCCGTTCTACATAACGGACCATCCAGTAAAGGGTGTTTGCAACTCGTGAAAGCATAACGGTTTGATTAGTCGCGGAGCACCCAGGTATCCTTGCTGCCGCCGCCTTGGGAAGAATTTACGATCAGCGAGTCTTTCGTCAATGCCACGCGGGTCAGGCCGCCGGGCACGATTTTCACTTCTTCGCCGTAGATGATGTAAGGCCGCAGGTCGATGTGGCGGCCTTCCATTGCTCCGTCGCACCAGGTGGGCGAGCGGGAAAGCGAGATCACCGGCTGGGCCACGTAGTTGCGTGGATCGGCGATGATGCGCTCGCGGAAATCGGCGATTTCATCCTTGGTCGCGGCGGGCCCCATCAGCATGCCGTAGCCGCCGGATTCGTTGGCCGCTTTCACGACCAGTTCGGGCAGGTTGGCGAGGATGAATTTCATGTCCGCTTCTTCGGAGGCGAGGTAGGTCGGCACGTTCGGCAGGATCGGCTCCTGACCGAGGTAATACTCGATCATCTTCGGAACAAAGTAATAAGTGACCTTGTCGTCCGCGACGCCGGTTCCCACGGCGTTGGCGAGGGCCACGTTGCCGGCGCGGTAGGCGTTCATCAGGCCCGGCACTCCGAGCACCGAGTCCTTGCGGAAAACGACGGGATCGATGAAATCGTCGTCGATCCGACGGTAGATCACGTCCACCCGGAGCAGGCCGCGGGTGGTGCGCATGTAAACGAACTTGTCCACCACCACGAGGTCCTTGCCCTCGACGATGTCGATGCCCATCTCGCGAGCCAGGTAGCAATGCTCGAAATAGGCGCTGTTGTGGCAGCCCGGAGTGAGCAGCACACAGACCGGGTCGGCCTCGCGGCGCGGCGAAATGTGATGCAGCATGTTCAGCAGTTCGCGGGGATAGGCATCCACCGGACGCACGCCCATCGTTTCGAAAATCCCGGGGAACGCCCGCTTGAGGGCGTTGCGGTTTTCCAACAGATAGGAAGCACCGGACGGGCAGCGGCCGTTGTCCTCCAGCACGTAGTATTTCCCGTCCGCACCGCGGATCAGGTCGCTGCCGCAGATGTGGATGTAGATGTCCTTCGGCACGTCCACACCGCGGAACTCCGGACGGTAGTGCTTCGCTTGCTCGATGTAGAAGCGTGGAATGACGCCGTCCTTGAGGATCTGCTGGTCGTGATAGATGTCGTGAAGGAAGAGATTGAGAGCGACGATCCGCTGCGTGAGGCCAGCCTCGAGGTGCTCCCATTCGTTGGCAGGCATCACCCGCGGGATGGGATCGAACGGGAAGATCCGCTCGGTTCCGCGGTCATCGTGATACACGTTGAACGTGATCCCCTGGCGCAGGAAATAGAGTTCCGAATTGGCCTTCCGGGCGAGGAAATCACGCTGGTCGAGCTTGCCGAATTTCTGGAGGAGCGGGGCGCAGTGTTGGCGGACATTTCCGTCTTCGCCGAACATTTCGTCGTAAAACTTGCCGGGGTCGTAGCCCTTGAACATTTCCATAGGTTTCTGATTAACAATTAAGCACACTGCGGGCCAACTTTTAAAAGTCCTCTCAGGATAATTTCCAGCCACTGCGCAAATCTGACCATTCACGCCACCGATTCCGCTTTGTTCAGATCTCCTCTTGAAAACCCCCACCCACCCGTCTATTTCTGCCCCGGCCCCAGCAATCCGCCTGTTTTCAAACCGCTATGAACGCCCTCACACGCAGCCTTTCCGCCTACTGGTCCTCCTCCATCGGGAAAAAATTCATAGTCGCCCTGACCGGGATCGTGCTCGTGCTGTTCCTCGCCGGCCACCTTGTCGGAAATCTGGTCGTTTTCGCCGGTGCAGAGCCGTTCAACGAATACGCTTATTTTCTCCACCACATGCTCCACGGCGCGGGCATCTGGCTGTTCCGGGCCGTCATGCTGGTGATGATCATCGCCCACATCGTCGCCACCATCACCCTCACCCGCCAGAACCGCGCGGCCCGCCCTCCTTACGAATACGACGCCACCATCCAGGCCTCGAAATCCTCGCGCACCATGATGATCTCCGGCCTGACCATCCTGGCCTTCGTCATCTACCACATGCTCCACTTCACCGCCCGCGTCGGCAACAGCTACAACACGCTGGACCGCTACAAGACCACTCTCGACGGCAAGGAAGCCCACAACGCGTGGCAGATGGTCATCGACGGCTTCAACTGGTGGCCCGCCTCGCTCTTCTACGTCATCGCCATGACCCTGCTCTGCTCGCACCTTTCCCACGGCGTCGGCTCCATTTTCCAAACCCTCGGCCTCCGCTCGAAAAAGTCCGCCGGCCTGATCAAGCAGGTGTCCATCGCCTACAGTCTGTTCATCTGGCTCGGCTTCATCTCCATCCCGATCGCCATCCTGGTTTTCGGATTCGGCAGATGAAGGAATTGATTATTTATTATTGAATATTGATTATTGGCATCATGAATCCGGAAGAACTCAAAGCACGCTGCAAGCAGTTCTCCCTGCGCGTCATCCGCTTGGTGCGCGCGCTTCCCGATGACAGGGTCAGCCGCCCGATTGCCAACCAACTCATCCGCTCTGGCACTTCCGTCGCCGCAAATTACCGCGCCGCCTGCCTCGCCAAATCTCCCGCCGATTTCGCCTCAAAAGTCGGCACGGCTGTCGAAGAGGCCGACGAATCCGCCCTCTGGATGGAACTCATCATCGAAGACGGCATCCTCCCTGCCGAAAAAGTCTTTCCTCTGTGGCAGGAGGCCACGGAACTCACCGCCATCTTCTGCGCCTCTATCAAAACCGCCCGCCAAAACAGCGCCGGTTGAGCCAATCCTCAATTTCCAATCTCCAATCATCAATTCCACCCGCCATGTCCATCGTCCTCGATAGCAAAATCCCGTCCGGCCCACTCGAACAGAAGTGGTCGAAGCACAAGATGGACTCCAAGCTCATCAACCCGGCGAACAAGCGGAAATTCACCGTCATCATCGTCGGTTCCGGTCTGGCCGGTGGATCCGCCGCCGCCTCGCTCGCCGAAATGGGCTATCAGGTGAAATGCTTCTGCTATCAGGACAGCCCGCGCCGCGCCCACTCGATCGCCGCGCAGGGCGGCATCAACGCCGCGAAGAACTATCAGAACGATGGTGACTCCGTTCGCCGCCTTTATTACGATACCATCAAGGGCGGCGACTTCCGCGCCCGTGAAGGCAACGTCTATCGCCTCGCCGAGGTTTCCAACTCCATCATCGACCAATGCGTCGCCCAGGGCGTCCCCTTCGCCCGCGAATACGGCGGACTGCTCGACAACCGCTCCTTCGGCGGCTCCCAGGTTTCCCGCACCTTTTACGCCCGCGGCCAGACCGGGCAACAGCTCCTCATCGGTTGCTATCAGGCGCTTGAGAAGGAAATCCACAAGGGCGGCGTGACGATGTATTCGCGCACCGAGATGCTCGATCTCGTGCTCGTCAACGGCCACGCCAAGGGCATCGTCGTCCGCGATCTCGTCACCGGTGAAATTTCCTCCCACTCCGCGGACGCCGTCATCCTCGCCACCGGCGGTTACGGCAACGTCTTTTTCCTCTCCACCAACGCGATGGGCTGCAACGTGACGGCCGCCTGGCGCGCCGCACGCCGGGGTGCGCTTTTCGCCAATCCCTGCTACACCCAGATCCACCCGACCTGCATTCCCGTCAGCGGCGACTATCAGTCGAAGCTCACCCTCATGTCCGAGGCGCTCCGCAACGACGGCCGCATCTGGGCCCCGAAATCCCGCGAAGTGGCAGCAAAACTCCGCGAGAAAAAAATCACCGCCGCCGATGTCGCCGAAGACGACCGCGACTACTTCCTCGAACGGAAATATCCGTCCTTCGGCAACCTCGCCCCGCGCGACATTTCCTCACGCGCCGCCAAGGAAGCCTGCGATGACGGCCGCGGCGTGGCTCCCACCGGGCTCGGCGTTTATCTCGATTTCCGCGATGCCACCAAGCGCCTCGGCGAGGACACCATCCGCTCGCGCTACGGCAACCTCTTCCAGATGTATGACAAGATCGCCGGTGAGGATCCCTACAAGGGCCCGATGATGATCTATCCGGCCGTTCACTACACCATGGGCGGACTCTGGGTGGACTACAATTTGATGTCTAACATCCCAGGCCTCCACGTGCTGGGCGAAGCGAATTTCTCCGACCACGGTGCGAACCGCCTCGGTGCCTCCGCCCTCATGCAAGGTCTGGCCGACGGTTATTTCGTCATCCCGACCACCATCGCGAACTACCTTGTGACGCAGAAACCCGGCACCGTCAGCACTTCGATGCCGGAGTTCAAACAGACCGAGGCAGAAGCCAAGGAACGCGTCAGCAAACTCTTCTCCATCCAGGGCAAGCGCACCGTGGATTCCTTCCACCGCGAGCTCGGACTCACGATGTGGAACGACTGCGGCATGGCCCGCTCCCGCGAAGGCCTCACCGATGCGATCAAGAAGATCCCGCAGATCCGCGAGGAATTCTGGCAGAACGTCCGCATCCCCGGCTCCGGTGCCAATGTGAATATGGAACTCGAAAAGGCCGGCCGTGTAGCCGACTTCCTCGAATTCGGTGAAATGATGTGCTACGACGCCCGCGAGCGCGAGGAATCCTGCGGCGGCCACTTCCGCGTCGAGCACCAGTTCTTCAACGACAGCCCGGAAGTCATCGCCGGTAGCACCCAAGCCGGCGAAGCCAAGCGCGACGACGCGAACTTCGCCCACGTCGCCGCCTGGGAATACAAAGGCGACGACGTCGCCCCCGTCCTCCACAAGGAGCCGCTCGTATTCGAAGACGTCCACGTCTCCATCCGCAGCTACGCGTGATCCCAAACATGTAGCGGCGCCCCATGAGCGTCGGCAATCGTCTTTGACCGGCAAGCCCTCACCACGGACCGCGAAAATTCATTTCGCCTCTTGTGTTCGTCCAGCGCCAGCGAGGACGAACACTCTTTGATCGCTCAGGCTTTCACCACGGCCGCGGCTCACCATGGAAACGTTGGTAAAACCTGCGTCGTTTCCCGTCTTCCGTCTCGCCTTCAATCTTCTCCAGCCCGCTCCATACCAACTCCCGCGCGGTCGCCATCATATCGAAGCCCATCAGCAGGCGTTCCTCCGGCGTCTTGCGCATCATCGCGGCGAACATCATAGCGTTGATCTCCGGCGGCGTATCCTTCACGGCAAAACCCGTGTCAGCATATCTGTCAGGGTCGATGCGGCTGATCATTGTCGTTTGATGGCGTTCAAACAGATCACAAACTCACTTCCGCGAGGGCTTGGGATCGCCCGATGGCAAGGGTGCCAAGCCGAGTTCCTTCAGAAACTCATTGTGCTTCTTGGTGGCGTTCTGGATGTCCTTCTCGATTCTAACTAAATTGACATGGGTATCCGCTAGGACAATCTCCTGATCCGCAACGGCGGTGCTGATGTAGCGGGAGATGTTCAGGTTGTGGCCTTCCTCGGCGATCCGCTCCATCGAGATGCGCTTGGAGTAGCGGTCCTCTTCCTTTCGGAATTGGTAGGTGTCGATGATCTTCGCGATGTTCGCTTCCGTTAGCCGGTTCTGGCGTTTGCCTTTCTCGAAGTGCTCGGCGGCGTTGATGAAGAGCACGTCGTCCGGCTTCTTGCACTTCTTGAGCACGAGGATGCAGACGGGGATGCCTGTGGAATAAAAGAGATTGGCGGGTAGGCCTATGACGGTGTCGATGTGGCCGTCTTTGAGCAGCTTGGTGCGAATGCGTTCTTCGGCTCCGCCACGGAAGAGCACGCCGTGGGGCAGGATGATGGCCATCACACCTTCGTCTTTCAGGAAGTGGAAGCCGTGGAGGAGGAAGGCGAAGTCGGCGGCGGATTTGGGGGCGAGGCCGTGGTTCTTGAAGCGCACGTCATCGCCCATCGCGTCGGTGGGGTCCCAGCGGTAGCTGAAGGGCGGATTGGCGACGATGGCGTCGAAGTAGGGCTTCTTGGCGGGGTTCAGCTCCTTCAGCATATCCCACTCGTTGAGCAGGGTGTCGCCGTGGAAGATCTCGAACTCGGTGTCCTTCACCCCATGCAGCAGCATGTTCATGCGGGCGAGGTTGTAGGTGGTGATGTTCTTTTCCTGCCCGAAGATTTTGCCAATGGTGCCATGGTCGTTTTCCATGCGCTTTCGCACGTTCAGAAGCAGGGAGCCGGAGCCGCAGGCAAAGTCGAGCACCTTATCTAGGTGCTTCTTGGTCCCGGTCTTTGGTTCCTGGCTGTCGAGGGTGACGATGCCAGAGAGGATGTCGGAAAGTTGCTGCGGGGTGTAGAACTCGCCCGCCTTCTTGCCGGAGCCAGCAGCAAATTGGCCGATCAGATATTCATAGGCATCACCCAGCCCGTCTATGCCTTTGTCAAACGGCAAACCCTCCGCGATCTTCTGGATGATGGTGCAGAGCTTGGCGTTGCGGTCTTCGTATTTCTTGCCCAGCTTCGGGGAGGCCAGATCGATCTCGGAGAACAGCCCCTGGAAGGTGCTTTGGAAGGAGTCGTTCTCGATGTATTTGAAGCCCGCTTGCAGCGTGTTGAGCAGTTCCCCGTTCTGCTTGCGGGCCATGTTGGCGATGCTGGTCCAGAGGTATTCCGGCTTGATGACGTAGTGCACCTTGCGCCGCATCTGTTTTTCAAACTCGGCCACATCGTCCGGGTTGTTCGCATACCAGAGGGCCAGCGGCATGCGAGGGCCGTCGCCTTCCAGTTTGGGATAATCTTTCCCCAATTCCTTCTTCGCTGCCGTCTCGTAGTTGTCGGAGAGGTAGCGCAGGAAGAGGAAGGACAGCATGTAGTCGCGGAAGTCGTCCGCATCCATCGCGCCGCGCAGTTGGTCGGCGATGTTCCAGAGCGTGCTGCCCAGTTGTTTCTGGTTCGTGTCAGTCATTTTTTCGGGCGGCGTTTGATTTTGTTTTCGAGGGCTTTGAGGTCGGCCTCGTCCTGTTGATCGGCTTCCAGCACTTCCTCCTTTTTACGGCGCTGGTCGTAGTCCAGATAGAGGGTGTTCGTCTTGCTCTCCATTTGCTCATGGCTCACGGAGCCCGCGTGAGTGAGCAGCCGGAATCCGTTAGATGTGATGATTTGATCCACGCTTCCCTTCCAAAAGCTCATCCGGGTTTCCTGGCGGCTCTTGGCTCGGAGTTCGGCGGTTTCCAGGAAGATGACCACGAGGCGGTTCAGGGTATCGACCTCGTCCTCGGTCAGGTAGTTCTTGGCGGTCAGGATGTCCTGCTTCCGCACTTTGGCCCCCTTCCAATGCAGGAGACCAAAGTTCGGATCCTTTTGGTCCGCCCGCGCGGTGATGAGTTCGGCGGCGGTTTTTCCGGTCACGGCATAAAGCAGAAGGTTCTGCACCACGGCGAAAAACTGCTGCGGGGCGCGGTCGGTCTTGTCGTAATCCGTGCTCAGGGCAAACAGGTCGCGCACTTTCTGGTAAAAGCGCTTCTCCGAGGCGCGGATGTCACGGATGCGCTCCAGCATCTCGTCGAAGTGATCCGGGCGGCCGTCCGGATTCTTCATCCGCTCGTCATCCATCACGAAGCCTTTAAGGAGGAATTCCCTGAGGACCGTGGAGGCCCAGCGGCGGAACTGCACGCCACGCGGCGAACGTACCCGATAGCCCACGGCCAGAATGGCATCGAGGTTGTAGAGTGTGACGGGTCGGCGGACCTCCCGGCCCCCTTCCATTTGAACTACCGAGGAATCCTCGGTAGTTGCCTCCCGGCTCATTTCCCCGTCCTCATACAGGTTTTTCAGGTGTAGGCCGACGTTGTCCGTACTGACCTCAAACAGCTCCGCCATTTCCCGCTGGGAAAGCCAGACGGTCTGCTCGTCCGCACGGAGCTGGATGCGGCTCTTGCCGTCTTCAGTAGTGTAGAGAATGAGGTCGGTCATGGCGTAGGAGCAGACGCGGGCGAGGCGCTTGGCGTTGGAGCTTCGTTTAAGAGCGCAGGCAGGTCGAACTGATGCTTGATAAGGAAGGCTGCCAGAATGTCGCGGAAGAGTTTCTTGTTGTCTTCCAGCATCTCCGTCGGCTCGTAGAGGGAATATTTACCGTGGCTGAGAAGATTCAGAGCGCGGGAATACAAGCCCTCATCCTCCACGCCTTCAAGGCAGGCCGAGAAATCCTTCTTTCCGAAAAACGTCGCCGTCTTCTCCAGAATGCTGCGGAGCATGTTGAAGTGGTAGGTGTAGAGCGCACCGGAATCAGCAGCCTTGCGGATCTCGCTGAGCATGGCGACATGGTGAAAGAACGGCGTGTCATCGGTGGCTCGCAGCGTGAGCTCCTCACTACCATTCGGGCGGTGCAGGAAATAGCGCTTCGACTTCGCGTTCTTCAGCTCGTTGCAGACCACGTTGAAAAACAGGGCGTGATGGGAGGACACCACGACCTTGATGCGATCCTTGGCCTTGCGCAGCAACTTCGCCAGATCGCTGGCCACGGCGATGGCGTTGTTGTCATCCAGTGAGGAGATCGGGTCATCAATGTAGAAAAACTTCACCCAGCTGTAGGACGGGTGCCCGTCGATCACGCGTTCGCAGATCGCCATGAAAAGGCACCAGACGAAGATGTTTTCCTCACCCCGGGACACCTTGATGTTCTCGGCATCTCCTTTGCGGAAGGAGATTGTCCAATCGGTGTAATCGATGTCGAAATCAAGATCCGTGTAGCGTCCCAGGTAGGATTCGATATTCTCTTCGAGCGCCAGTTCCTTGAGCCCCGCGAAGAAGCGGGAATCCGAGTTGAGGCGGAGCACCCGCTTGCTGTCGCCATCGAGATCGTTGTCCCAGACGAAGAGGTCTTCGGTGTAGGCGTTGAAATAGAGGGTGTCGGGGTTGCCGGCGTTTCGGTGTTTTCCAGCGGTCTTGAACTCGATCGAGAGCCGTGTCTTACCGGTGCCGTTGTAGGCGTAAAGCAGCACGAAATCATGCCCGCCACTTTGGAAGTCGTCCCTGAGCCGGGTGACAAGTCGATCGAAGGAAGGAAACTGATAAATCGTTGGTTGCCCGCTCATGCTTCCACCTCCTCCGGGGATGGGAAAAGCTGCTGCATCAGCCCTTTCTTGTGGGTCTTGAGGGCTTCGAGCTTGGCGCCTTGGGCGGTGATCAGGTCGTCGAGGGATTTGAGGCAGGAAGTTATCTTTTTCTGCTCCGAGCCATCCGATGGATAGGAGAAGGGCAACGCTCTGATGAGTCCTTGGCTCAAGTTCTCTTGTCCGCCACTGTTACTCAAGTCACGCAACTCCTCGTAGCGCCCAGCCAAGTTCAGAAATACGAAATACGGCTCGATTCCCGTATGTGGAAGAACCGCCGCGCAAGCTTGATTCGTTGCTGCCTCAAGTCCCAGTAGGGCCACCTGCCCGCGTGTCTTTCCTTGCCCATACATCGCGATCAAAACAGTCCCTTCGGGGAAGAGCTTGGCGGAGGAGTTTTTCAGTCCGTCTTCACTGATGAATTCCACGGCCTCATTTATGACGCCAAAGTTTACTAAAGATGTCGTGATCCACGGGATATTTCCGTCCCAGTAGTTTTTTTTGGAGCGGCTTGGAGTGCCGCCAGAAGTTGTATCGAAAATATTGCCGAGTGAATCACTCTCCCACTCTGGCGCGGCTTGGAATTCGGGGAAGCGGAGGCGGGGGAGGGTTTCGCCTTCGCGGGGGAAAAGCTGCTGCATCAGCCCTTTTTTATGGGTCTTGAGCGCGTCGAGTTTTTGGCTTTGGCCGGCGATCACCTCGTCCAGCGTGGTCAGGCACTCGGCAATTTTTTGTTGTTCGGGCTTCTTCGGAGGAACGCAGAGCGGGCATTCTGTAACACCTCCTTTGCTAAGATGTGTCTGGTTCAGACCATCATCGTAAGCCAAAAGGCGGGGATGCCGATTTAGCGTGTAGAAGAGAAACTTGCCGTCGATTCGGCTTGGTTTGAGTCTGCAAACACGCTGATTCACCGCATAGTAGTGATCGCTTTCAACGAAGTAGCATTTTGCCAAAGCTCTGCCTTTGGGGAGGTCACTCAAAACCATCAAAACTTCGCCAGCTTTGGCGATTAGATGCTCAGCATTCGTGTATTTCCGAACCGCTCCGTCAGTGGAAATGAATCGCGAGTTCACCACGACGTATTTCCCATTTTCCACGATGTCCTGCTCGTATGCTTTGCCGTTCTCATAATCGGCGAGTTGTCCTATGGCCGCGATTTCCCACTCCTCGACGTTTTGGAATCCGGGGAAGCGCAGCTTGGGCACGAGCGCGGGCACGGCCTCTTTCTTCGTAGCGGTTGTTTTCGCCTTACTGCTCATACGCATTGAGTCCTGAGATGTCGCGGCCTTGGGCGCGTTTGCGGAGGAGCGGGCTGGCAGGTGTTTTCATGTTCTCGGAAAGTTGATTGGGTCAGAAGCGGAACCCGAAAAGACCACCATCTTCGCGGGCATCCGTGAGCACTACGGGCAAGACGTAATTTTTGAGATCAAACCCTTCGATGCGCTCTTTAAAGGCATCGTCCTCATTCATGGTGACGATGTATTGAAAACCCAACTCGCTGGCTGTTTCGGCTCCCACTTTCAAGGCGCTGACAACTTGTCTGCCGTCAACACCGTCGAAGAGGTGGCTGTCGTGAACAAGGAAGTCAGGGCCGATACCTCGTTTGGCGCAAAGGCGCATGAGCATCATGTCGAAGCAGAAGATTTGCATGTTTTTGATGCCTTTGCTGCGGGAACCCTGCATGGGGAATTGAAAAAGGGGGCCGTTGGATGTTTCTTCCACGGTCATGCTCCCGGCGGATTCATAGAGCCGCTTCGACGTTTCCTCGAAAGCCAGAATCGCCTCGGATAGTCGGTCTTTCTGCTCTGCGAAATCCCGCCTTAATCGCAAGGTCAGACGATTCCGTTCAATCTCCAGTTCGTTCTTGGTTCCTTCGAGTTGCTCTGCCGCTTCGAAGCGCTGGCGCAGAGATTCTACCTCGGCCTCTTTTCTCGCGGCAGCGGCTTGGAGTTTCGAAAATTGTTCGAGTGCTCCGTGAGTTTTCAGCACATTCATGACTTCCGCTCGGCGGGCGACCAAGCCTTGTTTCTCCTGCTCCCTCGTCTCGACCCGTAGTTTGGCCGCTTCCAGTTCTTCAGCGAGGTAGTCGCGCCGATTGCGCACAACCGATTCGTGGAAGCTTCGCACCTCATCGTAGCGTTTGACCGCCAAACCCGGAAGGATGACCCCCGCCTCGGCATAGATTCGCTCCAGTTCGTCAAGCGGTGGTGGAGCTTCAGACGACATGGCCTGCTCCAAGTCACGGATGGCAGCGATATCGATGACATTGCCATTGGATAGCTCATTGATCCGGCGTGTCAGCTTGTCGGCCTCCGCTTCCATCTGCGCGTATTCTGGCAGGACTCGAAAATCGGCTAGGTGCGCCTGCATCTCTTTGAGTGCAGCTTCGGATACGGTCACCTGCGTGCGCAAATCGGAAGCCTTGCCAATAATGCTACCGAATGCTCCCGCCCCGGCGGCTTTTTTGAGTTCGGCCAAGGTTTTCTCGCGATCCCGCACTTTCTGCCAGTCGCTCGCGATTTTCCAATCGAGGCCTAGGAGAAAGAGCAACGCGACTTGATAGTCACCAGCCTGCTGCATCGTCGCCTGCTTCTCAGGAGTGGTAAACGCACCGCTTAATTGACGGCGAACGAAGTAGGCAAAAAGGGAACGAAAAGTGGGAGAGCGTCCATCCCCCGCTGGAAGGGCGTTCAGGCCAAACATTTTCTCTCCGAGAAGTTCCATCCACTCCGTGTTTGATAGATGGGTTCTACCATTCAGGAAATCGGCTCCTTCGCCGTGGATTTTGGCTTTCTGTTTGCCGGAACGTTCGACCGTTACCGCTTCATTACCCAGGTCGAATGACATTCCAAAGCTCTCCTCTTCAAGCGCAGAGGAACGGAAGAGCGAACCTTTGTCCGCATTCGATCCCGTGAGAAAGTGGATGGTTTCCACAAGGCTGGTTTTGCCAGCCCGATTGCGGGTTTGCTTGTCAGTAGCGCCCACCTCTTTCTGTGCCACAAGGACGTTCAAGCCCCGTTTGAATTCGAGCGCTTTGAACGAGGCGAGACTACTGAAAATGTTCTGAATCATGGCTTGGCGCGTTTAAGAAGGCCTTCACTGAGTTGAATCGTCCCCATCAAGAATAGAAGATCGAGGGCTAGAACGAAAGCGTCGTAACGGAGAGAGTTTGGGGTGACGGCAGTTATCGAATCGCGGGATAACTGCTCCCATAATGCGGATACGGTGATCGGCTGCTCCAGCGAGGGAAGTATCCTTGCTCCGACGGTGAGCAACGCGCGTTCTTGGGCGAGGTGTTTGGTGGGCAGAATCATGAGTTTATCTCCCTCGGTGCTTCATAGATGTCACAACGCTCGAAATAATAGGCGATCACAGCCAGGACTGCCATCTCATGCTCGGGCGTGCCTCTGTCTCGTCCTCCCGCCCATGCTTGAAGCTCCGAGAAAACCCCGTTTGGCGTTTCCAATGAGCGCAACCGCTGGTATTCGGTGCGGAACGCCTCCGCGATGCGTTCTCCGAGTGTTTCGTCGTGCCATTGCGCGAAGAACCTCTCGACGAGGGGTGCCTTGCTCATGCCGCCTTTGATCAACGTGGCGATACTTTCGGACAGTGCGTTGGCTTCGATCTTGCCCATTGGAACGTCGCGCACTGCCGCATCCGTCGGCGGGGGGCGTTGCCCAAGTGTTTCCAATACGGGACGGAGATCACTGAATCCCAGCGATGCCTTGGTTTCCTCCGATGGGGCGGCACCCAACCAAGGGACCAAGTCATCGATGGTGAGCTTGCGGAAAATGAGCCGGAACTCTTCCAAGCTCCATGGCTCCAGTGTGATACTAGGGTTTTCCTTCTCGAAATCGAGCAACAGGGTCAGAACATGGGGTGGAAGTCCATCGGTAGCATTGTGGGCGAAGACCCATTTATCGAAATGGGTGCCCCAGTGAAGTTTGGCTCCTTCAAAATCTTCGGTGATCTTGGCGCTGGCTTCTCTAGCCGTCATTTCGTTCGGCGCATAAACTTGGAAGAGACAGCGTTCTGACTTGAGAAATCCATCGTTCTTGCGGTCGCCTACATTTCCCCAAGGACGACATGCCATGAAATCCGCCTTGTAGGCCAAGCCCATCAGGCGCTCAAAAAACGTCTGAAACTCGTCTCCTTTAGCGCGAAGAAAAAAGTTCTCAAAGCGCTGCTCGTAATAGGCTTGGGTGAGGTTCATGGTCGTCTTACTGCTCATACGCGTTGAGTCCTGAGATGTCGCGGCCTTGGGCGCGTTTGCGGAGGAGCGGGGTGAGTTCGTCCATGAGGGCGAGTTCGGCCTGGGTGCGGGCTTTCCAGCCGAGACCGAGCGGAGCCATGAGGTCGCCCAGGTGCTCGCCATCGAAGATCATGCGCTGGAGGATGCCGTCCACGAAGGATTGCAGGGCGGCGGTGGTGAGGCCGTGGCGCTGGGCGAGGTCGGCGAGTTCTATGGAAAGCTTCTCGGCTCTGAAGCGCTGGTAGCCCTCGCGGATGGCTTGATCCGTGACGCCTTTCACCTCCTTCAACGAGTCCACGTAATCAATGATGTCCTGACCATCATCCATGAAGTTGGCTTGCCCGCGAATGAGTGCCACGAGTTGGTCCCGGCTCATCTTCACCTTGCCTCCGCCTTGGTTTGCGAACTTGGCGATGAGGCCCATGATGTAGTCGTAATCAATGACGGCGGAGGCAAAGAGGACGAACTCGAAGTCGAGCTGGTCCACGGGATCCGCGTCCGGCATGTCATCGCCTGTGCCCTGCTGGGCCTTGAGGCGCTGGGCGGTTTCCAGATAGGCACCCCGGAAACCGAGTTGGGTTTCCTTCGGCATGATTTGCTCGATGGTGGCGGCGTTTTCCTCGGTGAGGTCGGTGTATTGGTCGAGCTGGGTCTTGAGCCGCTGGACTTCCTTAAAATGCTGAGTGAAGGCGATGCGGGCTTCGTCGCCCTTGAGATTCGGCACGGCTTCCGGGGCGCAGTCGAGGCCCTGGGATTTCATGAAGTCGTCGAGCTTCTGCACGGCGGTTTCCAGTTTCTTGATGACGACGGGGGCCTTTTCCACCAGCCAGATCTCACTGGCTGTGGTGCCGACGTTCACACCAGAGAAGAGGGCGATGGCGGCGTCCACGGCGTCCTTTTGCTGCCGGAAGTCGAGGATGTTCCCATAGGGCTTGGTGCCGTTGAGCACGCGGTTGGTGCGGGAGAAAGCCTGGATCAAGCCGTGATGCTTGAGGTTCTTGTCCACATAGAGCGTGTTCAGGTATTTGGAATCGAAGCCGGTGAGGAGCATGTCCACAACGATGGTGATGTCGATTTTGTGATGCGGGATCTTGGGGTCGGCCTTCCGTAAATCAGCATTCGACCACTGGTGGTCCTTGATGCGCTTCTGCACGTCCTGATAGTAGAGATCGAACTCGCTGATGGTGTGATTCGACCCGTAGCGCGTGTTGTAGTCGGCGATGATGGATTTGAGGGCGGCCTTTTTACGCTCAATTTCCTTTTTCTTCTTTTCCGCATCTTCACCCGCTTGGATGGAGTATTCGAGCGATTCCTGAGGCAGGTCTTCCTGAATCTGTTTCACATCCGCATTGCCCTCGGCGGGTGGCGAGAAAACGCAGGCGATATTTAATGGCGAGAAGTCGGGATCCGCTTTTTGTCTCTCCTCCTGCATCGTCTTGAACAGCTCATGGAATTCGATGGCTTCGGTGATGGAGGCGGTGGCGAGCAGGGCATTGAAGCGGCGTCCGCCGGTGGCGGCATCGTGCTTGGCGAGGATGGCCGAGATGACGGCTTTCTTTGCGATGGCCTCGCCGGGCTTGGGCAGCTTTTTGCCTTCCGGTTTGAAGTAATCGACATGGAAGCGCAGGACGTTCGCATCCTCGATGGCGTGGGTGATGGTGTAGGCGTGGAGCTGCTTTTGGAACAGTTCGACGGTGGTCCTCATGGAAGCCTGCTCATCCTCGATTTTCACCTTGCTGGCGTTTTCCTCAAAGATGGGCGTGCCGGTGAAGCCGAAGAGCTGGGAGTTGGGGAAGAACTCTTTAATGGCCTTGTGGTTCTCGCCGAACTGGGAGCGGTGGCACTCGTCGAAGATGAAGACGATGCGTTTTTTACTCAGCGGCTCCAACTGTTCCTTGTAGGTCGGCTGGTCGTTCTTCTTCCGCTGCTTGTTGCGCTTGCTGCTCTCATCCAGCGCGAGTCCGAGCTTCTGAATGGTGGTGACGATGACCTTGTCGGCATAGTCCTCGGAGAGGAGACGACGGACGAGGGTGCCGGTGTTGGTGTTTTCCTCGACGCAGCCTTCCTGGAACTTGTTGAACTCCTCCCGCGTCTGGCGGTCGAGGTCCTTGCGGTCCACGACGAAGAGGCATTTCTCGATGTCGGGGTTGTCCTTCAGCAGCGTGGAGGCCTTGAAGGAGGTGAGCGTCTTGCCGCTGCCGGTGGTGTGCCAGATGTAGCCGTTGCCGCTGTTATCGCGGATGCACTCTACGATGTTTTTGACCGCATACACCTGATAGGGGCGCATTATCAGGAGCTTCTGCTCGCTGGCGATGAGCACCATGTAGCGGCTGATCATCTCGCCGAGAGTGCATTTCGCCAGGAAGCTCTCGGCAAAGTCGTCAAGATGGGTGATCTTCTTGTTGTCTTCGCCGGCGAACTGGTAAATGGGCAGGAAGCGCTCTTCGGCGTTGAAGGCGAAGTGGCGGGAGTTGTTGTTGGCGAAGTAGTACGTGTTGGTGCGATTACTGACGATGAAAATCTGAAGAAAGCAGAGTAGCGTGCGGGTGTAGCCGTTGCCCGCGTCATTCTTGTACTCGACAA
>JBDSNC010000056.1:0-12981 GCA_039915545.1 Luteolibacter sp.
TGGCGAGCGGAAACCCGCTAAGCAAAACGTGGGCGGCGGTCGTGGGGCGTGCCAGCGACCGTTAATCCCCGCCACGGTCAGTCGCCGCTTTTGAGGACTTTAATGAAGGCGTCTTGGGGGATGTTCACTTTGCCGAACATCTTCATCTTCTTCTTACCTTCCTTCTGCTTTTCCAGCAGCTTGCGCTTCCGGGAAATGTCGCCGCCGTAGCATTTGGCGGTGACGTTTTTCCGCATGGCGGAGATGGATTCGCGGGCGACGATCTTTCCACCGACAGCGGCCTGGATGGCGACGACGAAGAGGTGGGACGGGATGACGTCCTTGAGCTTGCCTGCTAGAACTCGGCCGTAGGATTCGGCCTTGTCGCGGTGGACGATAGTGGAGAACGCCTCGACGGGATCGCCGGCGATGAGCATGTCCATCTTGACCATTTTCGCGGCACGGTAGCCGGAATGTTCGTAGTCCATCGACCCGTAGCCGCGGGTCATGGACTTGAGGCGGTCGTTGAAATCGACGAGGATTTCGGCAAGCGGGAGAACGCACGAAAGCATGACGCGCATGTCGTCGATGGTCTCGGTGTTGGTGACGTCGCCGCGTTTTTCGAGGACGAGCTGCATCATGTCGCCGATGTATTCGCCGGGGACCATGATATAGACGTTCACGATCGGCTCGCGGATTTCCTGGATGACCTGGGCTTCCGGGAAAAGCGTCGGGTTATCGACGATCACCTCAGTACCATCAGTGAGCGTGACTTGATAAATCACGGACGGATAGGTGGAGATCACGTCCATGTTGAACTCGCGGCGGAGGCGCTCCTGGATGATTTCCATGTGGAGCAAGCCGAGGAATCCGCAGCGGAAGCCGAAGCCGAGGGCAGTCGAGCTTTCCGAGGAAAACGTGAAGGCGGCGTCGTTGATCTGGAGCTTGCCCATGCCCGCCTTGAGTGCTTCGTAGTCGGAGGACTCGACCGGATAGATGCCGGAGAAAACCATCGGCTGGATTTCCTTGTAGCCCGGAAGCGGCTCGGGGCACGGGTGGGTGTTGTCGGTGATGGTGTCGCCGATCTTCGCCTCGTCGGCGGATTTCATGTTGGCGATGACGTAGCCGACGTCGCCGGCTGATAGGATCTCGCGGGCACTCATCTTGGGAGTGAAGACGCCGACTTCCTTGACCTCGTAGGTCTTGTTCGTGTGCATCAGCTTCACCCGCTGGCCTTTTTTCACGGTGCCGGAGAAAACGCGGACGTAGGAAACGACGCCGCGATAGGTGTCATAAATGGAGTCGAAAACGGAGCAACGCAGCAGCTTGTCCGGATTTTCCACCGGAGCAGGAACGCGGGCGACGATGGCTTCCAGAATTTCCTCGATGCCGATGCCGGCCTTGGCGGAAGCGGGAATCGCATCCTCGCCGGGAATGGCGAGAATGTCCTCAAGCTGCTTGCGGCACTTTTCCACATCGGCGGCCGGGAGGTCGATCTTGTTGAGAACCGGGATGATGACGAGGTTCTGCTCGTGGGCGAGGTGGAGGTTCGCGACTGTCTGAGCTTCAACGCCTTGCGCGGCGTCCACCATCAGGATCGCACCTTCGCAGGCGGCGAGCGAGCGGGCGACTTCGTAGGAGAAATCGACGTGGCCGGGGGTGTCGAGAAGGTTGAGTTTGTAAGTGATGCCGTCCTTCGCTTTGTATTCCATCGCGACCGGGTGGGACTTGATGGTGATGCCTTTTTCCCGCTCAAGATCCATGGAATCGAGCAGCTGGGCCTTTTCATCGCGGACTGCCACGGTGTTGGTGGCTCCCATCAGGCGGTCGGAGAGCGTGGTTTTCCCGTGGTCGATGTGGGCGATGATGGAGAAATTTCGGGTCAGCTCGGTGGACATGGGCGGAAAAGAGAAAACGTGGGCGCGGGAGGGAAAGCAGGAAACCCGCGACAAGGCACGAAAAATAAAGCCTCTCAGCCTAGACGGCGGCTGCGTCCCTTTTCATTCGCAGCACCGCACATCGGACAATTCACGGTGCCGACGTGGCTTGTGTCCTCGAAGGCGTAGAGGCAGAGGCGGCAGATCACGCGGTTCGCCAGCGACCGGCGTTCGGCCCGCCGATGCAGGGTGCGCGAGACGAACGCGATGCACAGGACGAGCGCCGCAGCAGCAAGCAGTGCGTAGAGCACGAAATCAGCGATTGTCAGGTCCATCGGCGGGTTGGTTGCTGAATCCGATGCCCACCGAGATCCAGCGGAACGGTTTTTCCGAAGTCGTGCGGAATTGAATGCCGTGCAGCCAGCTTTCCAGCTCCAACGCGCCCGCCTCGCCGCCTTTTTCCAGCGAAACACACTCGGCCACGCCGCCTTGGGCGTTCAGGCGCACGAGAAATCTCCACGACGCTGCGGTTATGGTGCTGCCCATCGCACCGGTGAAAGGCGGGAGTTCGGTGGGAATCGCCTCCGCCGGGATGCCGGAGAGCGGGTAAATCGTCGGGACCAGCTTCATTTTCGCGGGATCCGGAGCCGCGCGGGCGACCGGCTTGCGTTTCGGGAAAACCGGCTCACCCTTCGCCGCGAGTTCCATCGGCGCGATCCGTGTTTCCTTCGGCAGATCGCGCAACTGCGGCACATACGGTTTCGCCTGCCTTGTGGCCGCCATCGCCTCGGCCTCCAACGCCGCCATGCCTTCCCACTGCGACGGCTGAAATCGCAAAGGAAACGGCCCGCCTTCCTGGGCCCGAAGCGCGAGCGCGCGGCCTTGTGAGTCGTCGGCCAGGTAAATGAGCGAGGCTTTCCGGGGAGCCATCGGTTTTGGTGAAATCACCTTCACGTGCACCGTTCCGAGCATGATAGCAAAGACAGCGCCAACCATCACGTGGGCGACTAGCATCGAAAAAAACGTCTTCTTCCGTCCACGCCACGGGAACACCCAGTCGGGGGTGTTCATCAGCCTCGGTTGCCTGACGGTGGTGCTGGCCATGATTTTCAGGGCTCGGTTTTCGGCACGACCGCCTTCGTTTCTCCAGCGTTTTTCCCGACAATCGCCAGCCGGAATCCCTTCCCCAACACCAGCTCCGTCACCTCCCGCTCGGTTCCCACCGGCGTGCCCGCATCCGTTTGCAGAAGTACGATCGCCTTCGCCGAGACTCCATCCTCGTGCAGTTTTTCCAACCGCTCCGAAAGCTCCTCCATCGTCACCGGATCGCGTCCGAAATGGATGCGCGGCAGCGGCTCGCCCGGCCCCAGCGTGACCACCAGCGTGTCCTGATAACGCTGCATTTGAAACCGCGAGGGCGGCATTTCCACCGCCACGCCGGATTGCAGGACCAACGACGGCCCAAGCAGCAGGAAAAACACCATCAGCGCGAAAAGGTTCAGCACCGGCACCGCATGCAGCAGCCCGGGGCGCTCCGGCAGCGTCATTTCCAACTTCATTTCGCAGGCTCCTTTTCCGGCTTCGCCGCCTTTTTCCCGTGAGTCACCTCACCCCGGAATGGAGCGAATTCCTCCTCCTCCCGCGCGTCCGCGATGAGATGCACCATCTCGATCCCCGCCCGCTCGATCCGATGCACCAGCCGCTTCGCCCGGCTCAGAAAATACAGGTAAAACAAATACAGCGGCACCGCCACCGTCAGTCCGAGCACCGAAGTGATGAGCGCCACAAACACTCCGCGCGAAAGCTCCGCCGGATCGGAAAAACCGCCGTGCTCGCTCACTTTCTGGACCGTGTCCAGCATCCCCACCATCGTCCCCAACAGCCCAACGAGCGGAGCCAGCAACGCAGCCCCGAGGATCGCCCGGATATTTTTCTCAATCCGCGGCACCTCCAGTTGGCCTGCCTCCTGCACCACATCACGCAAATCCCTGCGATCCAGATAATACCTCAGCAAAGCCGCATGTGCCACCCGCGCAACCGGTCCCGGAGCCCGCGCCGCCTCGTGCAGCGCCTCCGCAAACGCCCGCCGCCGGATGTGATGCGACAATCCCACCAGCAGATCCCCCACATTGATCCGCGCCCGGTGGAAAAAAAACAACCGCTCCACCACACTCACCGATCCGATAAACGCCAATCCCAGCAGCACCCACACCAGCGGGCCACCCTGCTCGATCATGCCGGAAGGTTCCATCAATCCTAAAATCATGTGGGGAAAAGCTAAACGCCGGGCCAATCCGCTGGCGAGCAACAAAAGTAGCCACCAAAATAGGTCGTATAAGTCCCATAAGTCCTATTTCTCGAATCCTCCGTCTTTCCGCTTTTCAGCTTCCAGCCGCGCCCCCCATCATCCCCCCATGCTCCAGACCGCCTCCGCCCTCAAGAAGCTCCTGCTCGAAAAATCCGTCCGCACCGGCACCTTCACCCTCGCCTCCGGAAAACAGAGCGACCTCTACATCGACTGCCGCGTCACCGCGCTCGATCCCTTCGGAGCCCTTCTCATCGGCGATCTCGGCTGGCACGCCGTCCGTTCCAAGATTCACTCCGAGCACCTCAAGATCGACGCCATCGGCGGCATGACCCTCGGTGCCGATCCCATCTCCCTCGCCGTCGGCATGGCCTCCGCCACCAAGAACCCCGCCGAAGCCCTCCAGGTCTTCACCGTCCGCAAGGAACCCAAAGGCCACGGCGCCGGCAAACAGATCGAAGGCAATTTCAAATCCGGCGACAACATCATCGTCGTCGATGACGTCATCACCACCGGCGGCTCCACCCTCAAGGCGATCGAAGCCATCGAACGCGAAGGCGGAAAAGTCGCCTTCTGCCTCGTCCTCGTCGATAGAGAAGAAGGCGGTCGCCAGGCCATCGAGGAAAAAGGCGTGCACGTCATCTCGCTCTTCACGCGGACCTCGCTGCTGGAGTGACCTCCTAACTGGACCGCGGAATTCATTCCGCAAGAATGGCTTCCGCTTAATCCTTATAAAAACTATGCGTTGTCAAAGTCTGCTACTCGCGGTCTGCCTCTGCGCATCGGGTTGTTCTTTGCCTCTCGCAAGTCAAAGCCACACAGCGCCACTAAAAAAGTGGGCGTCGGAATTCATCAGCATTTCCTTGGTCCCAAAAGATCCCAGGGACGATGGCTCAGTGCTCCGTTACGTCGTAAAATTTAAAGGTGATCGCCGAGTTGCATTTTTCTCCAGCCAAAACGTGCCTGATGAGATTGAAGAGTCTTTTTCCAATCCCAAGCCATCAACTTTCACAAGCGCTGTAGTATTCAGCTCGGATGGTAAATACGCCGTCATCCGTGACGTAGTTCCCGGCACTGCATCAGGAGAATATGACTACTATCTAATCAACGGAAATTCACCCAAAGAAGTTTTTCGCTTTGAAGGTCCTGCTCGCCCTGGGCCGGTGATCCCCTTACAACCATTGGTGGTAGATGTTGACTCCAAAAAAGTCGGATTTCTATACGACCAAGATCCACAATATATCACCGTTGAACTTTCAAAGCTTCAAGTTATCGCTAAATTCGTCGAGTTTTCAGAGCATTATCCCCCATGATCACCATCGCCCGCTTCAGCAAGCCGGAGGAAGCCAATCTCTTCCACCATCATTTCGCACATTAGTCCCATGTCTCCCATTCGTCCTATTTCCCAAAGCCCTTCACTGCCGGAATAAATTCCACAGTCCGTTTCCGCAAACCGTGCTTTAGTCCCCGCAACCATGGAACTTGACCTGCTCACCACCCACGCCCACCGCGCCTATCCGATTCTTGCCGGCATCGTCACTCCCCGCCCCATCGCCTGGGTGACGACGCTCAATGAAGATGGCAGCGTGAACGCCGCGCCGTTTTCGTTTTTCAACATGATGGGTTCATCCCCGCCGCTCGTCGCCTTCGCGCCGGGCGACCGTGATGACGGATCGCCAAAGGACACCGCCCGCAACGCGCAACGCACCGGCGAGTTCGTCGTCAACCTCGTGGACGAGCCGCTCGCCGCCGTGATGAACCGCACCTCCGCGCCCCATCCTTACGGCATCAGCGAGACGGAAATGGAGAAACTCGAGACCGCACCGTCCAGCGTGGTCGCCCCACCGCGCATCGCTGCAGCGCCGGCGGCGATGGAATGCAAGGTCCACTCGGTGCAGCTCATCGGCGAGAACCGGCTGGTGCTCGGCATCGTCCACCGCGTGCATCTGCGCGACGAGTTTTTCGACGAGGCGACCTTGAGGGTACGCGGGGAGAAATTCCACCCCATCGGCCGCATGTCCGTGCCGAACTGGTATTGCCGGACGAACGACCTGTTTGAAATGATCCGCCCGGCGTAAGTCACTGCTCCTGTTGAAAATGAATCTCATTTGACGCGGAGAATTTCAGAAAATATCCGTGTGTTTGCAGCATCATTGTCTTAACTGGAAGCGTATCCGATTGCGGTCCGGCAATCCCTAGCAGGTCAACCAGGTCCACATCAGCAACACCCAAAAATCACTCAAATCATCATGAACACCCGCCGCAATTTCCTCCTCAAACTCGCCGTCTCCGCAGGCGCACCGCTCGCCCTCGCCGGCCGCCTCAGCGCCCAAGCCCCGCCACCGGTCAAGCTTGAGGAAACCGATCCGCTCGCCGTGGCCCTCGGCTACAAGGAAGACACCACCAAGGTGGACGCCACAAAATATCCTCAACACAAGCCGGAGATGAAGTGCGCGGATTGCGCGCTCTATCAGGGCAAGCCCGGCGAAGCCTCCGGCCCGTGCGCTGCGGTCGGCATGAAGATCGTCACCGCCGCTGGCTGGTGTTCCGCCTTCGCGAAAAAGCCCGAGCCCGTCAAGCCACCCGAGCCAGCGAAGTAATCCGTTTCAATTCCATCAGGGCGTGTGTTCCATCAGGACACACGCCCTTTTTCGTGGTGAGGAATCCCGATGTTGCAGTGCCTCGCATCCGGGACTAGTTTCATCAGATGATGGAACATCCACCAACTGGAGCGCGGACTTCAGTCCGCCAGAAACCTCCGCAGCCGGAGTGGCGGAATCAACTCCGCGCTCCGGCAAAACTACTTCTCACCGCGCTCCTAACATTTCTCTCGTTTCCGCTTTCCGCCCAAACTACCCCAACATCGCCGCCCTCCACGCCCCCACCGAACCCACCGCCCGCCAGGATCACCACGGCGGACCTCGCTGAATTCGACTCATTACCCGAGACACGCCGCAAGTTGATCGCTGGCGCGCTGGCGGTGCTTAACGATTCTCCCTGGTTACCCTACCTGACCGGCGGTGCCGACCCTGCGGAAGGTGGCTTCGACTGCTCCGGCGCGATGTATTTCGTCATGCGCAGGGACGGGCTCGATCCACCGCGCAGTTCGGGCGCGCAGTTCGAATGGCTGAAGGAAAACAACCGCCTGCACGAAGTGGCAGCGGAAGCGGTGGATGAAAAAGATCGTTCTCTGGCGGATCTGAAACCGGGCGATCTGTTATTTTGGAGAAAAACAGACCCGGTTGCCGTGGGTCCGGCGCTGCCCCGGATCCACCACGTGGCCATGTATCTCGGAACCGAGAAAAAGGACGGACGCCCGGTGATGATCAACGCCACCGACGGCCGCTCGTATCGCGGGAAGAAGGCGAACGGCTATGGCATCTATGACTTCCGCGTGCCGAAAGCGGATTCCCTATCAAAACTCGCAGGCTATGGCACACCACCCGGATTGGATGAGTCAAAGTAGTACAGGACTTCAGTCCAATGCCTTTAAGCATTCGACTGGGGGCGTGGAGCGTTCCGCCCGGAGTGCGGCATGCTCTGCTGCCGCCAGCGGAGGATGGAAGCTCTGCTCCATGGGGTGCGGAGCTCGTCCTCTTCCCGCGTTCGCCCGCTCAACTCACCGAAGAGCTCCGCACCGCATCCAGCAGAGCTGGAGCTGCCTTGGGCGCGAGCAGAGCTTCGCGCACTCCGGAAAGCTGTCGCCGCGATCACACCGGAATAAAGTGGATCAGCCGAAAATTTCCGATCCTTAAAGGCATTGGACTCAAGTCCTCGACTACTTTACCGCATCAAAGCGAACGCGCGATCTCCCTCGCCAGCCTCGCCAGCGCTTCGTTCATCGCCACCACACGACCTGATAGATCCGTCGCGGTATCGGGCGGAACAATCGCCACGCTGGTGCTGAACGGACGGGTGTTCGCGACACGACCAGCGACCGGCTGCAGCTTCCAAGTACATTCAAGCACCACGTTGTTGGATGCTTCCGGCTCGAATCGCGACACACGGATTTCCAACAGTGTCTGGTAGTCCAGTGTGACGAAATTCTCAACCGGCTGGATGTTGAGCGAGTTCGTCAGACGGCCGAGGTTCACCGCGGTAACACGGGAAATCGCGGCATCAAGCGGCTCGGCCCAGAGATGATAGCTGTTCATCTGCAGCTGCCCGTTCCCGCTGCGGCTGACGAGCTGCTGGCGGTCGAGGTAGCTCGGCAGCGACGGCCGGGTGATGGCGATGGCCGGGCTGGCACCGCTGATGCTACGGGCTGGCACCGCCGGATCGAGCAGGTGGTTGACGGACGTATCCTTGACGGGCTGCAGCACGCCGCAGGAGGCGAGGAGGAACGGGATCGTTAGGAAGAGGAGGGTTTTCATTCGGGTATGGCTTTGCCGGAGATCAGGGCTTTCGGGTCGCGTTTCAGATCGTTGGAAAGTTCCTTGAGCGCGCGCGAGGCCCGCTCGGTTTCCTGCATCACGTTCTGCAGCCGCAGCAGCACGGGCGAGCGTGGATTGGAGAGTTCGGTGATTTCTTTTGCCGCTTCGTCGATCTTCACAAGTCCGGCGTCGGTCTTGGCGATGACCGCGTTGAGATCGGCGAGGAGCGGATCGAACCCGTTGTTCGCCTTGGTCGCCAGTTGGTCGATTTGTACGAGTGCGGAATCGAGATTTTCGACGGCTTTGGACAGCTTCTCGTTGCTGGTGATCTTGTGAACGTCCTTGGTGATATCGATGACGTTGTCATTGATTTCCTTCAGATTGAGCGCGGCGATCTGGTTCTTCGCACCGACCAGCACGTTGCGCAGCTCGGCCATCACGCCGTCGAGATCGAGCGCGTTGAATTTTTTCAAGCCATCGGCGATTCCCGAAACGAGTTCGTCAATTTCCGTTCCAACGGTGGGCACAACCGGATAGGGCGGCCGGCCTTTTGACTGATAGACGAAGCCGGGGGTGTTTGGGACGATGTCGAACTCGATGTAGAGCTGGCCGGTGACCAGGCTCTGCTGTTTCATCCCTCCGCGGAGCCCCTCGCTCACGGCTTTGTTCACCCCCTCGAAGGTCGAGAAATCCATATCTCCACCTTCCTCGGTTCCGATCAGTTCGAGGTCTTTTTCAACCAGCTCGACCACCACCGGAATGATCTTGCGGTTTTCCTTCCGGTCCACGAGCACGCTGATGGATTTCACGCTGCCGATCCTAACACCACCGAAGCGCACGTCCGATCCGACTTGGAGGCCGTTGGCGCTTTTGTCAAAGTAGAGCAGGATGTCGTGGGTCCTTTTGAAAAACCTCCCCGCGCCGAAAAGGACCAACGCTGCACCGGCGAGGATGATGCCGATGAGGGTGAAAATGCCGATGACGGTGGGACTGGCTTTTTTGCTCATGACGGTTGAGTGGCTCGTACTTCCGTTTCCTCCCCACGGTGGAGGAAGAGGCGGACGGCGGGATTGTCGGAGTGGTCGCGGAGTTCGGTGGGATTTCCTGTGGCTCCCTGGGTGCGTGTGGCAGTATCGAGGAAGATCGAGTTGTTCGCTATCGCAAAAATGCTGGCCAGCTCGTGAGTGACGATGACGACAGTGGAGCCAAGGCTGTCGCGGAGGCGGAGGATGAGATCGTCGAGGCGGCGCGAGCTGAGCGGATCCAGGCCGGCTCCGGGCTCGTCGAGAAACAGGATGTCAGGATCGAGCGCCATGGCGCGGGCGATGCCGGCGCGCTTGTTCATACCGCCGCTGATCTGGGCCGGATAGTAGTCCTCATAGCCTGACAGGCCGACGAGCGAGAGTTTGTAGGAAACCAAGTCGCTGATGGTCTTAGGCGGGAGTTTTGTGTTCTCCTCTAGCGGCAGGGCGATGTTTTCCGCGAGAGTGAGGGACGACCACAACGCGCCGGACTGATACATCACGCCGAAGCGGCGGATGAATTTCCCGCGCTCCGAGGGATCGGTGGCGGTGAAGTTCTCGTCGTCATAAAGCACGCTGCCTTTCGCCGGTTCCTGCAGGCCGATGAGGTGGCGGAGCAGCGTGCTTTTCCCGCAGCCGCTGGGACCCATGATGATGAAAATGTCTTTCTCCATCACCTCGAAGTTCAGATCCCGCATGACCACGAAGGAGCCATAGGCCATCGTCAGGTCCTGCACGGTGATCTTGGGTTTTTCAGGCATGGGTCAGATGTCGAGGACGGTGAAAATCGCGGCGAATCCGGAATCGAGAATGATGATGGCGGTGATGGAGGCGACTACGGCGCGGGTCGTCGCCTCGCCCACGGCGGCGGAGGAATTTCCGGCGTGCATGCCTTGCAGACAGCCGCTTATGGCGATGATGGCTCCGAAGAAGAAGCTTTTGAAAACACCCAGCGAGGCAGTCGTCAGGCTGATGGATGCGAGCGTCTCGTTCCAAAAAAGCACCGGCGGAATGCCCACCGCCGCGCCGACGATCATGCCGCCGAGGATGCCGACGACGTTCGCGTAGAGCGTGAGGATCGGCATCATGAGGATCAGCGCCAGCATGCGCGGCAGCACGAGGAAATCGAAGGGATCGAAACCAAACGTGCGCAACGCGTCGATTTCCTCGTTGGCCTTCATACTGCCGATGTGCGCGGCGAACGCGGCACCGGTGCGGCCGCTCATGATGATGGCCGTCATGACGACTCCCATTTCGCGGACCATCGCAATCCCTACCAGATCCGCAACGTAGAGGCTGGCCCCGAAGTTCGCCAACTGCACGTTTCCGACAAACGCGAGGATCAGTCCTATCAGAAAGCTGATCAGCGAAACGATCGGCAGCGCCTGCGCTCCGCACTCCTGGACGATCACCCAGAAATCGCGCCAGCGGAAACGCGCCCTGCCGGTGAGGAAACGGCCGAGCGAGAGCACCGCCTGGCCGGTGAATTCCGCGATCGCGAGGACATTTTTCCAGACCGCGATCGAGAGCTTTCCGAGTTTCCTGATTTCGGAAGAATCAGACGGCTTGCTGCGGGCCTCGCTTTCCTCGGGAACGGAGAGGGCGAGTTCCATCAGGCCCAGCAGATTTGGAGGAAGCCCCTCGAAAGCCGGCGGTTCGCCCTCTTTTTCCACACCGCGGAGATGAGCGAGGATGAAGGCGGGCAGTGTGGAATCAAATTTACCGAGTTTCTCCGTGGCATACCGTGTCGGCGCTTGGTCAGGAGCGTCGCCCTCGATTTCCGGGGCCGGACCGTCGTGCCGCCAATCACCGGACAGCTCCAAAACCACCTGACCGCCGTCCCGTGACCAGCTTGCGCGGGGCGGTGTGGCTTCTTCGAATGGCATTCCCGAAGGTGCCCCAAAAGCCCACGGTGAACAAGCGCGGGTTTTGGTTCCGGCCTGGCGGAAACCGGGTGTTTTGCACGCCCGGACAGCGCTTCAATTATCAAAGGCACCGCGCATCTTTTGATGTGGTTCCCTTTGCGGGCGGGCGGGTGCAAAAGCGAACCATACCCAAAGAGAAAATTCCCATGATCCAGAAACTACAACACCGCGCATTGATGGACGGCTGTGAAGCGGCCGCACACGTGGCTTACCGTTGCTCGGAAGTCATCGCCATCTACCCGATCACCCCGTCCTCCCCGATGGGCGAGTATTCCGAACAATGGGCGGCAAAAGAGGTGCCGAACATCTTCGGTGACGTGCCGCGGATCATTGAGATGCAGTCTGAGGGCGGCGCGGCCGGCACGCTGCACGGCGCACTTCTATCAGGATCAATGACCACCAGCTTCACCGCAAGCCAAGGTCTGCTGCTGATGATCCCCAACATGTATAAAATCGCGGGAGAACTCACGCCCACCGTGCTCCACATCGCAGCGCGGAGCCTGGCCACGCAGTCGCTCTCCATTTTCGGCGATCACTCGGACGTGATGGCCGCGCGGGCGACAGGTTATGTGATGTTGTTTTCAAACTCCGTGCAGGAGGCCATGGACCTGTCGCTGGTTTCGCATGCGGCCACCTTGAAAAGCCGCATTCCTTTCATGCACATTTTCGACGGATTTCGCACTTCGCATGAGATCCAGAAGGTGGACACGCTCGATGACGTGGAGATCCGCTCGCTCATCGACGACGCGTGCATCCGTGCCCACCGCGGCCGCGCGCTGAATCCGGACCGCCCTAGCCTGCACGGCTCCGCAGCGAATCCCGACGTCTATTTCCAAGGTCGCGAAGCGGTGAATCCGTTCTACAACGCGCTGCCCGCCATCGTGCAGGAAACGATGGACCGCTTTGCGAAACTGACGGGGCGCGCCTATCAACTCGTCGATTACGAGGGCGCTCCCGATGCCGAGCAAGTGACCGTCATCATGGGCTCCGGCGCGGAAACCTGCGCCGAAACCGCGCTCCACCTGAATGCGAAGGACGGTCGGAAAACCGGCGTGGTGAAGATCCGCCTGTATCGCCCGTTTCCCACGGAAGCGTTTCTCGCCGCGCTGCCGAAGACGGTGAAGTCCATCGCCGTGCTCGACCGCACGAAGGAACCCGGTTCCGTCGGCGAGCCGCTCTATCAGGATGTGGTCACCGCTTTGTCCGAAGGCATGGGAGCAGGATTGATCGATCGTTTCCCCAAAGTCATCGGCGGCCGGTACGGGCTTTCGTCCAAGGAATTCAGCCCGGCGATGGTGAAAGCGATCTACGACGAACTGCTGAAGCCCGCGCCGAAAAACCACTTCACCATCGGCATCAATGACGACGTCACGCACACCAGCCTGATCTACGATTCCTCCTTCCAGCTCAACGATCCGCAGACTTCCGCTGCGATTTTCTGGGGTCTCGGTTCGGACGGCACAGTCGGTGCTAACAAAAACACGATCAAGATCATCGGCG
>JBDSNC010000073.1:0-4964 GCA_039915545.1 Luteolibacter sp.
GAGGCCGCTGCCCAAGCCGAAGCTGCCGCTAACTTACTCGCAGAAGAGAATGCCCGGGCGCTCGCTTTGGCGAAACAGCGGGCCGAGGAAGAAGAACGTTCCACCGCCGCGGCCAAACGACTGGCCGAAGAACAGGCCACAGCCGCCGCTGAAAAATTACGTGAGGAGGCGGCAGCCGAAGTTTCCGCCCTCCGCGCAAAAGCTCAGGATGAGCTCAAGGCTGCCACCGAACAAGCACGCCGGAATACCGAACAGGAAATGGCGGCAATCCGTGCAAAAGCCGAAGAGGACGCCAAAAAAGCGGCCGCCGCCGCGGAGCAAGCACGACTGGACGCTGCCGCCCAAGCGAAAGCTGCCGCAGAAATTTTAGCCCGCGCCGAGGAGGAGGCCAAGGCGCTCGCTTTGGCCAAACAGCGCACGGAGCAGGAAGAGCAGGCCCTCGCTGTGAGAAAACGGCTAGCCGAGGAACAGGCTCAGGCCGCCGCCCAACAGGCACGCGAGGAGGCGCTCGCCGAACTTGCCGCCATCAAGGCCCAAGCTCAGGAAGAACTCAAAGCCGCTGCCGAACAAGCACGCCTCAATTCGGAACAGGAATTGAAGATGCTTCGCGCCAAAGCGAGCGAAGATTCGAAGAGGCTGATGGAGAACGCCCTCAAGGAAGCTGCGTTGGAAGTGGCGCCGATCTCCCCCGAATCCGAAGAGGACGCCCGATTGGAAAGCTCCATGGCGGAGTGCGCACCACCAGAAGCCGTGGCGGTTAGCAAAGCTCTCGCCGAACAGGAACGCGCCATCCCTGTCGCCGGGTCCATTGCCAAAGAACCGCCCGCTGCGGTGGAAAAAGCAGGGATCAGGCGGCAAACAACCAATGGGAAACGTCGGTTTTGGGTGCTGCTCATCTCGGCTGTGGTTGCTGCGGGGTGTTGGAAATTCCTACCTGGCTCGAGTCCTGACCGCGCGTTGTTTTCGACGGTCGGCGGGAGTTTCGCGAATCCACCACTTTTTGTCTCGGGAGACGGCACGCACGCGTCGCCGTGGAAGCTCAACACGATGACCGCCGTGCCGAAGCCGGACACGCGCGAGGCACCGGTGGTGGTTTCGTTAGGCGATGACATCGGAAATTTTTTCCAATCCTCGCCGCCCGCGCCGATCGACATGGCGGTCATCTTTTCCAACTTCCACCGCCTCGGCGCGAGGAAAGCCGCCACCGCCGCCGTGCTCGCATGGGAGACGCCGGATCCCATCGGCCTCGTCGCACTGGACAAGGCGCTGGGAAAATTCGATTCGCTCGTGATGGCCGCGCCGCTCTCCCGCGGAGCGGTTTCCTCCGCCATGCCCGGCGTCTTCCGCAGGGCGTCGCTACCTCTAACGAAAGTTCACGGTGACACATCCGCCCTGCCCGCCGTGAACCGCATCCCGCTGACCGGCGTGATCTTCGGCGGGGAGAAAGCGGTCGCCGGATTCTCGACATTGGAGTCCGAGGCGTCGGTGGAGTTTCCTCCGCTCATCGCGCGGTGGGAGGACCGCGTGGTGTTCGCCTTCCCGCTGCTCACGGTGCTCCAGCGGAACAATTTCCCGCTCGATGGGGTGGAAATCCGGCTTGGCGAATACATCAAACTCAGTCCGTCCGGACCCGTTGTCCCGCTCGATGATTTCGGCCGCCTCGCCATGCCGGTCAAGCCGATGGCCGCTTACAAGGAAATCTCCGCCGAGGCCCTCATCGACGGCGGCGACGGACTTTTCCCCAAGACCGCGCCCGATCCCGTCATCCTCCGCGACGACCAATCCGCCGCCGAACCCGCCACCCGCGCGTTCTCGAAAAAACTCTCCGCCATGGTCGCTGCCATCGCCTCTAACGAAGGATTCGCCAGCATCACCGCCTACCCGAGGCTTCCCGCCGGTTTTGAAACCGGCATCCTCGCTTTCATCGTCATCGCGCTCACTGTGCTTTGCGGGCTGCCGGTATTCTCGCGGAACGTCACCTTCAGCGCGCTCGCTGGTGTTGTTCTATCAGCCCAGTGGCTCGGGGCCGGCATGGCATCCGCTTGGCTGCCCTTGCTCCCGTCCCTCGCGGCGATCGCTGCCGCTGCGCTCGTTTCCCAACTGATGGGTGAATCCTCACCCGCGCCCGCCGCCGAAGTCATCGAACTGCCGGTGGAAACCGAAGTCCCGATAGAGCCCGAACCTGAGCCAACTCCGGAACCGGAACCCGTCGCAAAGCCGCCCGCTAAAAAGGCAGTGGAGAAAAAGCCACCGGCGAAGAAACCTCCGGCATCCCGCAAGTCGCGCTCCAAAAAGCCGCCCAAGGGCAAGTGATGCCGGCAAGACACGCGTTTTCCCACGCGTATCCGTGCGGATGAAAACCCTCGGGCTTGCTGCGATCCTTCCTGTCGTTCTATCAGTCACCGCATCCGCCGGGTGGATCTGGGTGGAGGGCGAGGCTCCGGCCGCCCAGCACATGAACCGCCACCCGTGGTGGTATGACCAGGTGAAACGCGATCAGTTTTCCGGCGGTGATTTCATTTCCAACTTCGACAAGGACAAGCCCGGCGAGGCCGACTACCGCTTCATCGCGAAGCAGGCGGGTGATTACGAATTCTGGGTCCGTGCGAATCCGCTGTCGGCGAAATTGTCCTACGCCTTGAACAATGGCGCTGACACTCCCATCGATCTCGCGCAGGAAAAACGCGGCGAGACCAACTTGGCTGCGGACGGCAAACCGGACCTGCGTTTCATCGCCTGGAGCAAGGCTGGCAAAGTCACTCTGCGCAGTGGGGAAAACACCATCCGTTTCCGCATGACCAGCGAGAACAGCCACCACGGCTACCTCGATTGTTTTGTATTCAGCAGTGAGCCGTTCCTGCCCGTCGGCACCACCAAGCCGGACCAGCTCGCCGCCGAATCCGCGAAGTCAGCGACGGAGAACAAGGGTTGGTTCGCCTTCGATCCGAAGCCCGATCCGTTTGCTAACAACTCCGCGACGGACCTGCGGTTTCTCAACGAAAAATTCGCCGGGGAGAATGGTTTCATTGGCGTGAAGGATGGAAATTTCATCCACACCACCAGTGGCGAGCCGGTCCGGTTCTGGGCGGTGAATGGTCCGCCCGCCGATCTCAAAGCAGCCGATCTCCAACAATGCGCGCGGATGCTGGCGAAGCACGGCGTGAATATGATCCGCATCCACGGCGGATATTTCGACAAGGATGGCGAGGTCGATCCCGCGAAAATCCAGCACGCCATCGAGGTCGTCGCGGCGATGAAGGCGGAGGGCATCTACACGCATTTTTCCATCTACTTCCCGCTGTGGCTCGATCCGAAACCCGGCAACCGCTGGCTCAAAGGCTACAACGGCAGCCAGCACAGCTTTGCCTCGCTGATGTTCAATCCGGAATTCCAGGCGCAATACCGCAAGTGGTGGACCGCCTTGCTAACAACACCCGGGGCCGCCACCGGCAAGCGTCTCGCCGACGAGCCCGCCGTCGCCAGTCTGGAGATGCAGAACGAGGACTCGCTGTTTTTCTGGACCTTCGACGAGAAGAACATCCCGGACGCGCAGTTGAAGCTGTTGGAGAAGCAGTTCGGCACCTGGCTGGCCGCGAAACATGGTTCGCTGGAAAAGGCTTTCGCGGATTGGAAAGGCGGTCCGCTCAAACGCGATGAGGTCGCGGAGGGACGCGCCGGGTTTCGTCCGTTGTGGAATGTCTTCACGGACCGCACGCCGCGTGATCAGGAAACCGCGGAATTTCTGCTTGAGGTGCAGACGAAGTTCTATTCCGAGACCCGCGCGTTCCTGAAAAATCTCGGTTTCAAGGGACCCGTCACCGCGTCCAACTGGATCACCGCCAGTCCGGAAATCCTCGGACCGTTGGAAAAACTCAGCTACACCACCGGCGATTTCATCGATCATCACGGTTATTTCGAGAACCATCACAAGGGCGATCAGGCCGGGTGGTCCATCCGCGCGGGGCACACTTGGGCCGACCGCAGCGCCCTGCGATTCGATCCTGAGGAGCCGGGGAAGCCCAAGCAATTTTTCCATCCGGCGATGGACCCGCATTACAACGGGATGCCCTCGATGATATCCGAGACGACCTGGTGCCGGCCTAATCGATATCGCGGCGAGGCTCCACTCTACTACGCGGCTTACGGCGCGCTCCAGCACACCGACGCGATTGTGCACTTCGCACTCGATGGTTCGCATTGGTCGGTGAAGCCGGGATTTTTCACGCAACCATGGACGGTGATGACGCCCGCAATGATGGGCCAGTTTCCCGCCGCCGCGCTGATCTATCGGCGTGGGCTGATCCACTCCGGTTCCGTCGTCGCCGATGTCGCGCTGAACCGGAACGATCTCTTGCAACTCAAAGGCACGCCGCTGCCACAGGACGCCGCCCTGGATGAACTCCGTTTGAAAGACATTCCCCGCGGCAACGAAATCAAGCCCGGCCAGCGGCTCAACCCGCTGCTCCACCTCGTCGGCCGCGCCGATGTCCGTTTCGTGACCACTCCCGGAGCGATCAAAACCACCGACCTAACACCCTATCTCGACACTACCGCGCAAACCGTGCGCAGCACCACCGGCGAGCTGAAACTCGATTACGGAAAAGGCCTGCTCACCCTGAACGCCCCCGAAGCCCAAGGTGCCAGCGGGCAACTCAAAACCGCAACCATCGAAACCTTGGATCTCTCGATCATCTCCGACATGGATCCCGGACACCTCGTCGTTGTTTCCCTCGATCGCCAGCCGCTCGCCACTTCCAAAAAGATGCTCCTCCAGGTGATGTCCGAGGAAAAGGAATCCGGTTTCAAAAGCGAACCCGTCTCCGCCGGAATCCGCAGGATCACGGACCTCGGCACCGATCCCTGGCAGGTGAAAAACTTCGCCGGCAGCGTGAAATTCAAACGCCCGGACGCCGCCACGCTCAAGGTCACTCCTCTCGATTTAAACGGCTACCCGCTCGCCCCTG
>JBDSNC010000093.1:0-24763 GCA_039915545.1 Luteolibacter sp.
TGGCGGTCACGTGAACAACACCACGAGTGATGTTCTTCGAGCCTTTGGCTTTGTGAATTTTGATTTCCTCTTCACCTCCGCCGATCTCGGCGAAGATGTCGCGCTTGGCATCCTTTTTCGGCGCGCCTTCAATTTGGGCGGCCGCTTCGGGTGCTGGAGCGGATGGGGTGGCGGGTGCTGGAGCTGCTACGGGCTCAACCGCCTTTGATTCGGCGGAATTTGGTGTGGTTTCTTCAGACATGATTACAAAAAATTACTTCTTAACGCCCACGGTCTTCTTCTTGCCCTTGCGGGTACGGGCGTTGGTGCGGGTGCGTTGGCCACGGACCGGCAAACCACGCTTGTGGCGGATGCCACGGTAGCAGTTGATGGAGGTCAGACGCTTGAGCTGGGACTGGCGCTCACGGCGAAGGTCACCTTCAACCATGATGGATTCAGCTTGGATCACCTGGGCGATGCGGACGAGTTGGTCCTCGCTAAGCTGCCCGGTGCGGATGTTTGGGTCGATCCCTGCGTGTTCAAGGATCTTCGACGCCGTTGGGCGGCCGATGCCAAACATGTAGGGCAGAGAAGCTTCGATGCGCTTCTCATTGGGGATTTCAATACCTAGGATACGTGCCATGATGTGCGTGAATTTCGCGTGAACGCAAAGGGACTTCGGACTGCTCCGGAGACTCCGCGGGGCGGGTGGTTTAGCAGACAACCGGGGGCTGGCAAGCCGTAAATGGAAATATTCCGCGGGTTTTTTGAAAATTCCGCAGCATGGGTGCGGAGACCGGGAATCCTTTGTTTTGCAATATCCTTCGGGAGCCGGACCGTAATCCGACTTCCCTTCTGGACAAACCAAGGAGGCATCTTAGTTTCGCAACCACTTACCAATCACCCATGGAATCCGCCCCAGACTTCGCCAATCAGCTCCCCCCCGATGATGTCGCCGCGATCGACGAACTCGGGAAAACCTTCCAAGCCTTCCGCGCCGAACTGGCCAAGGCGATCATCGGCCAGGACGAGGTGATCGAGCAACTGGCGATCTGCCTTTTCGCCCGCGGCCACGCGCTGCTGATGGGGGTGCCGGGACTGGCGAAAACGCTGCTGGTTTCCTCCGTGGCGCAGACTTTCGACCTTTCATTCAACCGGATCCAGTTCACGCCCGACCTGATGCCGGCGGATATTACAGGTACGGACATCATCCAGGAGTCAGGCGTGGGAGGCCGGCGCGAGTTTGAATTCATCAAGGGGCCGGTTTTCGCGAACATCGTGCTAGCGGACGAAATCAACCGCGCTCCGGCGAAAACACAGTCGGCCATGCTGGAGGCGATGCAGGAAAACAAGGTGACCGTGCTCGGCCATACCTACACGCTGCAGCCGCCGTTTTTCGTGCTGGCGACCCAGAACCCGATCGAACAGGAAGGAACCTACCCACTGCCGGAAGCACAGCTCGACCGTTTCATGTTCCTGATCGAGGTGGATTATCCGTCCGCTGCTGAGGAGAAGGAAATCGCCCGAGCGACGACAGGAACAGCACGCCAGATATTGAGCCATTTGCTCGATGGGGAGAAAGTCATCGCTTACCAACAACTCGTCCGCCGCGTCCCGGTTCCGGAGCATATTTATGACTACGCGGTGAAAATCGTCCGCAAGACGCGTCCAGGTGAACCGGAGTCGCCGCAATGGATCAAGGACACCGTCGGCTGGGGTGCCGGACCGCGCGCCGTGCAGTATCTCATCCTCGGTGCGAAATCCCGCGCCGCGCTGCGCGGTTCTTATATGGCGTCGCTCGAAGACCTCGAAGCCGTCGCTTCGTCCGTGCTCACCCACCGCGTGATCACGAATTTCTCCGCGGAGTCGCAAGGCATGACGTCCAAGAAAATCGTCGAGCGTCTCATCAAGGAAATGAGAGAAGACTGAGATTCCAGAAACAAGAGTCCAGAATCAAGGAAGAGATCTCTCATGAATCACAATTTCGAAAACTTGGAAGTTTGGAAACGCGGTTGTAGGCTGGCGGTCAACGTCTGCGTCGCTTCACACAAATCGCGGGACTTTGCGCTGAAAGATCAGATTCACCGCGCTGCTATTTCAATAGCATCGAATATTGCGGAAGGTGCCGAGCGATCTTCCGAAGCCGATTTCTCAAGGTTTCTCAGTTACAGCAAAGGATCCTGCGGTGAACTCCGGACCCAGTTGATGATCCATCGGGAAGTGTGTCGCGAGTTAGAGATTGAATCATTTACCAACACCGATGCCATGATTGAAGAAACGCGGGAAATTTCCCGAATGCTCAGTGGTTTCATCGGCCACTTAAAGCCGCCTTCTTCCCTCTCACTTGATTCTTGATTCTGGCCTCTTGAATCTCCATGAAATACGATTTCATCGACAACACGCTGCTCTCACGCCTCGGCTCGCTGCCGATCGAATCGCGCGTGCCGATGATGGGCAACGTCGCGGGCAAACACCGCTCGCCTCACCGTGGCTCGTCGGTGGAGTTTGCGGAATATCGGAAATACGTGCCGGGCGATGACACGCGGCGCTTGGATTGGAAGGCATTCGCACGCTCGGACCGATTTTATATCAAGGAATTCGAAGCTGATACCAACCTGCGCGCCTATTTCGTCGTCGATGCGTCCGGCTCGATGAATTTCGCCGGAAAGGGCGAGGCGAAAATCCAGGTCGCCCGCCGCATCGCCGCATCGCTCGCCTATCTTCTCGTCAACCAAGGTGATGCCGCCGGCCTCTCGATCTGCACCGACAAGCTCCACCTCGAAGTCCCGCCCAGCCGCCGCGCCGCGCATTTGGAACGCTTTTTCTCCACCCTCGGTAAAATCCAGCCCTCCGGCGAAACCGGCCTGCTCGCCGCACTCCACACCATCGCGGAAAAAATCAGCCAGCGCGCGTTTGTCGTCATTCTATCCGATCTCTTCACCGACACCGCCGCCCTCGGCGATGCGCTCCAACACCTCCGCTACCGGAAACACGACATCTCGGTCTTCCACCTGATGGACCCGCAGGAAATCGGCTTCGAGTTCGACCGCCCGCACCGCTTCGTCGATCTGGAGGACAACACCTCCATCGTTGCCGAACCCAACCTGATCGCCGACGAATACAAGGCCGCGCTCCGCGATTTCCTCACCACCGTCCGCGCCAAGTGCCACGACGCCTCCGCCGACTATCAGCTCATTCCCACCGACACCCCGCTGGAACCGCTGCTGCGCGAGTTCCTGACCGCACGCCTTCCCAAGTCCAAGCATTAGCCCTCACCCATGCTTTTTCTCAATCCGCTGTTGCTCTGGGGACTGCTCGCCGCCGCTGTCCCGATTGCAATCCATCTGCTAAACCGCCGCCGCCACAAGACCATCCAATGGGCGGCCATGCAGTTCCTGCTCAAGGCCACCCGCGAATCGCGCGGCAAGAAAAAGCTCCGTCACATCCTCATCCTCACCTGCCGCGCCCTCGGCATCGCCGCGCTCGTTTTCGCCGCGGCGAAACCGATCGTCTCCGGCCTCATCGGCTGGGGCGGCGGCTCCATTGACACCGTCGTCCTCCTGCTGGACCGCTCCGCCTCGATGGAATCAAAACCCGGCGACGGCCTCAACCCGCGCCGACAGATCGTCATCGAAAAAGTCCGCGACGCCATGGCCAATCTCGGTTCTCCGCGCCTCGTCCTGATCGATAGCGCCAGCAAAAAACCGCAGGAAGTCCCCTCGCCCGATACCCTCACCGAACTCTCCGCCACCGCCGCCACCGACACTGCTGCCGATTTCCCCACTCTCCTAAACCGCGCCGCCGAATTCCTGATGGAAACCTCCGGCCGCTCGGAAATCTGGCTTGCCTCCGACCTCCAGTCGTCCAACTGGCATCCCGATGACGAGCGCTGGGCCACCGCCCGCGCCAGCCTCGCCTCGCTCCCGCAGAAACCCGCCATCCGCGTTCTCTCGCTCACCGGGACATCAGCTCCTAACACCAACATCCGCCTGCTCAGCGCCCGCCGCGCCGGCGATGAAATCCTGCTCGATCTCGAAATCCTCCGCGCCGAGGAATCGCGCGGCACCGCCAACGTTCCGCTCACCACCCACCTCAACGGCACCCGCACCACGGAAAGCCTCTCGCTCCCCACCCAGTCCCTCCGCTTTCAAAAACGCATCGCGATCCCCCCGGACAGCGCCACCGGCTACGGCTGGCTCACCATCCCCGCTGATGGAAACCCCAGCGACAACGCCACCTTCTTCGCCTACGGCCCGTCGCGACCTATCAAAACCGTCGTCGTCGCCCCAACCGGAGAAGCCGCCGACTATCTGGCACTCGCCGCCGCACCTCCGGGCTTCGGAAATCAAAGTGTCAGCCGCATCGATCCCGGCCAGGTCGGCGCTCTCTCCACCGGTGACATCGCCGCCATCATCTGGGCCGCACCGCTTCCCACCGGCCCTGCCTACGAGGTCGTCAGCCGCTTCCTCACCTCCGGCGGTCACGTGCTTTTCCTCCCGCCCGGGACACCCTCGCAGAACTCGTTCGCCGATCTCAAATGGTCCGATCCCACCGAGGCCCCTGCCGGAAAATTTTTCATCCTCAAGGACTGGAACCATAGCGACGGTCCGCTCCGCGACGGCATCGACGGCACGCCCATCCCCGCCGAACGCCTCCGCTCCATCCGCCGACAGATCCCGCAGGGCGACGCCTCGCCGCTCGCACGTTGGGAGGATGAGGAACCGTTCATTACCCGCCGCATTGTTGATCACGGCACCGCCTGGTTCCTCGGCACCACACCGGATTACACCTGGTCTAACTTGGGCGACGCCGATGTGCTCCTGCCCACCGTCCAACGAATCGTCGCCGCCGGAGCCGACCGATTCGATGCCTCCTATCTCACCACCGTCGGCAGTGATGCCACCCAGCTCCTCGCCGGAGAAACCCGCACCCGCCTCGACGACTACGGCACACCGGATCCCGCAAATGCCGCTTACCAATCCGGCATCTTCCGCCTCGGCGAACGATTGTTAGCCGTCAACCGGCCGGCCCAGGAAGATGCTCCGGAAGTCCTCTCCCGCGAATCCCTCGACACCGCCCTCGTCGGCACCAACTACACTCTCCTCGACCAAGCCGGCCAAGCCAACGATCCCTCACTCTCCCGCGACGTCTGGCGCGCCTTCCTCATCGCAGTCCTGCTCTTTTTCATCTCCGAAGCCATCCTCTGCCTGCCAAAGAAAACGCACCCGCAGGTTCTTCCGACAAAAGTTACCGCCTGATTTAAATACCATAGGTCTCATGGGACCTATTCGACCTATCCTCTACTCTTGCTCCACCTCTCACCCACTCCCCTCACCCTCTGGATCGGCATCACCGCCTTGATCCTGATGGGCGCGTTGTCCGTCGTCTCGTGGAAACGCAGCCCGCATCCACGGCGCACGGCGTTGCTGGAATGCCTGCGTTTTATCGCCGCTCTTGGTGTCGTAATCCTCCTCTGGCAGCCCGAATGGCTCACCACCGTCCACCCGGACTCAAAGCCGAAGATCGCCATTCTCTGGGACGATTCCAAATCGATGACCACCATCGATGCCACGCTGCCGCCCGTTCTATCTGAAAAATCCGAGGTCATCTCCCGTGCCGATTGGGTGAAAAAAGCCCTCACCTCCGATCTCTGGAAACCCCTCGAAGCCAATGGCGCGAACCTTGTTTCCTCCACCTCCTTCGCCACGGCGGCCGACGCCGGAACTTCGCTGCTCAATTACCAGCCGTCGGCCCTCTCCGGCACCGACCTCGAAGCCCCGCTATCAGAACTGCTCGACAAGGAAACCAACCTCCGCGCCGTGGTCCTGCTCAGCGATGGCGATTACAATCTCGGCCAGCCGCCCGTCGCCGCCGCTCAAAAAATGCGGCTCCGCGGCGTGCCGCTTTTCCCGATCCCCGTCGGAAGCAACGTCCGCCTGCCGGACCTCGACGTCTTGTCCGTTTCGGCACCCACCTACGGCATCGTCGGGGAAAACGTGCAGATCCCTTTCACCATCCGCTCGTCGCTGGACCGCCAGGTGCGCACCATCGTCCGCCTGCGCGACGAGTCCGGCCACGAACGCACCAAGGACATCGTCATCCCGCCGAATGCCGAGACCTACGACTCCATCCTCTGGCGTCTCGAAAAGGAAGGCTCGTCCACGCTCGAACTCTCCATCCCCGTCGCCGATGGCGAACTCGTCGCGACTAACAATTCCCGCAAGTTCAACATCTCCGGAAAGCCGGAAAAGATCCGCGTGCTCGTCATCGACACGCTGCCGCGTTGGGAATACCGCTTCCTGAGAAACGCGCTCTCCCGCGATCCCGGCGTCGAGCTTTCCTGCCTGCTCATGCAGCCCGAACTCGGAGCCGGCGAGGGCAAGGACTACATCAAGGAGTTCCCCTCGAAAATCGAAGAGCTCGCGAAATTCGACGTCATCTTCATCGGCGATGTCGGCGTCGCCCCCGGCCAGCTCACCAAAGAGCAATGCACCCTCATCCGCGGACTCGTGGAAAACCAGGCGTCCGGTGTCGTTTTCCTCCCCGGTCCGCAGGGCAACCAGTTCACCCTGCTCGACACCGATCTATCCGATCTCATGCCCGTCATCCTCGATGACACCCACAAGACCGGCATGGCGGAATCCATCCCTTCCCCGCTCAACCTCACCACGGAAGGCCGCACCTCGCTCCTCACGATGCTCGGCAACAACGAGGAGGAGAACCCGGAAATCTGGCGGAGGCTTCCCGGTTTCTACTGGCACGCCCCCGTCATCAAGGCCAAGGGCGGCACCGAAGTACTTGCCGTGCACGGCAACCGCCGCGGAAAATTCGGCCCCATCCCGCTTCTCGTCACCAAGGCCGCCGGCAGCGGCAAGGTCCTCTTCATGGGCATCGACTCCGCCTGGCGCTGGCGGCGCGGCGTGGAGGATCTCTATCACTACCGGTTCTGGGGGCAGGTCGCCCGCTGGATGTCCTATCAGCGAAACATGGCCGCGGGCCAGCGCGTGCGGCTGTTCTTCAGCCCCGAGCGCCCCGAACCCGGAGCCACCGTCACGCTCAATGCAAACGCCTTCGATCCCAACGGCGCACCGCTCAAGGAAGGCACCGTTTCGGTCGATCTCACCTCACCCAACGGCCGCACCCAGCGCATCGAACTTCAGAAAAACGACACCGCCTGGGGAGCCTTCAGCGGCCGCTTCAAGGTCGATCTTCCCGGTGCCTGGAAACTCCGCGCCGCCGCCACCGGAGCAGAGGACAAGCCCGTCGAAACCACCATCCTCGCCCAAGGCGTGGAGATCGAAAAAGTCGGCCAGCCCGCCCGCCCGGAAGTGCTTGAGGAAATGGCCAAGGTCTCCAAAGGCCGCGTCATCCAGCCCGCCCAGCTCGCCGACCTCATCAAGGAAATCACCGCTCTCCCGGAACCCCGCCCGCTCGAAAACCGTATCCCGCTCTGGTCCCACTGGGGCACCATTGCCGCGCTCGTGACATTGCTCGGCATCTTCTGGATCGGCCGCAAGCTGAACGGGGCGTTTTGAAGAAAGTTGATGGTTGAGAGTTGATGGTTGATGGTTGATAGAAAGAATGGGCCAGCGTCCGCTCACCAACTTCCCTACTCCCGGATATTCCTCTTCACCATCAACTATCAACCCTCAACCCTCAACCCTCAACCCTCAACCCTCAACCCTCAACCCTCAACCCTCAACCCTCAACCCTCAACCCTCAACCCTCAACCATCAACTTCCCCATGACCTCCACCGACCGCGAATTCCTCTTCAAACTCCTCGAAACCCCCAGCCCCACCGGCTTTGAAATGCGCGGGCAACAGGTGTGGGCGGATTGGATCAAATCCTACGCCCCGGAAGTCACCTGCGATTCCTACGGCTCCACCTGGGCCACGCTTCCCGGCAAGTCCGAGCGCATCATCATGCTGGAAGCCCACGCCGATGAGATCGGCTACATGATCAAACACGTAGACGACCGCGGCTTCATCCGGATCGACCGCGTTGGCGGCTCGGATGCCGCCACTGCACGCGGCCGCAGGATCTGCATCCTTGGCGACAAGGGCGAGGTCAGCGGCATCATCGGCAATACGGCGATCCACCTCCGCCGCGACGAGGCTGGTGCTGAAAAGTCCCCGGCGGTTCATGAATTGTGGGTTGATGTGGGAGCATCCAACGCAGCCGAAGTGGCCGCCATGGGGATTCGGGTGGGGCATCCCGCCGTCTACCTTTACGGCCCTTTGGAACTCGCTCACAAGCGCCTCGTCGGCCGGGCGTTGGACAACCGCATCGGTGGCTACATCATCGCCCAGGTCATGAAACGGATCGCGTCGGGAAAGAAAAAACCGGCGTTCACCCTCATCTGCCTCAATGCCGTGCAGGAGGAAATCGGCGGCAATGGAGCGATGATGGCCACCTACCGCCTGAAGCCGGACCTCTGCATCTGTCTCGATGTCACCCACGCCACCGACACGCCGGGCATCGATCCCAACAAATTCGGACGGGTCAATCTCGGCCAGGGCCCCACGCTTTCCCACGGAACGGCAAATCATCCCCACGTCGTGAAACGCCTGATCGAAGTCGCGGAAAAAGGTAAAACTCCCGTCCAGCACGAAGCCTCCAGCCGCTTCACCGGCACCGACACCGACAAGATCTTCCACTCCCGCGAAGGCGTCCCCAGCGCTCTTGTCTCCCTGCCGCTGCGCTGCATGCACTCCGTCGTGGAAACCGCCCATCTCGACGACGTACAGAACACCATCAACCTCCTGACAGACTTCGTTCTCTCGCTAACGGCGAAAGATGAGTTCCGGCAAGTGCTGAAAGCCTGAGGAGGCACCACACTCCTGTGGTGCTGGCGAATGCCCGGCCTTTGCGAAGCGCGAAGCTCTTCACAAAGGCATCTCATTCTCATCCACCACAGGAGTGTGGTGGCTCCACGCTTGACGCCGCTCATCCGCTTTCCTTCCATAGGATATGAGCGAATACCTCGACCCCTCCGAGGAAATCCAACAGCACGGGAAGAAGCTCCCGCACTGGCAGCAATCGGAGTCCATGCAGTTCGTCACCTTCCGGCTGGGGGATGCGATGCCGGAATCCACACTCCACATTTGGAAACAGAAACATGCAAATTGGAGGCAGCAGCATCCGCAACCATGGACTCCCGAACTGGAGAAGGAATACCACCGGCAGTTCACGAAAAAACTCGAATACATGCTGGATGAGGGAGCAGGGACTTGCTTGCTGAAAGACCCCGGATCGAGAAAAATCCTCGAGGAAACCCTGATGCACGATCACGACACCCGGGCGATCCATCATGCCTGGGTCATCATGCCGAATCACGTTCATCTTCTGTTCACCGCCAATGCCCGGTTGGAGCTGCTCATGAAAAGCTGGAAAGGCGTCTCCGCCCGCAGGATCGGCCAGGGGAGTATCTGGCAGAAAGGCTATCGGGACACCATGATTCGCGATGCAGGACACTTCGCCAATGCCGTGCGTTACATCCGCCGGAATCCAGCGAAACTGTCGCCCGGGACTTTCACCCTTTGGCAGAGCGAACGGGCTCTGGCCATTTAGGGAGGCACCACACTCCTGTGGTGCTGGCGAATGCCCGGCCTTTGCAAAGCGCGAAGCTCTTTACAAAGGCATCTCATTCTCATCCACCACAGGAGTGTGGTGGCTCCATACTTCATTGCCGTGCGGCTTTCCCCAAAGTCGGATGAGACTGGTGATTCATAGGAAATAGGTAGTCATTCGGCCCCTCTTGTTTCATTGTGTCAGGTGATTTATGAAAACTCTGAAATCACTGGTCATGATGACGGCCTTGTCGCTCGCAAGTGCGGGCGGCGCCCTCGCAGGTGAGGCCGATTTAAAAATACCCAAACTCGACTCCGTGACGTTCAAGTCGCTCGGTGGCGTGAGCGGGCACACGCTGATGCTCGCGGGCATCGCGGTTTGTTTACTGGGAGCGTTGTTCGGCCTCCTGCAGTACCGACAGACGAAAAACCTGCCCGTGCACGCCAGCATGGCACGCGTCTCCAACACCATCTGGGAAACATGTAAAACCTATCTCTTCACCCAGGGGAAATTCCTCGCCATCCTGTGGCTGCTCATCGCCGGCTGCATGATCTACTACTTCGGCGTTCTCGAGCACAAGCCGTTGACCGAGCTCATCGTCATCCTCGCTGCCTCCGTGCTGGGCATCCTCGGTTCCTACGGCGTCGCATGGTTCGGCATCCGCATCAACACCGTGGCCAACTCCCGCACGGCGTTCTCCGCGCTGAAGGGCGATCCGCTCGCCACGCTCGGCATTCCGCTGCGCTCGGGCATGAGCGTGGGCCTGCTGCTGGTCTGCGTAGAGCTGTTCTTCATGATCTGCATCCTGATTTTCCTGCCGACCTCGCTCGTCGGCCCATGTTTCATCGGCTTTGCCATCGGTGAGTCGTTAGGTGCGTCCGTCCTGCGGATCTGCGGCGGTATTTTCACCAAAATCGCCGACATCGGATCCGACCTGATGAAAATCGTTTTCAACCTGCCCGAGGACGACCCGAAAAACCCCGGCGTCATCGCGGACTGCACCGGTGACAACGCCGGTGACTCGGTGGGCCCCACCGCCGACGGATTTGAAACCTACGGCGTGACCGGCGTGGCACTCATCGCATTCCTCGCGCTCGCCCTGGCTGATAGTCAGGACGTTTGCGCGATGCTGATCGTCTGGCTGTTCGTCATGCGCACGCTGATGATCGTGACCTCGCTGGCTTCCTATCTGGTGAATGAAGTGATCAGCAAGGCGATGTTCAGCGGCAAGAAAGACTTCGATTTCGAAGCCCCGCTCACCCATCTCGTCTGGCTCACCTCCGCGGTTTCCATCGCCGTCACCTTCCTGGCGAGCAAGGTGCTGCTGGGCAATTTCGAGTTTGCCGGAAAAGCGCTGCCCAACCTCTGGTGGGTGCTTTCCGTGATCATCAGTTGCGGCACCGTCGCCGGAGCGCTGATCCCGGAATTCACCAAAGTTTTCGTCAGCACAAACTCCCGCCACGTCAGGGAAGTCACCAACTGCTCCAAACACGGCGGTGCCTCGCTCAACATCCTATCAGGATTCGTCGCGGGCAATTTCTCCGCCTTCTGGATGGGACTTGTCATCATGCTGCTGATGTTCGGAGCCTGGCAGTTCTCCACCAATGCCGACCTGATGGCGATCATGCCCGCGCAGTTCGCTTTCGCCGCGCCGATCTTTTCCTTCGGCCTCGTCGCCTTCGGATTCCTCGGCATGGGGCCGGTGACCATCGCGGTCGACAGCTACGGCCCGGTGACCGACAACGCGCAGTCCGTTTACGAACTCAGCCAGATCGAAGCCAGCCCCGGCATTGCCGCGGAAATCAAGCGCGACTTCGGTTTCAACGCCGACTTTGAAAACGCCAAGTATCAGCTCGAAAAAGGCGACGGCGCGGGCAACACCTTCAAGGCCACCGCCAAGCCCGTGCTCATCGGCACCGCCGTGGTCGGCGCGACGACGATGGTCTTCGGCATCATCATGCTGTTGGAAAACATGTTCGGCGGCGTGGTGACCAAGCTGTCCATCGTGCAACCGGAAATCATCCTCGGCCTCGTGATGGGTGGATCGGTGATCTACTGGTTCACCGGCGCATCCTGTCAGGCGGTGGTCACCGGTGCCTATCGGGCCGTGGTTTACATCAAGCAGAACATGAAGCTCGATGTCACCACCGCGTCCGACAAGGACAGCAAGGAGGTCGTCGCCATTTGCACCAAATACGCGCAGAAAGGCATGTGGAACATCTTCATCGTGGTCTTCTGCTTCGCGCTCGGCCTGCCGTTCTTCAGCCCGTACTTCTTCATCGGCTACCTGATCGGCATCGCCTTCTTCGGTCTGTTCCAAGCCATCTTCATGGCCAACGCCGGCGGTGCCTGGGACAATGCCAAGAAGATCGTGGAAGTGGACATGCGTGAAAAAGGCACCGAGCTCCACGCCGCCACCGTCGTCGGCGATACCGTAGGCGATCCCTTCAAGGACACGTCCTCGGTGGCAATGAATCCGGTCATCAAGTTCACCACGCTCTTCGGCCTGCTAGCCGTTGAAATCGCCGTGACCATGACCAACCAATCGACCAAGAACCTGATCGGCGGCTTCTTCTTCATCGTGGCGCTGATCTTCGTTTACCGTTCCTTCTACTGCATGCGGATCCCCGAGGACAACGAGTCCGTTTGAGAAATCCCGCCATCAACAAGGGGCGTTCCGGTTTTCCGGAGCGCCCCGTTTGTGCGTCGTCCATTCCATCCTTGCTTCCGATCGCATCGGCACGCTACCTATCGAACGCCATGAGCGAGAATCCCTATCAAGCGCCACAGACTTTCGAAATCAGCGAAACGCAGACCACCGACGCGGAGGCGATCCGCCAGACCCATATCAGGACCGAGGCTTCAATCAAATCCGTGGGAATCCTTTACTGGCTGGCCGCCGTGGCCGTTGTGATCGCCGGCATTCCGATCATCACCGCCGCCATCAGGCACAATGACGTGACGGCACTCCAGCTTGCCGCCGGATTCGGCCTGCTGGCGCTCGGAATCCTGCAATTCATCGTCGGCTTCGAAATCCGCAGGCTCAAAGGCTGGGCCCGGATCGCGGTGGGAGTCCTATCAGGTATCGGCCTTCTGGGCTTTCCTGTTGGGACTGTCATCAATGCCTACATCCTCTTCCTGCTGTTCGGAAAAAAGGGCCGGATGATTTTTTCCGCACCATACAAGGACATCATCGCCGCCACTCCGCATGTGAAATACAGAACCTCGAAATGGGTTTGGATTATTCTAATCGTAGTCGTCCTGTTCATCGGAGGAGTCATCACCTTCAGTTTCCTGGCTCGCTGATACCCGTCAGGCAAGGACGCCGGTAACCACCTTGGTCCCGGTTTTGGTAATGTTCGTCAGACGTTGCGGTGCTCCTTGTGAGGGGTAGGCCAGCTTTTCGTGATCGAAGCCCAACAGGTGCATCATCGTAGCGTGGTGGTCGTGGAGGGAAACCTTGTCGGTCATCGCCTCGTAGCCGATGGGGTCGGTTTCTCCGTAGGAAATGCCGGGTTTCACGCCGCCGCCTGCCATCCAGAGGGTGAAGCCGCCGGGATTGTGATCGCGGCCGATGAAGGCCATTTCGTTTCCGCCGCGGTTTTCCTGCATCGGCGTGCGGCCGAACTCGCCGCCCCAAACGACGAGGGTATCCTCCAACAGACCCCGTTGTTTGAGATCCTTCAGCAAGGCGGTCATCGGCTGGTCCACCTCCTTGCAGCGGTCCGAAAAACCCTTGTTGAGCGCCTCGGCGGCGCTGGCTCCATGAGAGTCCCAGCCCCAGTGGAAAAGCTGGATGTAGCGCACGCCGCGCTCGGCGAGGCGGCGGGCGAGCAGGCAGTTGTTGGCGAACGATTCCTTCCCGGGTTCAGTCCCGTAAAGCTGGTGGGTGGCTGCGGATTCCTGCTTCAGGTCGAAGGCATCCGTGGCATGCATTTGCATCCGATAGGCCATCTCATACTGCGCGATGCGTGTGACCGTCTCAGCGTCACCCACATCGTCGGCGATCTTCTGGTTCAGGTGGTCCAATGTATCCAACGACCGGCGGCGGAGCGAGCGCGAGATCCCCTCGGGATCGCTCAGATAGAGCACCGGCTCGCCCTCGGAGCGGCACTGCACTCCCTGATAGACAGAAGGCAGGTAGCCCGCGCCCCAGACGGATTTCCCGGCGTCCGGGTTTTTCCCTCCGGAGGTGAGCACGATGAACCCCGGGAGATTCTGGTTCTCCGAGCCGAGCCCGTAGGTGGCCCACGCGCCGATGGAAGGCGCGCCGAGATTCTGCGTGCCGGTATGCACGAGCAACTGCGCCGGGCCGTGGTTGAACTGGTCGGTGTACAACGACTTGATGAAACACACGTCATCGACCACGGAGGAAAAATGCGGAAGCCGGTCGGACATCCAGGCACCTGACTGCCCGTATTGCTTGAACGGAAACTGCGGACCTAACATTTTCGGCACCCCTTGGATGAATGCGAACTGTTTTCCTTCAAGAAACTCCTTCGGGCACTCACGACCGTTGAGCTTCTGAAGTTCCGGCTTGTAGTCGAACAGCTCGTGCTGGGAAGGTGCGCCGGCCATGTGCAGATAGATTACGCGCTTCGCCTTCGCCGCGAAATGCGGGGCCGACGGTGCCAGCGGATTCGCAGGATCCTTGTGGATCGCAGCGGACGAACCCCACGCCCGCCCGGCCGCCCCGGCGAGCCACATCGCACCGAGGCCCGTGCTGCATTTCGCAAGGAAATGGCGGCGCGTCAGGTGCTCCAGTTGCGCATGCTGGAGACGGGCGAAGTGTTCGGGTTTCATGGCGGAACTTTCACTAACGGGTAAGGGCGGAATCCAGATTGAGGATCGTGTTGGCGACCACTACCATCGCGGCGGCGGCAGGAGTTTCGCCGAGCTTCGCCGACTCCGCGGGAGATTTTTCAAACTCCCCGGTGGAGTCCGCGAGAAGGGAAGCGAGCTCCGCGATCATCGCGGGAGGCGCATCCTGCTGGGTGGCGAGCAGGACTCCGTATGCGAGTTGTTCCGCAGGATCCGCCGACCGCGCGCTCATGCGTTTCGCCATTCCGCGCGCGGCCTCGATGTGGGCGGGGTCGTTCATGGTGACGAGCGCCTGCAGCGGCGTGTTGCTGACGATGCGGCGGGCGCTGCAGAGATCGCGGCTCGGGGCGTCGAAGGTGAGAAGTCCGGGGAAGCCGCTGGTGCGCTTGCAGTAGGTGTAAATGCCACGGCGGAACCGGTCCTCGCCTTGCGATTCCTTCCACTTCGCGCCATTGTAAACCGAACGCCAGACCCCGTCGGGCTGCGGCGGAAACACCGGCGGACCGTACATCTTCGCTGATAGAAACCCGGCCGCGGCGAGCGCCTGGTCGCGGATCATCTCGGCCGACAGGCGGTTGCGCGGTCCACGGGCGAGCAGGCGGTTTTCGGGATCCTTCCCCACGAGATCGCCCGACGCGCGGTGGCTCTGGCGATACGTGGCTGATAGAACCATTTCCCGCAACATCGACTTGATTGACCATTTGTAATCGTTTTCAAAACGCAGCGCGAGGTGATCCAACAATTCCGGGTGACTGGGCGGGGTGCCGGATGTTCCGAAGTCCTCAGCGGTGCGGACGATGCCGAGACCGAACAGCTCGCCCCACAGGCGGTTCACCATCACCCGGGCGGTGAGAGGATTGTCAGGGCTCGCGATCCAGCGCGCCATGTCGAGGCGGGTCATGCCCTTCTCCGGCGCACCGGCAGCCAACAGCTTCGGCACACCCGGAGTGACGACGTTTTCCTTGTTCATGCGGTTGCCGCGGGCGAAAACCCGTGTCTCGCGGTCCGGCCGCCGGACCACGACGGGAACCATCGTCCCCTTGATCGACTTGAATTGATCGGCGAGCTTGTCACGCGATTGCCAAACAACCGCCCGCGCCGGATCGCTGACAAGCGAAGTCCATTCCGCGCGGTTGGAAACCTCGATGGTGAAGCGCCGGACGGGAGTCGCCTGGTCACCCGCCGTCCCGCCGTCCTGCTTCATGGAAATCTCCAACTTCGAACCTGGGGCGGGATCGACCGCCTGCGCGGGGACGAAGACGAACCAGCGCGGACCTTCGAGTTTCGGGAAGCCTCCGAAATTTCCCGCGGGGCCGGGATCCAGGGGATCGCCGAAGTGATCGGCGAAAACCTCTTTCATGGCCACCGGCGTGGATACACCCGCGGGATCAATCAGTCTCACCTGGAACTTCGAGACGAACGAACCGCGCTCGGGCCATTTTTTGGGATCATCGTTTTCGGGCAGAATTTTCAAGCGTAGCGCACTGAACGCCGGAGCAGGTCCGGTGAGCTTGTGGGTGTTGCCTTTCGGCAGCGTGCCTTCGCTGCGGATCGTTCCGTCGCCGGAGACTGATAGTTTTCCATGGGATGGGGCGAAGGCATCCGGCGTGAAAAATTTCCAGTCGCCGGATGTTTCCGTCAGATCGTGACCGGGGGGGTTGAGCTGTTCGCGGAGTTCCTGAATTTTGAGTTCGAGCGACGAAGCTTCGGCGGATTGGGCCGGGTCCTCCGCGATTTTCATTTTAGGAAAATCATCATCCTGGTCGCAATCCGCGCTGCTGTTGAAGAAGGCCACGAATTTGTAGAACTCGTCATGCTCTATCGGATCGTAGGGATGCGAGTGGCATTGCGTGCAGCCGAAGGTGGTGGCCTGCCAGGTAGTCCACGTCGTGTTCACGCGGTCGATCACGGCAGCCACGCGGAACTCCTCGTCATCGGTGCCGCCCTCGGTATTGGTCTGGGTGTTGCGGTGGAATGCTGTGGCAAGGCGCTGGTCCGCCGTGGCGTCGGGCAGGAGATCGCCCGCGAGCTGTTCAATGGTGAACCGGTCGTAAGGCATGTCCGCGTTGAACGCGCGGATCACCCAGTCCCGGTAGGGCCAGATGTCGCGGTTCGGATCTTTTTCAAATCCATAGGTGTCCGAGTAGCGGGCAAGGTCCAGCCAGACCGCTGCCCAGCGCTCGCCGAAATGCGGTGATGCCAGCAGGCGGTTCACCACCGCGGTGCGGGCGGCTGCGGGATCGGAGGCGGCTGCATTCTGATAGGCGGCGAGCTCCTCCGGCGACGGCGGGAGACCAGTTAGATCAAAACTCGCGCGGCGGATCCACTGGGCGGGCGGCGCTTCCGGTGAGGGTATGATATTTTCCTGATCGAGGCGTTGGATGATGAAACGATCGAACGGCACCGCCGGCCACGACTCGTTGGAAACCTTCGCGACCGGAGTTTCCTTCGGCGGTACGAAGGACCAGTGATCCTGCCATTCCGCACCTTGGGAGATCCAGCGCTCGATCAATGCGATCTGCGCTTCCGGCAGCGGCGGCCCGTGTTTCGGCTTCGGCATGACCTCGTCCGGATCGGAGCTGCGAAGGCGGCGCACCATGTCGGAGGCGGCGGGCTTGCCGGGAACGATGGGACGCTCGCCGGACTTGCCCCTGCCAAGCGCCTTTTCCCGATAGATGAAGGAGATGTTGCCCGCCTCCTTCACACCGCCGTGACAGCTCGTGCAGTTTTTCGTTAGAATGGGGCGGATGTCGCGGTTGAATTCCACGCGTTCCTGCGCGACCGCAAGGGTGGCGAAAAAGGCGGCAGGAAGAACGCGGAACAGACGGATCATCGTGAGTTGGAGACACTCTACGTCCGGCCCTAAACTCCGCTATCACGCGATTGCCGCATGTCACGGGATCAGGAAATCCCGCACCACGGCCATGTGCTGCATGTTCTTCACGCCGCTGTCGTCCTTTTGGACGGGAGACATCTGGTCGAGCGGTTCGAAAACGCGGCTGTCGAAGACGAGGCCGTTTGAAAATTCCTTGGAGGCGATCTTCACCGTTACCGCGTGTTTGTTCAGCGCCTCGCTGGCGAGCACCCAGTCGTAGGGACGGTTGCGCGGGGCGTTGGTGTTGGTGATTCCGTTTTGGTCGGCGGGCAGGTTTTCCGGAATGACGACGGCCTTGGAAAACTCCTTCAGGCAGGGTTCCTTGTCGATGCGGGTGTTGAAATCACCGCCGATGAGGAGCATCGCATCCGCAGGGATTTTCTCCTTGATGAATTTCACAAGCGCTTTGGCCTCGGTGGCGCGCGACGGCTCGCCTTTTGAATGCAAATGAACGCAGACGACCCACAGGTCCTTTTCGTCAGGCAAGCGGATTTTCGCCCACGCGAACTCGCGGTTGGTGAGCTGCGGATCGTCCCACGAACCGGATTCGACGATGGGGAAACGGCTGATGATCCCGTTCGGGATCTGCATCTCCTTTTCCTGAGTGAACTGATAGTCCTCGCCAAAAGTGCCGTTCACCCACTGCCGCACGGGCACGCTGGTGTTGAACTCCTGGATCATGACGATGTCCGGTTTGAGCGCCTTGAGGATGCGCGCGCCCGCGCCTTCTGGGTTCGAGTGGTTGCCGTTGTCGGGCGAATAGGACTGCTTGTTGTCCGAGGTGAGGTTCGCGGCGACCGCGCGGATGGGCAGCGGTTCGGCGCGGAGGAGGCAGGACAGCAGTAGGAAAACGAGGGGGAAAATCCGGGTCACAATGGGAAGAGTGGCGGTGAAACTGCATCCAGCGAGCCAATTTCCGTGAAACTTCCTCAATCCGCTGTTGGCGGTTTTCCAACATCGGATTAGAATGCCCTCGTGGCCGACGATCCATCAGCACCGAACCTCCCGATCCAGCTTCAGGGCCAACTCCTGCTGGCGGATCCTTCGTTGCGCGACGGCACGTTCAACCGCTCGGTGATCCTCCTCGCGGAGCACAAGGCGGACGAGGGCGCGTTCGGACTGATCCTGAACCACCCGACCGGAAAAGTGGTGGGCGATTTCCTAAGCGGCAATGAATTCGCCTCGCTGAGCAAGCTCGCGGTCCATGAAGGCGGCCCGGTTTCGCGCGATCAGATGACGTTTTCCTCGTTCTGGTGGGAAAAGAAAAAGGGCCTGCAATGGGCGCTGCGGATCTCAGCGGAGGACGCTACAAAGCACGCCCACAAGCCGGGCCGGATCGTGCGGGCCTTCGTCGGCTATTCCGGCTGGTCTGCGGGTCAGCTCGAAAACGAACTCCGCGGTAGTTCGTGGATTCCCGCGCGGCCGCAGCAGGATCTGCTAGGGCACGAGCACGACCGGGGCCTGTGGTCGGAATTGTTGCGCCACTTGTCACCGCTACACCGGATCCTTGCGGAAGCGCCGGATGATCCGTCCTTGAACTAGTAAAATGGGGGTTGAAGATCGCGGGGGGATGTTCCCTAATCCCGCACTTCTCCCACCACCGTCTCCGCCATGTCCGCCAAGCCTCTCATTTTCAGTCCGATCAACGAAATCATCGCGGAAATCGCAGCCGGCCGGCTGGTGATCGCCGCTGATGATCCGGATCGGGAAAACGAAGCGGATCTCGTCGGCGCAGCCTCGCTCTGCACGGCGGAAATGGTCAATTTCATGGCCGTCCACGCCCGCGGCCTGATCTGCGCGCCGATCACCGCCGAGCGGGCCGAGGAAATCGATCTGCCGCAGATGGCGAGCCGCAACCGCGAGGGCATGAAAACGGCGTTCACCGTGAGCGTGGATGCGGCGGAGGGAATCACGACAGGGATTTCCGCTGCCGACCGGGCACTGGTGATCCGTCTGCTGGCCGACCCGAAAATCGGCCCGGACGCGTTCGTGAAACCCGGCCACGTTTTCCCTCTCCAAGGCATGCCGGACGGTGTGCTCCGCCGCGCCGGCCACACCGAGGCGGCGCTCGATCTCGCGGAACTCGCCGGCCTGCAACGCGCGGCGGTGATCTGTGAGATCATGAACGACGACGGCACCATGGCCCGCGTCGGCGAACTCGGTGCCTATCAGGAAAAACACGGCCTGAAAGCGTGCACCATCGCCCAACTCATCGAATACCGCCGCCGCTCGGAAAAACTCGTGCTGCGCGAGCAGACCATCCTGATGCCGACCGACTGGGGTGATTTCGACTGCCATCTCTACCGCATTTCCACCGACGGCAGCCACCACCTCGCGCTCACCCGCGGCGATGTCGATCCGGAAAAACCCACGCTCGTCCGCGTCCACTCCGAGTGCCTCACGGGCGATGTTTTCCACTCGAAACGCTGCGACTGCGGTGGCCAGCTCGCCGCCGCCATGGAGCACATCGCGGTGGAAGGCGGCGTTTTACTCTACCTCCGCCAGGAAGGCCGCGGCATCGGACTGCCTGCAAAGATCCACGCCTACAAGCTTCAGGAGCAGGGCATGGACACCATCGAGGCGAACGAAAAACTCGGCTACGGCTCAGACCTCCGCGACTATGGAATGGGCGCACAGATCCTCTACGACCTTGGCGTCCGCCGCATCCGCCTGCTGACTAACAACCCGAAGAAGGTGATCGGCTTGGAAGGATACGGCCTCGAAATCGTCGAGCAACTGCCGATCACTCTGTCGTCGAATCCGCATAACGAGAAGTATCTGGAAACGAAGCGGACGCGGATGGGTCACACGTTATAAGGGATTTCAAAGTCTTTATTGCACTTTCCCGAAGCATCCCCAAACTCCGCGCATGGAACTCGACCTCATCGACGTTCAATTCGATCTTCGCAACATCAAACCCCGTGAGCTTGAAGAAGCTTTCGAGGATCCTTTTTCCGTCCGCTTCCTGCCGGACAACGAACGTTCCGACGGTGCGTCCCGCTACTATGCGCTCGGTCGCACGGTTTCGGACCGCTACCTGTTCCTCTCGTTCTGGACGGATGGCAAAACGACGCGTGTGGTCGCCGCCCGCGAAATGTCCGAAGCCGAACAGAAATTCTACGATCGCAAATACGCGGAATTCCGCTGAAGCACCCCATTTTCCCAAGCCATGAACGCCGTCACCCGCTGGACAGAAATTCCCGAATTCGCCGATGAGGCCGCCGAAGCCCGATTTTGGGAAGCCCACGAACTGGACGGCCGCCTGATGGCCACCTCGGTGCACGAAGCGGATTCCCGTGAGTCCACCACGATCACCCTTCGTTTCGATCCGCGCATGCTTTCCCGGATCAAGCGCATCGCCCGCTCGCGTTTCCTCAACTATCAGTCGATGATGAAACAATGGCTGGCGGAGCGGCTTGAAGACGAAATGCGCAAGCTCTGAGCATGCTACGGGTCCCACGGAGACCGGTTTTCTGGCTGTGTGCGTCCATCGTCTGGTTCTGCGTTCTGTTTTATCTCTCGTCGGAAACGCATCCGGGAGCGATTTTCCCGCCGATCCCGAATATCGATAAATTCGAGCACTTCGGCTACTTTTTCGGCGGAGCGGGGCTTTTCTCCGCCTACCTTTTCTGGAGAAATCCGCCCGGAGCGCGCTGGCGGATCATCATCCCGGTCGTGATCCTGACGATGGCGGCGGTGGGACGACTGGACGAATACCACCAAGGCTTCGTCCCCGGACGCAGCGGCAATGACAATTCCGACTGGCTGGCTGATATTTTGGGAGCCGCGGCCGGGACGTTGGTTTTCAAAATGATTCATCGCCGCTTGAAGTGGGATTCATGACACAAGTGGGGTAGCGGGGCTTTTCCCCTTCACAAGCTGGCTCTGTGAGACTACGTGAATGCCATCATGAGCATGAATCAACTCGATCAACTGAAGCAGTTCACCACCGTCGTTGCCGATACCGGCGATTTCGAGTCGATGAAAACCTACAAGCCACAGGACGCGACCACCAACCCGTCGCTCATCCTTCAAGCCGCCGCGAAGCCTGAATACAAGCACCTCGTGGAGCAGGCCATCGCCGAAGTGAAAACAAGCGGTGCAACCGGCCCGGCGCTAACCGAAGCGATCATCGACCGCATCCTGATCCTTTTCGGCCTCGAAATCCTCAAGATTGTCCCCGGCCGTGTCTCCACCGAAGTGGACGCCCGTTTGTCGTTTGACACTGCCGCGACGATCGCCAAGGCGCACACGCTGATCGCCGCTTACGAAAAGGAAGGTCATTCCCGCGACCGCATCCTCATCAAGATCGCCTCCACTTGGGAAGGCATCAAGGCGGCGGAAGCGCTCGCCAAGGAAGGCATCAACTGCAATCTCACGCTCCTTTTCTCCTTCGCCCAAGCCGTGGCCTGCGCCGAAGCCGGTGTGAAACTCATCTCGCCGTTTGTCGGCCGCATCCTCGATTGGTATAAAGCGTCGACCGGCAAGGACTATCAGGGCGACGAGGATCCGGGTGTCATTTCCGTCCGCTCGATCTACAACTATTACAAGAAATTCGGTTATAAGACCGAGGTCATGGGCGCGTCGTTCCGTAACAAGGGGGAAATCCTCGCGCTGGCCGGCTGCGACCTTCTGACGATCAGCCCGGGCCTGCTCGGCGAACTGCAGGCTTCCGAAGAGCCGATTGAGGCGAAACTCACCGCCGCCGAAGCCGCCGCGTGCGATCATGAGAAGATCACGCTCAACGAGAGCGACTTCCGTTTCGCGCTCAACGAAGACCCGATGGCGACCGAGAAAACCGCCCACGGCATCCGCGCGTTCTCGGCGGACATCGTGAAGCTTGAGAAGCTCATCGAAGGGATGATCTGAGGATTGGCTGACGTTTTTTGAAAAGCCACGGGCCCAGAGTCCGTGGCTTTTTTGTGGATACACGACACTTTTGTCGTGGCGTCGATGGGTGGAGAAAGTGAGGTGCTGAAGGCGCTTTTCTTTCGCTCTTCATCGGCGGGTGGAATGAATTCCGCGCTCCGGTTGGCCACCTACTGCGGCGCTTTGGCCACGTGATAGGAGGCGCGTTTCCCCATCAGGGCATTGCCGGACTTGGCCAGCAGCGGAGTGAGGTCGACTTGATAGAGGTAGGCCTGCTTGAGAGGTCCGCAGGTGAGCGTCACGTCGCAGTTGTTGTTGGAGAGCTGGGCCCGGGTGATTTCCACAGTCTGCTCGTCGAAGCGTTTCGATCCGTACCGCGAGGTGTAGGGGTAGGTGTGGCAGATGAGTTGGATGGCGGCGAGTTTGGTTTCGTCCACCGGTTCGGAAAAGCGGAGCACGAAGCCGTCCGGAGTGGCCTTCATCCGGTCGAGGGAAAAGAACGGTTTGCCATTCCAGCGGACCCGGGTGATGCCGGTGGAACCCGCCCAGGAGAGCCCGGTTTTCCCGACGTAGAGCGAGCCGTCCGGCGCGAAGGCCAAACGGTGGTTGCCGATGCCGAGCGGTGAATTGTCGAGAAACGGCACGAGCCCGGCTTGGAACGCGCCGCCCACCTCGTCGTCGAGCACGCGGACGAGCGTGTTCTGGTTCATTTCTCCGATGATCGTCTGACCGACGAGACCGGCCGGCACCGCGCCGTCGGGTGCGGGGACGGGCTGAGTGGGGGAATTCGCCAACTCACCGTAGGGAAAAAGTCCGGCGGCGGGGCTGTAGAGTTTCGCGAAGGTGGCCGGGCTGATCTTTTGCGGATTGCTGCCGTCCCAGTCTTTTCTCCAGACCAGCGACGCGGGATGACCGAGGAAATCGCCGCGTTTCACGGCGAAGAGCGGGCTGGTCGGACGCCAGTCGCCCTGGTTGTCGGTGACGAGTAGGCGGCCCTTGGCATCGAAGCCGAGGCCATCGGGCGAACGCACTCCGCAGGCGTAGGGCTCCATTTTTTTCCCGTCAGGTGAAAGCCGCAAAATCCAGCCTCGCCAAGGGACGCGGGAATACATCCGGCCGGCTTTTTCGGCGAGGGATTTCCAATCGCTCCCCTCCGTCATTTGCTCGCGGTCAAGTTCGCCGACCGGTGAAAACTTCCCGCGGATTTCGCGGCAGACGGGTGCGCCGTTGGAGGCCAGGTTGAGGGCGATGAACAGGCTTCCATCCTTGTCGCGAACCGGGCCGAAGGCGAATTCATGGTAATTTCCACTCATCCCGAAGCCGTCGAACACGGTCTCGTAACGGTCCGCCGCGCCATCGCCGTCCGTGTCCCTGAGGCGGGTGAGTTCGGCGCGCTGCATGACGAGCAGCGAGCCGTCGGGTTCCGCTAGAATTCCCAGTGGTTCCTGAAGTCCGCTGGCGAAGAGCGACCACGAATGATCCGAAGGCTTGTAAATCATCACTTCGCCGCGATGGAAAGCCACCGCCATTCGGCCGTCTTTGAGGAACTGCATGGCCCCGACCTGTGAATCCATCCCGGCGGGCATCGGGATTTTCTCGAACTCGAAATAGTCCGTCCACTCCCCCGCATGAAGCGTGGTGGAAACGGCAAGCAGGGTGATGAAACGGAGCGGGTTCATCGGAAAGTCAGGGTGAGGGTGAAATCGCGGGCCTGCTCCGGAGTGAGGGTGAGGATGCCTTTTGCCAAGGTTCCGCGATCGCTGGTGATCGAGGTTTTCGGGTCACCGGGGAATTGCAATCTCAGCGGCCCGGGTGGTGGTGAGGGAAGGGTGAAATGGCGTTCGATCCCTTTTCCATCCGGCAGCGCCTTGAAACTCTCGCTGACTTCCAGCGCGCCCGCCGAGTAGCGGAAAACCGGCAGGCCACCCTTCAGATCGTAGCCGTGGAATGCGACCGGAGTTTTGTTCCCGAAAGGCGACACCCTTTCGGTGTAGCGGACTTTCCCGACCACCTTCGCCTGGCTGCTGCCGTTGCCCCGCCAGTACGGATAGCCGTCGATGAATCCATCGGTCCAAGCGTAGCGCAGGCGGCAGACACCGGCGTCCCAACAAAGCGAGGTCGTCGCATCAAACGCCACCGCGATCGCCGCGGGGCCTGCATCCGGCATGAAAATCCGCTGGACGAGCGGGCGCACGACAAGCGTCGGCGAGGCGGCAAAAGGATCGTTCCCGGTGTCTTTTTTTTCGACCACCCCTTTGGAAATTTCGAGAATGTAACCTCGGACCGCCAGCAGGTTCTCTTCGCCGAGGTGGGCCATCGAGGGCATTTCAATCGTGTCCGGCCGCTTTTTACCCGGCGTGGTGCACCAGTGCACGAACCCATCCGCGTTCTTGCCGTAAATGCCGGTGATTTCCACCAGCGACGGTCCGACCAGCTTCGTGTCGGGCGCGTGACAGGGCGAGCAGTTCTGGGTGAAGAGCAGTTTCCCATCCGGTTCGGCGGCGACGGTTGAAATGAGGAGGACGGACAACAGGAGAAACTTCATGCCGGAGATCGAGGGATTTTTTCTGAAGCCACAGTAAGTGACGAACGCCGGGAAACTTTCAACCAAAACAGACTGCCCGTTTGCGATGACCGGCCCCGGTCA
>JBDSNC010000104.1:0-25580 GCA_039915545.1 Luteolibacter sp.
GCACGGCTCACTTTTCGTTGATACCCGGACATGTCGCCCGCCACGACAAAGAATACGTGCGGGAAGACAGTGTCAGCGGCGATTAAAGCCGGGTGGATCTTGGCGTGAATGAACCGACTTCGATCAATAGGTGGCTCGAACTTTTATAAGCTCAGTCCCCGATCCTGCCTAGCCATCCGAATGGGTAGCTTTTGAGGAGGAGCCCTGTGGAATATTTCGTTAGGAACCGATCGAAGCACTTTCTTGGAAATCGCATTTTAAGAGGAGAGCATCCAGCCGCCAACTTGCTTTTCTCGATATCAAGGATCGACGCAATCCATCATACATGCCGAATCGAACGAACCTTCACGCATACGGATTCGCAGTCGGTTTTGATTAGAGTTGGGATAATTCACCGGTTTTTAAAAAACATTGCAAGTTTGATTGAATGCCTAACGTATGTAGAAATCTGGACTTTGTCCAATACTTGAATGCAGCCTTCCTTGATCGGTTGCCATGAATAAGCTGCCCGTATGAGTGCCACTGATAATCACATGAACCCTATGTATTCACTACCTCGATGTCTGTCCAAATTCCGTCTGGTGGCCGTTGTCGTATTGACGGGAATGCAGCTGTCTCCCGCCGCTGAAACCGAGCGTCAGTATCTGTCCGGTCGCGGTCCGAAAGATGCGATTCCGTGGGTTTTTTCTGTATCCAAAGGGCGACAGGCGGGAGAAATTACCACGATCCCAGTGCCATCCAACTGGGAGCAGCAGGGATTCGGCAGTTACGATTATGGAAACAGTCCGGGTGCCAAGTCCGACGAGCACGGACTCTACCGCACGCGCTTTTCGGTGCCTCCCGGATGGGAGGGCCGCCGTATCCGCGTGGTTTTCGAAGGTGTGATGACGGATGCCGAGGTGAAGGTGAATGGGAAATCCGCCGGACCTGTGCATCAGGGCGGCTTCTATCGATTTTGTCATGACATCACGTCGTTGTTGAATCCGGGAAAGGAAAACACTCTGGAGGTGGATGTCTCGAAAGTATCGGCGAATCCGGGAACCGAGCGCGCCGAGCGGCATGGCGATTACTGGATATTTGGCGGGATTTATCGTCCGGTCTATCTGGAAGCCGTGCCGGAACAGTTTATCGAGCAGGTGTCCGTGGACGCCGGAGCTGACGGCAGTTTCAGGGCAAACATCGATTTGGGAAATGACGATGTTGGAAAAGTGGACAAACTGGCGCTCCAAATCCTGATGATCGGTGGCGAAGCGGTGGGGAGGCCAATTTCCGTTGCGCTTCCGGCCGGTGCGGAAAAGCAGGTGAAGATCGAAACGAGCGTGCGAGCCCCCCTGCTTTGGACTGCGGAAACCCCAAACCTCTACAAAGCCCGTTTCACCTTGATGAAGGGGAGTCAGGAGCTTCACACCGTGACCGAGCGCTTTGGATTTCGAACCATCACTGTAGCGGAAGGAAAAGGGATCGCTCTCAATGGCAAGCGCATCCTTCTCAAGGGCGTCTGTCGCCATAGTTTTCGCCCGGAAACGGGACGGGCGTTGGATTCCGCGGATTGCCTCGCGGATTTGAAGCTACTCAAGGCGATGAACATGAACGCGGTCCGCATGTCGCACTATCCTCCGGACGTCGAGTTTCTGGACATGTGTGACGAACTTGGTCTCTATGTGATCGACGAACTCAGCGGCTGGCAGAAAGCGCATGACACGGAGAACGGCAAAAAACTCGTCAAGGAGATGGTAAACCGCGACGTGAACCATCCGAGCATCCTTTTCTGGGACAACGGCAATGAAGGCGGCTGGAACCGCGAGCTTGATGGCGAATTCGCGCTCTATGATCCGCAGAACCGCCTGGTTCTCCATCCTTGGGAACTCATGAACGGCGTGAATACTAAGCACTACCCGTCCTATGGCGATCTGGTTAAACTGCTCACGGATAAAAATGTGGTCATGCCCACCGAGATGCTTCACGGGCTCTACGACGGCGGCGCGGGGTCCGGATTGGAAGACTACTGGAAGGCTATTTCAGGGTCACCAGTTGGAGGCGGCGGATTCATCTGGGTATTTGCGGATGAAGGGATTATGCGTACCGATCAGGGCAATCGCGTCGACGTTTTCAGCACCTACGCGCAGGATGGAATTCTGGGTCCGCATCACGAGAAGAAGGGGAGCTTTTATACCGTTAGGGATGTTTTTTCTCCGGTGCAAATCGACGCGCCGGTGCTGGACGATCGCTTCAACGGCAAGCTGGCGGTGCATAATCGTTATGATTTCCTGTCACTAGCGGGCTCTCGTTTCAACTGGGAATTGTTGAAATTCCCGGATCCCGCCGCGTCTGCGACCTGGCCACAGAGTCTCGGTTCAGGCAGTGCTCGCGCTCCGGACACCGCTGCCGGTGAAAGTGGTCAACTGGCGCTTGGCCTGCCGGCGACGTGTCGTAATGCCGATGCGTTGTCTCTGGTGGCCACGGACGCTACCGGGCGGGAGCTTTGGAGATGGGTGTGGCCCACCCCGGCGCTTGCAAAACGCCTGGCTGTTCCTGCTATGGCGGAAAGTCTCGACTATTCCGGCGGAAAGCCGGCAACCGGAGAAATCAATCTCAAAGCAGGAAACATGACCGGGAGTTTTGATCCGATAACCGGCAGAATTCTCAGTTTGCGGCGCGGTGATAAAACCTCTGCTCTAGTCAACGGTCCACGCTTGATATACGCCCGGCCAAGCCAGGGTGGGATCCAATGGACCGATGCGCCTCCGTTGCCGCGGGATTCGGCCGGAGCAAGCGTCTGGACGTTAGAGGAGCCCAGGCTGCTGAATCTTCTTGAGATCGAAATGGAGCAAGAGAAAAACGTGGACTGGGCCGGCTTCAAACTGGAGGTGTCACCCGACGGCAGGAAGTGGGACGTGCTTTACGATGCAACAAGGCGTTCCGGTGATGGTAATACATATGAATTCCCACCACAACAAGTGGCGTCGGTGCGGCTGTCGGACTTCCGGCAAGCTGGAGGCAAGCCCGGCAACCTCAAACGCCTGCGCGGGGCCTATCAGTCGGAGCGGTTTCCCGCCGATTCAACTGAGCCGCGGAAAGTGACCGTTGGAACCAACTGGCTGTTGAGTGTCTCCGCCGATGGCAAAGACACGTTCCGCTGGACTCTTGCGACTGGTGGTGGACTCCGGCTGGATTATTCTTACAGGTTGGAGGGGGATTTTATCTATCACGGGATCACATTCGACCATCCCGAAGAGGCCTTTAAATCCGTGAAGTGGCTCGGTGACGGGCCCAGCCGGGTTTGGCAGAACCGTCTCCGCGGCAGCAGGCTCGGCGTTTACGAAATTGCCCCCAATGACATCCAACCGGGGGAAACTTGGGAGTTTCCGGAGTTCCAAGGCTATTTCGCCGGCTTGCGATGGGCTCGATTCGAGACAACGTCAGGCCCGTTGACGATGTTGAGCGGAGAACCCTCGACCTTCCTTCGCATTGGTACTCCGCGCATCAGCCACCCGCGCACCACCGTCGCATTTCCGGCGGGGGATGTCTCATTCCTCAGAGTGATTCCGGCGATGGGTACAAAGTTCAGCACTGCCGAAAAGGGCGGGCCCGCCAGTCAATCCGTCAAGGTTTCCGGCCAGCAAAAGGGGTCGATCGTCTTCCATTGGGGGGATTGACTTATTTGGATGTCAGCGGACCCCCGAAAGTGACGAAGCGTGCATGGTTCAAAGTGGGGACCGTGATCGAAGTTCTACCCGCTTGGGTAGCTTGGCTGCCCCGGGATCAACAGGTATTTTCTCAATCCTCACAGCTGAAAAAACCTCATTGCTTCATACCTGTGTAGTCGCACTTACCCTTTTTTGGCAAAATCTGCACCGCCGACGGCAAATGCCTCAGGTTACCGTCGGCTGCCATCCAAATCACGACTTCCTGTGTATGTCTAGATCCATTCATGCGTTTTCAGCTCTTGTCTTTTCCCTGTCGATCGCAACAGCGGGGGCGCAACCTTACGGGCTCAACTCCCCCCGACCGGAAGTCGGGGCGTATCTTGACGGAGTCATGCCGCCTGTGCCGCCGACGCTGTCGACGGACTGGTCCACCGTCGTGGCGTTCCCGAATCTCACGTTCCTCAATTCACTCGGTCTGCTGCCTTTGCCGGGAACCGGTAAACTCGTGGTCTGGCAGAGGGAAGGGCAGGTTTACTCGTTTGACAATACTCCGGGGACGGCTTCCAAGACTTTGATTCTCGACCTAAGCAACCAGTGCCAGGGCTGGGACGACGAGGGATTGCTGGGGCTGGCGTTTCATCCGGACTTTGCCACCAATCACTACGTCTATCTTTGGTACAACTGGGTGACTCCGGGCACGGTGATCGGCAGTCCGACGGTCCGTCCGGCGAACAACACGTCCACCCACCAGCGGTTGGCCAGATTCACCTACAATTCAGGGACTGGGTTGCTTGACCCGGCATCTGAATATGTGGTTCTGGACCAGATCGACCACAACACCTGGCACAACGGCGGTGGCATGTTCTTTCATCCCGCCAATGGATTCCTTTATCTGACCAATGGAAATGACAACAATACCGCTTATGATCAAACTATCAGCAAAGGTTTGTTCGGTTGCGTCATCAGAATCGATGTCGACAAGGCCGGTGGCAACGTCAGCCATGCGCCGACAAAACGTGCCTTCGAAGAGGTGGGGCCCAACTGGCCGAACGCTTACTATGTCCCGAACGACAATCCGTTTGTTGGGGTGGCAAATGCGCTTGAGGAAATCTATGCGATCGGCTTGCGCAGTCCCCACCGGATGACGGTTGATCGTGTCACCGGACGCATCTTCATCGGCGACGTCGGCGGCGGATCATGGGAGGAAATCAGCACCATCGAACCGAACGATCCGCCGGGTTTGAATTTTCAATGGGCGAAGATCGAGGGCTATCACGGTGACCTGACACCGCCTTATATCGGAGTGAACAAGCGGCCGCTGCTGGACTATTCCCATTCGCAGGGAAACGCGGTCATCGGTGGCTACGTCTACCGTGGCTCGGAATTTCCCGAACTCGTGGGGAAATATATTTTTGGCGACAACGTCACCAACCGAGTCTGGGTGCTGGATGAGTCAACGCACACCGCGACCACTGCTGCCAGCAAGGTTTTGATTGCGACGATGCCGAAAGGGCCGGGTCCTAACTCGGGGACCGACTATCGGGGGCTCTCGTCCTTCGGTGTGGATGCCAATGGCGAGATTTACATGTGCCAGCTCAGCAGCACTGCGGGACAGATTTACAAACTCCAGCGTGGTGCGACACCCAGCACCTCATTGCCCGCCACACTTGCGGATACTGGGGTGTTCAGCGATCTCGCGACACTGACACCCAGTGACAAACTGATCCCTTACGCGCTCAATCAGCCGTTCTGGTCGGACGGTGCGGTGAAGACCCGCTGGGCGACCGTGCCGACCGGGACAACGATCGGATTCAATCCCACAGGCGAGTGGGCCTGGCCGGCAGGATCGGTTTTGGTTAAACATTTCGAACTTCCCACCGACGATAACAATCCTACGGTCCACAAACGGTTGGAAACGCGGCTACTCGTGAAAATGGCCGACGGAAATGTATATGGAGCGAGTTACAAATGGCGTGCGGACAACAGCAACGCCGACCTGATGGACAGTGCGATCACGGAAAACGTCCCGATTGCGATCACTCCGCCGGGAACCTTCTCGGGTACGGATCTTGGAACTCCAGCCCAGCCGGGCTCGATATTGCGGACCGGTGATGAGATCACCTTCACTGCGGGTGGCACTGATATTTGGGGGAACTCGGATCAGGGATACTTCGCATCGCAATCCCGGACGGGAGACTTTGATATTTCGGTGCGGGTGTCTTCACTTACCCAGCCGGACCTTTATACCAAACTGGGGCTGATGGCGCGGGAGTCGCTCAATGCCGGAAGCCGGCACGTATTTGCCATGGTATTCCCGGGAAACGCCGCGCGGAACAACAACGTCGGGGGGTACGAATTCCAGTATCGAAACACGACCAACGGCAATTCAGCGGCGATTTATCCGGAACTGCCGCAGCCGTTGGCGAACTATCCGAACACCTGGCTCCGCATGCGCAGGGAGGGGGATACGTTCATTTCGCTATCGAGCACCGACGGGGTATGGTGGAAGGAATTCGCGCGGTTGACCATGAATCTGCCGGCGACCCTCTATTTCGGCATTGCCGGAACCTCACACACCGGTAGCGCGCAAACGACTGCAAAGGTGGTTTTGCAGAACACCCGGCTGCAACCGTGGTATTTCCCCGGTCGGAACGATTGCACGAGCTGTCATACGAATGCCGCCGGGGGAGTGCTCGGGCCGAAGACACGCCAGCTCAACGGTGACTTCTCCTATCCGCATTCGCCGTCCAACGTGACTGACAACCAGTTGAGAGCCTGGTCACACGCCGGCTTGTTAGACAGCCCTCCGCCGGAAGCGACGATTCCGAATCTTACGAAGCTCGCCGCTCTGGGAAATACCTCGGCTTCGATCGAAACACGCGCGCGCTCCTACATCGACGCCAACTGCGCGAGTTGCCACCGGCCCGGCGGTGTCCAGGCCTTCTGGGACGCGCGCTTCGATACCCCGCTTTCCGAGCAAGGCCTGATCTACGGTGCCGTATCCGACACGCTGAACGATCCATCAGCGCGGGTCATCGTTCCGCAAAGCCTGAACCACTCGATCATGTTCCAACGCGACAGCACGACCGGTGGCGGCATCCAGATGCCACCCTTGGCAAAAAACATGGTGGATCAAGCCGGGATGGCTGTGCTCTCGGAATGGATCAATTCACTTTCCACCAATATAGCTCCCGTAGTCACCCTGACCTCTCCGGTCAGTGGTTCCGTCTATCTGCAAGGCGACACGATCGACCTTAGCGCCAGTGCCAGCGATGCGGATGGCATCCAGCGGGTCGAGTTTTATGACGGACCGGACAAAATCGGAGAGGACTTCACTGCGCCTTACCAGTATTCTTGGAACGGTGCCTTCCAAGGGCAGCATCAAATCACGGCATTCGCGGTCGATCATGTGGGTAACAACACTTCGTCCGCTCCCTCCGTCGTGAATGTTCAAGGTACCGCGCTGCCTCCTCCGTGGCAACACGCGGATATAGGCGCGCCGGCACTCGCCGGGGATGCCGTCTATGAGAACAACGGCCTCACGCTCACAAGTTCCGGTGCCGATATTTGGGGCAAGAAAGACGAGTTCCACTTTGCCTACCGTGAGTTTGCCGGCGACGGCGAAGTGATCGCCCGCGTCGCGTCGGTGCAAAATGTGGATGGATGGACCAAGGCCGGAGTCATGTTTCGGGAGACGCTCAATCCCGGCTCGCGCTACGCGTTCTCCATCATTTCCTCGGGCAACGGTGCTGCCTATCAGTTGCGCGCGACTCCGGGCGGCGACGCCACCGAATCCCTAAAAGTAGCGGGAATCACCGCTGCCTACTGGGTGAGGCTCGTGCGCGCCGGGAACAGTTTCAGCGCCTTCAGGTCGGCTGACGGCAACACCTGGACCCAAACGGGCACGACCCAGACCATCGCCATGGGCACGACGGTTTATGCAGGGATTGCAATAACTTCGCACAACGCCACCCAACTCGCCGGGGCGGTGGTGGATCGCATTTCCTTGGTCAGCGCCGCCACCTCGACCTATGCCGTGAAGGTGAATTTCCAACCCGCCGCTTCGACGGTCCCAGCCGGCTACCTGGCTGATACCGGTGTGGGATTCGATTTGCGTGGCAGCGGACTTAGCTACGGGTGGAATCGCGACAACACCGTGGATGGTCGCGACCGGAACAACGCCAACTCACCCGACCAACGGTATGATACCTTTATCCACCTTCAGAAGGCCAATGCGGACGGCTCGACGACCAGCAAGTGGGAACTTGCTGTCCCTAACGGGCGCTACAAGGTGCGGATTGTTTCCGGTGACTCCGACAACGTTGATACACAAGTTCTCACCGTGGAAGGCACCAATTTGATCAACGGCACGACGACCACTGCCAACCGGTTCCTCGATGCGACAGGAACCTTCAACGTCAGCGACGGCCGCCTCACGATCGCTCCCGGCGCGGGTGCCACCAATACCAAGATCTGTTTCGTGGAAATCACCAGCTATGATGTTGCTGCGAACATCGCGCCGACCATCGCGCTTTCGAGCCCGATCACCGGCAGCAGCTTCCACCTGCCGGCCTCGGTTGAAATCCGCGCGCTCGTCGGCGATCCGGATACTCCGGTCGGCAAGGTGGAGTTCCTGATCGACGGAGTTGTCTCCGGAACCAGCAGCGCCGCGCCGTATCTCCATGTGTGGAACGCTCCACCGCAAGGTAAGCACGTCCTGACAGCCCGGGCCACGGACGCGGCTGGAGCGGTCAGCACGAGCCAGCAGGTCTCGCTTCTGATCAATCCGCCGAACGTGGCCCCGATGATTTCGCTTACCGCGCCGGTCGCCGGAACAATGTCCCTGCCTGTCGATTCCATCCCGTTGCAGGCGGGTGCGACGGATTCGGACGGCAGCATCACGAACGTGGAATTCTGGGCGGACGGCATCAAGCTCGGTGATGACACCGGTTCGCCATATGTCTGGAACTGGAACGGCCCGCATACAGTCGGAAACCATTCGCTGTGGGCGAAGGCGACCGACGATGACGGTGCGACCACGGTTTCCGCTCCAGTGACTGTCCAGGTTCTGACCTTCGCGCTCACTCCGGTTTCCGTGCAGCGTCTCTCCGATCCCGATCGGGTGGTGAGCACCCTGCGGATCACGCTTCCTAACGAACGTAACTATGTCGTCGAGTGGAGTCCGGACCTGGTGGAATGGAATCAACTGCAAAGTGGAACATCAGATGGAACTCAAATAGAGGTCACTGACGTCGCGACTGGTGTATCCAAGCGTTTCTATCGTGCGAGGGTGACAAACTGATATCAGCGAGCCAGGAAATGGCCTGCGCCGGTGGTTTTCCGACCGCAATGGGTAATGTGACCATGTGATTTGAATTCATGCGTAGGCCAATAGAACAATTTATCTGATCCGTTGGTTTCTACCCACACGGGTGGGTTGCGAACAATGGGTTTTGTCATAGCATGCCGACATGCGAATTAAACAAACCACTATTCTCTCACGTCGGTGTCTCCCGGGTTTCACGCTGGTTGAGCTACTTGTGGTAATCGCGATTCTTGCAGTCCTGGCGTCACTGGCATTTGTAGCCGCTCAAAGGGGTCTGGTCAAAGCGGCGGCATCGAAATCACTCTCCCGGCTGCGCCAGAGCGGGATGATGCTTCTTGTCAATGCTCAGGATGAAGCCGGTAAGGCGCGATACTCGCTCGACGGCAATGCTCGTTCGGCAGGTTGGGATACATTGCCCTATAATATCGTTCGGTCCGCTCTTGGTATCAACACGTCGGGTCAGGGTGCCGATCTCAATATTTGTGAGAGCATGCACTGGGATTCCGTCAAACTGCATCCGAAGGTCTATCAGGTGAATTGTTTTGGTGTCAATTATACCGATCTGCCTGACAACGGTGTTGTTTGGAATGAAGAAATAATTCCGGCGCCTGACAGCTACAGCGTGAGGTCCCTGGTATTGGCTTCGGTCATTCGTCCGGAGTCGTATCCGCTTCTGGTTGACTCGTCGGATTCCAAAGGAGACGAGATTTCTCAAATTGTCGAAACCAGTAGTGATCTGGTCGGGTTGCGTAACTCCGGCAAAGCGCACGGATATTTTCTTGATGGCTCGGCTCGCGAACTGGGACTCGGAGATCTGAAGCAGGCAGGATTTTCCAAAGTTTACGATAACAGCACCAGGCCGCCCAAGTTGCGGACCTTGTGATTGTGGATCGCTGCTCGATTGGGAGCAGTATCCCAGTTGATGATGTGACTAACAGTCAACACCCGGATGGTTAGGATTCGATGGGTGGAAGGATTGGTTTTGATGATATGTGTCTAAAAATAAATGGATTGTGATGATTGGCGGTTGCGGCATCTCGGCGTGATGGTTGACAAATCGGCCACCTCCTTGCTGACTTTGCGCACTGATACGAATCCAATTCCCGGACCCCGTCGGCCGCGTCGATGCATCACCGATTGGATCAAGAACGGGGAACCGGCAGCCCGTTGACATAACCCTTCATGAAAATTCAGCTCACACTCCTTATCGCCGTTCTGTCTGGCTTGCAGGCATTTGCGGAACCCTCTGCCGCTTTCGCCGGACGCGACTTTTTTTACGCCGGTGAGAACAAGGTCCATGACATGTATGTGGTGAAAAAGGGCGAAATCATCTGGAGTTATCAAAACCACGACAGCCGCGGTGAGATCAGCGATGCCGTCCTGCTTTCCAACGGAAATGTCCTCTTCGCCCATCAGTTCGGCATCACCCTGCTTAGTTCTGAGAAGCAGGTGCTCTGGAAACTCGACGCACCGCAAGGAACCGAAATCCACACCGCGCAGCCGATCGGCAGGGAGCGTATCGTATACGTTCAGAACGGTTCCGAGCCCAAGTGCGTCGTCCTCAACATCCTTACAGGTGTAGCCGAGCGCGAGTTTCCGCTTGAAGTCGGCAACCCGAAAAGCGTCCACGGCCAATTCCGCCACGCCCGGCTCACGGATGCCGGGACCTTGTTAGTCGCGCATATGGACGGCGGCAAGGTTTCCGAATACGACGAACACGGCGAGGAACTCTGGACCACGAAGTTCCCCGGCCCATGGGCGGCCTCGCGCCTGCCGGACGGAAATACACTCATCACCAGTCCAAAGCTTATCCGCGAGGTGGATCCCAAGGGGGAGACCGTCTGGGAATGCGGCCCCGCCGACCTGCCGGATCACAAGATCCACGGATTCCAGATCGCGACCCGTCTTCCTAATGGCAATACGCTCGTAAACAACTGGGTCAACGCCTGGAGCGGCCCGATCGACCCCGCCACCGCACCGGCGCAGGCATTGGAAATCACCCCGGAGAAAAAAGTCGTATGGACGCTCCGCTCATGGGATGGATCCGACAACCTCGGTCCGGCCACCACGATCCAGCTTCTGGATTCTCCCTCCCATTTGGAGGACGCGCACTTCGGCGAGTTTCACTGAGACCGACCGCGAGACGTTCAACCACCAGTTTCCTCACCGTACCACAACCCATGACCACCACGCCCGCCCGGTCCAACAATCGATTCGCCCTCATGACCGTCACCGCCCTGTTTTTCCTGTGGGGCTTCATTTCGTGCATGAACGACCTGCTGATCCCCAAGTTCAAGGCGGACTTCAACCTGACGCAGTTCCAGGCGAATCTGGTGTAGTTCGCGTTCTTCGGCGCCTATTTCCTGGTCTCGCTCGCCTATTTCCTGATCTCCGCTGCCAAGGGCGACCCGATCAACAAGATCGGTTATAAAAACGGCCTCGTGCTCGGCCTGCTCATCGCGGGCATCGGTTGTCTGCTCTTCTATCCGGCGGCGGAAACCAAACAATATGCGCTGTTCCTCGGCGCGTTGATCGTTCTCGGTTCCGGTGTCACGATCATCCAGATCGCCGCCAATCCCTACGTCACCATCCTTGGCCCCGAGGATACCGCACCGTCCCGCCTAAATCTATCACAAGGCCTCAACTCGCTGGGCTATGTGATCACCCCTCTCATCGGTGGCATCATGTTGTTCGGCTCCAAGGAAATCTACACTAGCACCGGCGGCGTGGACGCGGTGAAAGTCCCGTATTTGGGCCTCGGCATCGCCTTTATCGTCCTCGCGGGATTTTTCAAAATGATCTCTCTGCCGAATTTCAGCCAGGAAGGCAAGGTCGAGGCCGGCGTCAGAGCCTTCCGCCACAAGCATTTCGTCTGGGGCTGGCTCGCCATCTTTTTCTACGTCGGCAGCGAAGTCACTATCGGCAGCATTCTCATCAACTACCTTAAGGATTCCAGCGTGATGGGAATGTCGGAAGACTCCTCCGCGAAATTCCTCTCGTTCTACTGGGGCGGCACCATGATCGGCCGTCTGATGGGTGCCATCTCTCTCAGCAACATCCAACAGTCGCGGAAATACCTCTTTATGGCGCTGGCCGCAGTTGGCGCGACGGGAGTGATCTTCGCCAACGCCACCTTCAAGGAAAACCTCACCCACGGCCATTACATCGATCCGCAGACGATCCTTCCCTACATCGGTATGGTGGTGATGAGTTTCGTATTTTTCGTCCTCGGTCGTTCGAATCCCGGGAAAATGGTCGGTCTCTTCGCCCTCGTCGCGATGGCCCTCACCGCTCTATCAATGAGCACGAAGGGCGAGTTCGCGCTCTGGTCGATCATCGGTATTGGTCTGTTCAACTCGATCATGTGGTCCAACATTTTCAGCCTCTCGATCCGCGGGCTCGGCAAGGACACCAGCCAGGGCAGTTCGCTGCTCGTCATGATGATCGTCGGTGGCGCAATCATGCCGCTCATCCAGGGCGCGCTGATGGACGCCTTCGGTGTAAGAACCTCGCTGAGCATTGTCTTTATCGGCTACGCTTATCTCGTTTACTTCGGCTTTTTCGGTGCCCGCGCCGATGAAGCGGCGGACGAAAGCACGGCCCGCATCAGTAGCGGCCACTGATAACTCCTTCCTCCGCACCGCAAATGGGGAGTTTTTGCGGCTCCCTGAAATAGGCATTTTCTTTTGGCCGTTTAACCGGCCCTCATTCGAAACCTCACTGAAATGAACCCAAAAACCCGACCCGACACTCGACCTCAAGATGGTGGCCAGTCCCGATGGAGCCGCCGGAATTTCATGCAGAGGACAGCCTTGGCTGCCTCCGCGCTGGCTTTTGCTCCATCGGCTCACGCCGCAGAGGGGACGTTCCCAATGGTCCGCACGCCTGTCGAAAAGCGCAAGTTCAGGAGTGCTGCCATCGATGCTGCGATCGAAAAATTCAAGGCCACGGTCGGCAACAAGGAACTCGGCTGGTTGTTTGAAAACTGCTTCCCAAATACGCTCGATACGACGGTCGAATTCAAGATGGCGATGGGCGACCGGACACCTACGTGATCACCGGCGACATTGATGCGATGTGGCTGCGCGACAGCTCTGCGCAGGTCTATCCATACCTCCATTTCATCAAGGAGGACAAGCCGCTGAAGGATCTCATCGCCGGCGTCATCAACCGTCAGACCCGCTGCGTCCTCAAGGACCCCTATGCGAATGCTTTCTACGGTGACGATAACAAGGTCGGCGAATGGAAGACCGACATGACCGACATGAAGCCCGGCATCCACGAGCGCAAATGGGAAATCGACTCCCTGTGCTATCCGATCCGGCTGGCCCACGAATACTGGAAGACTTGCGGTGATGTTTCCCCATTCGATGGAAAGTGGCATGACGCCATCAAACTCACGCTGAAAACCTTCCGCGAGCAGCAGCGTAAGGACGGAAAAGGACCCTATCACTTCATGCGCCGCACCGAGTGGGCGACCGACTCGCTGCCAGGCAGAGGCTATGGCAACCCGGCGAAACCGGTTGGCCTCATTTACTCCGCCTTCCGTCCCAGCGACGACGCGACGGTCTTTCCGTTCCTCGTTCCCTCGAACTACTTTGCCATGGTGAGCCTGCGGCAAGCGGCGGAAATGGTGGAAACCATCGTCAAGGACAAGGATCTCGCCGCCGACTGCAACGCTCTCGCGGACGAAGTGGAAAAGGCGCTCACCGAGCACGCCATCGTCAATCACCCGAAGGCCGGCAAGGTCTATGCCTTCGAGGTCGACGCCTTCGGCAACTACTACTGCACCGACGACGGCAATATCCCGAACCTTCTTTCGCTGCCCTACCTCGGCGCGGTCAGGAGCAACGACGAGATCTATCAAAACACCCGCAGGATGCTGCTTTCTGCGGAAAATCCTTACTGGTGCATCGGTAAGGCCGCCAACGGACTTGGCGGGCCACACGTCGGGGTTGACATGATCTGGCCACTGGGCGTGATCGTTCAAGGCCTGACAGCCACCGATGATGCCGAACTGAAAGGCTGCATCGAAACCCTTCGCAAGAACCATGCCGGCACAGGTTTCATGCACGAGGCCTTTCACAAAGACGATCCCAAGAAGTTCACCCGCTCCTGGTTCGCCTGGGCGAACACGATCTTCGGGGAACTGCTGTGGACGACCTATCAAAAAAATTCAAGACTTCTGGACTGAAGCTGTTCCGAAAGATCCGTCATTTTCCGCGCTTTGAGCGGTTTTGAGGTCGATCATCTGATGGTCAGGCGGGCCGGCTTAAACGGCAGCTCCACCGACCGGCCCCAGCGCATCAGCGAGCACGGCGAGAAGCGCGTCGGAATCCGGAGCGGCTTCCAAAGCGTTGCGGAACTCCTCCCGCATGATCAACCGGGAAAGGCGGGCGAAAATCCGGAGATGTTCACGATTTTCTCCTGCGGGCATGGCGAGCAGGAGGGCGACATGCACCAGATTGTCGTCGCCTTCGCTCCAGGCGACCGGTTTCGCCAAGCGGACGAGTGTGATCACCGGCTCGGAAACATGCGCCGTCTGACAGTGGGGCACGGCGAAGCCGTAACCAAAGTTGGTCGCATAGGCCTCCTCCCGAGTCCATACCGCTTCCTCAAGGGCGGCCGCATCGTGCGTGCGTCCGGCAGCATCGACCAAGGCAACGAGTTCATTGATGGCCTCGGCTTTGGAGGTGGCCAAGGAAATTACTTGAAACAACTCGCTCGCTAGTAATCCGCTTGCGAGGTCACCCCGGACAGTCGTCGATAGTAATGACACCACCGCGGCTCGATCGGGCGCGAGGAGAATTTTGGCCAGTTGTTCATCGGCCGCGGTCCGGGTGATGCGCGAGAGCGTGATTTTCGCCGGTGCGATGCCCGCGCCACCCAGGCTGATGGAATCGAAGCCGAGGGCGAAGAGCAAGGGAAGTGCCTCGGGGCGGCTTGCCAGATCTCCGCACAAGCCGATGGGACGCCCGGCGGCATGCGCCGAAACCGTGGCCATTTTCAGCAAGCGGATGAATGCCGGATGTTTCCATGTGCCGAGGTCCGCGGTGGCGGGATTGTCGCGGTCCGCAGCGAGGAAATACTGGGCGAGGTCGTTAGAGCCAATGCTGAAGAAATCCGCATGGCGGGAAATCTCCGGTAAATCGAAAATGGCGGAGGGGATCTCCAACATCGCGCCGATGGCAATTTGGTCTCCTGCGCCGCGACCCTCGTCCTGCAAGGCGATGCGACACTGTTCGAGGAGCGTGCGGAAATTTGACATTTCATCGGCGCAGGCGATCATAGGCACCATGATCTTGAGCGGACCGTGGACAGACGCCCGAAGGAGGGCACGAAGTTGGGTTTTAATCAGCGCGGACAGCCGCCCGTAGAGCCTGACTCCGCGTAGTCCGAGAAACGGATTTGGCTCCACCGGCAAGTCGAGATAGGGGACCGGTTTGTCTCCGCCGATGTCGAGCGTGCGGATGACCAGCGGATGACCCGCGGCGTGTCGCAATGCTTCGGTGTAAATCGCCACCTGCTCTTCTTCATCCGGAGCGGCGCTTCGGTTCATGAAAAGCAGCTCCGTCCGAAATAGTCCGATGCCTTCCGCCCCGCGCTCGATGGCGATGCGGACATCCTTCGCAGATGCGACGTTGGCGTGGAGAGGCAGAGCATCGCCGTCCGCGCTAATTGCTGGAAGGTGGGCCCAGGTAGAGGCCGCCAATGCTGCTTCGGCAAAACGCCCCGACTCGCGTTGATAGAAGCTGCTCACGTGGGCTGCCGGATCGACGAGGAGAATCCCGCGCCGGGTATCGAGGATGGCTTCGGCTCTTGTAGCAAGGCTGGCGCAGCCCTTAGTGCCAACCATCAGAGGGATCCCGGCGGCGCGGGCGAGAATGGAGGTGTGCGAAGTGGCACCGCCATTTTCCAGAACGATGCCACGCAGGTGGGAGTGGTCGAGCGCGAGGAATTGTCCCGGTGTCAGCTCGGTTGCGGCGAGGATGGTGGGGTGGGTGAGGACAGGCGTGTTGCTGGTGGCGTTTTCTCCGTAAAGTCCTGTGATTATTCTGGCGGCCACATCTTGCAAGTCCGCCACACGTTCCTGCAGGTAGACGCTGCCAGCGCGGAGCGTTGCGGAGAGGGTGGCCGTGACAGCGAGCACGGCTTCACCGGCGTTGCCGCCTTGTTGATCCAGGTGCTCGCCCACTTTGGTCGCAAACGAGCGATCGGAGAGCATTCCCGCCTGGGCGCTGAGGATTTCAGAGGTTTGACCTGAAGTGGTGCGGATCTGATGATCGAGCTCCTTGCGCGCCGCATCGAGAGCGGCGGTTAGTTTGATCCGCTCGTTTTCAGCCGACTCAGCCGGGGGCCAGACGAAACCTTCAGCGAGCTTCAATCCGCCAAAACTAACGAGGGGAGCCACCGCCAGACCGCCATATACCGGTTGGCCGGACCACCAGCGCTCCACTCCGAATGCTGCGAGCACCTTGGGCAGCTTGCCCGTTGTTGCTCCCTCCGACACAGCCGATAGAGCTTCGTCGCAATGCGGAAATTCGTTGTTCAGGTAGTGAACGATCGTCTCGAAGGCGGTCTCTTCATCCGCCCCATCCACCTGCAGGATGCAGTCATCCCCATGGCGGATGTCGGCGGAAATGAGTGCCAGCACGCTATGCGCGTCCGCGCGGTTTCCGTTGCGTTCGCAGTGCAAATGGATCGCCGACGAAAAACGCGCCGCCACCCCTTCCAACTGGCTGGCGGGACGGGCGTGCATCCCGTTAGGTAACGGAAAAACGAAGCTGAAATCTTGCATCACCGGGACGTCATTTTGCGACCGTGGAGAAGACCGCCTGCGGGTCCTTGATGGCCTTCTGAACGGGAACCTGCACCACCTTGTAGCCGTCGAAGCGCTCGCGTTGCTCCACCTCGATATCGACGGCGAAGATGATCAGGTCGGCGGCTGCGATATCGGCGGAGGTCAGTTCGTTTTCGATGCCCATCGCGCCCTGGGTTTCCACTTTAATGGTGTGGCCGAGGCTGCGGGCGGTCTTTTCGAGTTGTTCGGCGGCCATGTAGGTATGGGCGATGCCGGTGGGACAGGCGGTGATGGCGATGATTTTCATGATAGGATAGGTGAGTTTTTTATGCGAGTTTTCCAGATTTCTTTTGCTTCCAGGATTTGACGGCATTCAGAGTGAGAGCCGTCACGAACGATCCGGCGACAATCGCCACCACATACATCAACCGATTGTCCACCACCGGCAGTACGATGGGACCACCGTGGGGTGCATGGTCGCCCACGCCCCCTAACATTGCAATGACGGCGGCGGTGCCCGAACCGAGGACGAGGCAGGGAATCACCTGCAACGGCTCACCGGCGGCAAACGGAATCGCGCCTTCGGTGACACCGATCATCCCCATCGCGGCGGCGGCTTTGCCGGCCTCGCGCTGCTCCTCGGTCCACAGCGAACGACGGAGAAATGTGGCGAGAGCGACTCCTAACGGCGGAGTGCAGATGGCGGCGGCGATGCAGCCCATCACTGAATAATTCCCTTCCTTGATCATTGCGGCTCCGAAGAAAAACGCGGCCTTGTTGACGGGGCCACCCATGTCGAAGGCGATCATCGCACCCAGAATAAGTGCGAGAAACACCGCATTTCCCTGCTGCATGGTGTGCAGCCAGTCGCCGAGACCCGCCATCGTTGCGGCGATCGGCAGGCCGACGATTTTCAACATCACCACGCCGACCACCAGCGACGAAATGATAGGGATGATCAGGATGGGCATGATCGGGCGGATCGCCTTCGGAACGGGTGCCTTTTTGATCAGATTGACCAGCCAACCGGCGAGCAGTCCGGCAACGAGCGCGCCGAGGAATCCGGCGTTGGTCGTGCCCGCTAGATAGCCGCCGATGAATCCGGGAACCAGGCCCGGCTTCGATGCCATCGCGTAGGCAATGTAACCCGCCAGAACCGGCAGCATCAGGGTGAATGAGGCTACTCCGATATCCAGAATCAGCTTGAGCGTGGGCGATGACGAAAAATCCGGTCCGGCGGGCGTCATCGGCGCAAAGGCGATCGCCGTGGCAATCAGGATACCGCCGCAGGCAATGAAGGGAATGGCGAAGGAGACGCCGTTTAGGAGATACTGGCGCAGTTTTAAAATGGCGTCTTTCATACAAGCAGTGGGTTTGACTCTCTCCAACTCATCGAAAACCCGATTGTTTTGCAAATGAACACTTGAACCATTTGTTGCACTTTTAGAACATTCCACGTCGTCGGCATCGCTACCCGTCCGTCGCCCACTACCATGATCTCCGCCGCCTTGGGAAAATTCGTCCGGAATCAGGCGGTTCAACGCGTTTATTTCGCTCATGCCGTGAGCCCGCCTCTCGATTTGGCCTATCTCGTCAATTTCCCACGGATTTCAATCACTCTGGACGGAATGGATGTCATGGATTTGGAACAAGGGGGCTCACTCCGCGAGATGAAAGTGTATGCCGGAGGAGCGGTCGTTATTCCACCCAATTGCTGGAACCGGCCCCACTGGACAGGAAGTGCGACCGTGCTCAATATCCTGGTTGGACAAAAGCAGCTTGGGCTCAGCCTGACTTCCTCCACCGGCGATGGTGCGACACCACCCCGTGGTAACAAAGCGGTGATCCCCGGCGCGATCAGCGGCACCGAGCGGCATCTGGTCCAGGCCCTGCTTGAAACGGAACGACGGCGTGATGCCATAGCGGCACCTGCTATTTTGAATGCGCTACTGCACAGCCTGCTTGATGCACTTCTGCAACCCGCCCCCGCGGCGACGAACAAGACCGCCGTCGCTCATGAAGCGATCGCCATCTATCTCCAACAGAACTTCGCCTTCCCGCTGACTCGTGTGGGAGTGGCTGACCACTTTCACCTCTCACCGGGTCACGTTTCGCGACTGTTTAGACAGGAAGGACTGACTGGCTTCAACGAATACCTCAACCGCGTGCGGATCGACCGCGCGAAGTTCCTACTCCGCAAGCATCCGCTGTCTCTCGATGAAATCGCGGTCAAGTGCGGCTATTCAGACACCGGCTATTTCTGTCGCGTCTTCAAGCGTCTCACTAAAACCACCCCCACGGTTTACAGGAATCAGGAATAATGCCTGGGACATGAGTGACTTGGAGAACTCTGAAAGGGGGGACGGGTTGTATGCGAGAGAGCTTCAGGAATGAATTCCAAACTCCGGACCGTCAGCCTCTGCTCGCCCACAGAATCCGACCCTCCTGGAGTTCACATTTCTACCCACTCGGGCAGTTGAGAAAGACTCCACAATCCCTATGGTAAACCGAGTCGGCTGAATGTATTTACCCTGTCCATTTCTGATCTGTCTTATGAAACTAAAACCCCATAGACCCAAAGCCAGAGGCTTTGCCCTCATCGTCACTTTGTCGCTGATGATCCTGTTGACCGTCATAGCGGTCGGACTTCTATCACTCTCATCGATTTCCCTTCGCTCTACCAGTCAAGGAGACGCGATGTCAAGGGCCCGGGCCAACGCCCGGATGGCTCTGATGATTGCAATCGGAGAACTGCAAAAGACGGCGGGCCCTGACAAGGCGGTCACGGCGAATTCGGAGGTTGTCGCTGCCATTCCTCAGAAGCCGAACCTTACCGGAGTATGGGACTCTTGGGATTTTGACGTGAAATCGAGCACTCTGGACTATGATAGTCCGAAGACCCAGCAATCGGGTGCCAGTCCCGGATTCAAAGGGTGGCTTGTTTCTGATACCGATCCGGCTGGGCCGAAGGCTAGAAACTATGCCACCCTGGCGCTGTCCGGGGAAAGCGTGGAGTTGGTCGGTGACGGATCCTTGGGCAAGGGAGCCGACGCCGCAGAAAAGGTGAGGGCGGGCAAGGTTCTAGTCACCCGTGACGGCAAAAAGACCGGCAACTTCGCCTGGCACGTTTCGGATGAATCCGTCAAGGCCCGGATCAACACTTACCGCGACGCGAGTGCCAACCAGACATTATCGCAAAAACGCTCCCTTCTGGCCGGTCACCGTCCTGAGCTTCTGGCCATGGAAAACAGTAAGAAGGAGAAACTGGATTTCCTTCCCGACGACAATCTGGACTATGGCAAGGCCATGCAATCCGCCTCGAAAATCGTCAGCTTGAACCAGGCGGAATTGTTCAACAACGCACCAACGATCAAGACTTTCCGTAATGACGTGACGCCCTATTCGATGGGGCTGCTGACGAACGTCCGTGAAGGCGGGCTGAAGCAGGACCTGACCTCCGTGTTTGAAATGACGACGAGCGGCAGCACCGGAACCACTGGATTTCCTGCTGCGTTCGTCAAGTCCGGCTCCATCAGTAAAAGACTTTATGAATCCACCGTCTATTCCAAGAAGTCCACGGTCACCGACGTTTCGGACCCCTATTGGTCGGCACTGGCGGGTTACTACAATTCTTACAAGGAACTCCTGACGCCGGATACTAATCCCATACTTTACAAATACCCTACGGAGGATTTTCCACTCACGAATTCCTTGGTGCAGCCAGCCCAGTTCACGCCCGCACCAGTGATCGCCAAGGTGGAGTTGATGTTCAGCATGGTGGTCCGGGACAAACACGGTCCTTGGAAGGACAGGCCGGGTGACTACGAGTTGCACCTCCTCTACATCCCCGTCGTCACGCTGCACAATCCTTACAATGTCAGCCTGAGGTTCGATCGGATGAAAATCGCAATCGTCGATCCTCCGGTGGGCTTCACATTTCTTGTCAACGACGCTCCCCGGAACAACCTTACCCCTCTCGGAAGCTTGTTCAAGGGGACAAACGGGCGCAAGGAGTTCTGGATAGAAATCGCCGACTGGGCGAATGCCAGCGCAACCGCTCCGACCGGCCCCACGACCATGAAACCGGGACAAACATTGATCTACGGCCCCTATATCAATGCGACGGAGGTGTTTGCGGACAACGATGCCTCCTATTTCGACTACGGGAACAACAAGACCGGCACGGAGGCCAAGCCTTTGTTAGTCAAACGCGGATTTACCGGTGGTACCTATGGTTTCGACGTAGACTGGCTGATGGGCGAGATCCTCAATGTCAAAAAAACCGACAAGATCGCTGTTCAGTTCAAGACCGTCGTCCCACCAGGAGCCGCCAGTTTCAGGGTGACCGCATCGCTTACGTCCAAGGGGCTGACAAAGTCTTACGGTGGACTGAGTTTCACTTACGGAACACAAGCTGGACTTGACAAGATCCTGCCCGATCTCCTGCGCTATCCCAAGACGGACGGGATTGTCGCGGAGGCTATGCATCTCGGCAACTTCGAGAATCCCGCTGGCTCGATCAAGGCGCAGACGTTCGCCCTTTTTTCCGCATATGCCAGGACATCAAACGGCGGAGTGGACGAGACGGGTAGCCGGACGCGCGGGAGTGGTGCGAAACCCTTGCTTCCGGACGGCCGGCTTTCCGGCAATCCTTTCCTTCACGACAATCCCGCACGGAGTGCGATTTTCAGTGACATTTCAACCACCTCCAAGGAGAAGCCCGCCAGCCAATCGCACGAGCTCAATCTGCTGAAGCTCGACGGAAGTGCGGACAACGTGATCAGCTTCGCATCCGATTTCAGGACGAACTATCTCACCAATTACAAGCAGGTTAACGGGCGCTCCATCAAATCGGGAAGCTATTTGGAAATCCCGTCCGGGCCTTTGCAAGCGATCTCGGATTTCCGGAGATCCAACGCACTCGCTTCCCCCTATCTGCCGGCTTTCGTCCAGCCGGTCGGCAATTCCTATGCGTCGCCACTCATTGGGACGGATACGGTCCTGCAAACCGGCATGGCCGCCTACACGCTGATGGATCATTCTTTCCTGGCGAATCACGCGCTCTACGACGGTTTTTATTTTTCCAACTTTGCTCCTGTTGGAACAAAATCGGCGGCTGATGGATTCACCGACTTCATGAAGAATGGGAAACCACTCCGATCGCAGCTTTTTGAGGCCTATCTGCCTGCTGGGAAATCCGTGGATGATGTGAAAGGGGAACTGTTCTCAGGCAGCAGGCCGAGTGCTTCGGCTTACAAACTCGCGGCACAGTATCAGATGGTCAAAGGCGCATTCAACGTCAACTCCACCCGTGTGCAGGCATGGAAGGCGATGCTGTCTTCCATGAACCATAGCAATTTGAACGTTCTCTGGGCTAAAAGCGGCTTGCTCGGGTCGGTGGCCAGCACCAGCGTTCCTCTCCCCGCGATGACCCTCCACAATGGCTCCGCGACCAATGGGACTTTTGCTGTGAGCAATATCGACGACCAGGCGGCGAACCAGTGGAACGGATACCGGGAATTCTCCGATGCCGATATTGAAAAGCTGGCCATCGAAATTGTGAAACAAGTGCGGCTCCGCGGTCCGTTCCTTTCGATGTCCGAGTTCATCAACCGCCGCCTCGGCAGTGATTCCAATCTCAGCCGGACTGGAGCGATCCAAAACGCGATCGATGATTCTGGTCTCAATGGTTCCTCGATGGGTAATCAGGTCGCGGTGGCCTCGGGCGACGTGGCGGATGCCACTCTATATGGTTTCAAAACACCACTCGCCGCCACAGGCAATCCAGCCGCCGGTGCTCCCGGTTGGCTCAGTCAAGCGGATATCCTCAAGGTCCTCGAACCGGCTGCCACGGTTCGTTCGGATACCTTCGTCATCCGCACCTGCGGCGAGGCGACCGACAGCAACGGAAACGTGCTGGCCAGAGCCTATGCCGAAGCGGTTGTGCAGCGGGTTCCGGAATACCTGAATCCTTCTGATTCTCCCGCAGCGAGAATCCAGAATCCGAACGCTGCGGTCAATAATCCACCCCTTGTGGCGGCACCCGAAAATATCACTTTCGGTCGGAGGTTCGTCATGACATCCTTCAAATGGCTCTCAACCAACGAAATCTAAAATCTGTATGACTTCTTGTGTTTTATCCACATCCGTCACCGTGTTTCTGAGCTTCGTGGGATGTGTTTCCGCGGAGGAAGCCTCGGTTCAAGTTCGCGCTCTTCTTCATGATCCGGGAAAACCGGAGTCCCGGTTTTTCGTGGGCAAGGTGGGGGAGACCATGGTGCCGTTAAAACTGGTCGAGGAGGGCTTGTCGGAACCGCAGAAAGTGACAGTCGAAAACGGCAGTCTCAATCTGTTCACGACAGCCAACGTGGACAAGAACAATCCTCAGGCCAGCTTGGCAGCGACGGTCAAGGTGGGGGATGGCGTGACTTCGTTGATCGTGATCATCCTCCCCGGCTCCCAATCGAAACCCCCTTTCCGGATGATTGCCTTGGATGACAGTCCGAAGAGTTTCCCGTGGGGCGAAAGCAAGGCGGTAAACCTGACTCCCGTGGATTTCGCTTTGGAAGTCGGGGATCAGAAACTGCTGCTTCCCGGCGGCAAGATCACCGCTGTGCCGAAAGTGACCAAGGTGGATGAATACAACCGCGCCCAGACGAATTTCTATTACAAGGACGGGGAACAGTGGGTCGTGGCGTCGGAGAGACCGATGCAGTATGTGGCCACCCTCAGGCGGCTGTTCCTGATTTACAAAACACCCAATGCTCTCGCGCCGGACGTGAGGACCGTCATCGATCAGCCACCCCCGGTTTTTGACAAGCCCCGATGAGGTGATGAGAGTCTTCCCCACATTGATGCTGGCATTTCTTCATGACGATGGCGTATCTTCGAGGCGGAACCTTAGCGAAAATCATTCGGAGTGAATGGTCTCGCACGGTTCCTTTGTGAAGCAATTCATTGTCATGGCACTCGATCACCGTCGTAAACGAATCACATTCATCCTGTTGTCGTCATTTGTATGGTTGGGCATTGTCGCGCAGGTCACTGCCGATCCGGCGGATGCGGAAGAGGCGAGAGCTCCAAGGCTGTCCCTCCTTGAGTTGCGTGAGGCGGCGGCAGGAAAGGAACGTTCCTTCCTGACCTTCGAGCTTGAGGGCGTTGTATGCGCTTTCAGCAACCGTGGCAGGTTGATCGCACTCAATGACGGAACGTCCTGTGATCTGTTGGAATTGCCGTCCCTACCGACCGATCTGACACCAGGGGACCGGGTGGTGATCAAAGGCAGCAATTGTTTGATCGGGCGCGGTCCTTTGGCAATCGGGATAGGGACCCCGCCGGTGATCGGCATCGACGGAAATCATGCGGTGATTTCAAAATCGGGGACCGCTTTTTTGCAGGAAGGCATGCGCCCGCTTCAGGTCGAATGGTTCAATGGAACTGCCGCCGCGACCCTGAAGCTGGAATATGAAGGCGAGGGTCTGAGCCGCCAAAAAGTAACTCCAGCATTGCTCTGGCATCGCGAATCAGGCGAAAGCGTATTCAAACCGGGATTGGAATACGTTTCTTATATCGGTGAAAATCTTGAATCCGTTGACGATTTTTTTGGTCTGAAGCCAGTGGCAAAAGGAGTTGTCCCAGACTTCGATGTGGGTATCCGGGCTCGTCCTGAAATGGCCGGGCTGGTGTTCTCGGGATTTGTCCGGGTCCCCCGGACGGGACTCTACAAATTTTATCTGACTGCGGACGATGGCGCGCGTTTCAGGGTAATGGACGAGCCGGTAACTTGCAGCGTCGTTAGGAATGATCGATCCAACGTTGCAATAAACTCGCTCGCGAAAGCTCTGTATGCCAGCACGGTGGACCAGTGGGTCGCCTCCGAAGGTTTAGTCACTTATGCCGCTGGGGTAGACAGCCGCTTGGAGATGGAGGTCACGGAGAATTCCCACAGTTTTCATGTGACGGCCGTCGATAGTGTGACTTTGGATCCGGCGGCTTTGATTCACAAGAATGTCAGCATCACCGGCTTGAAAAGGGAGGCGGGGATTGTGGTGATCGATGAGGGGCAGATCAAGATCGCGGAAGCCGGGCACGACAAGGAGAAGATTCTGACGAAAGCCTTCGAGGTCCGGCAGCTCCAGCCCGACGATCCGGTGAAATCCTATCGCGCGGATCTGCAGGGGGTCGTCACGATGGTGACATCGAGGAGTTTCGTTTTACAAGATGCGACCGGCGGGGTATTCGTCCACTATTCCACCGATACTGCGGAAAAGGCCCCCCACGCTTCGGAATTATGGAAGATCGAAGGGAAGACGGGGCAGGGCGATTTCGCTCCAGTTCTGCATGTCAGCCGGGCAACTTATCTAGGTAATGCCGCCCTGCCGAAGCCGGTCCAGCCCACATCCCAGCAATTGGCCAGTGGCAGTCTCGATGCCGAGCTGGTGGAAATCGAGGGAGTGGTTATGGCCGTTTCAAATTTGGAAATGAGACTGCTGACCCGCAGCGGAAATGTCACGGTTCTGGATAACTTTTTCTATCCATTGGTAACCGGCCATTGGTCGGAACGCCGGTGCTCGGCTCTCGTGGGAAGCACCGTGCGGCTTCGTGGCGTGTACCGTGCCTCATGGGATACGGAGACCGGAGCGGTCCAGTCCGGTCGATTGATGTTAGGTAATGTCACCATGTCAGTGGATGAGCCCGCATCGGGAGATCCTTTCTTCGCTCCACTCATCCGGCCTTCGGAGTTGTTGTTGTTCACTTCCCATCCGACGGCCCTCAAGCGCGTGAGGGTCAGCGGGCAACTGTTGTT
>JBDSNC010000115.1:0-9998 GCA_039915545.1 Luteolibacter sp.
GATGACGAGCACTTTTTTCGTGCCGTGTGTCCATGCGTAAGCGGGCCGGCCGGTGACCGTGCTGGAGCCGGGAGCGCCATTGGCTTGCAAGCCTTCGCCGCCGATGAGGCGGGCTTCCAACTTGCTGATGTGTTCCGGTTTGCAAACCATCTGGATCATCCCATTGGTTTCCACCGCCGTGATTTCATGGGTGTTGAGCGAGCCGTTGGTTTTGACGGGAGTGGTCTCACCAGAGATCAGACAAACCTCGGATACCTGTTTTCCGTCCGGTGTCTCGCCAGCTTCCAAAATGCGGATGGGAGAATCGCTGACCGCGAGAGCGCCGTCCAAGGCAATGCCCAGAACGGAAACGTCCGGGAGGTAATTGAGTTCAGCGCGGCGCCCATACGGGAAAGCGACGTATTCCGAGCGATCCACCAGGGCATGACGAGTTTTCGGAACAACAGCATTCGACCCCGGAACCGGAGTTCCTGAGAGCATGTTGATCGATCCTTTTCCGGAAACGCGGTCTTCCAGCAGAGCCGTGACCTGCGCGGGCAGATCCTTGCGCACCATCACCGGCACTGCGGCGGCGAGCGCCTGTTCGGGATTTTCCCGGATCATTTTCGCCAATACCTCGCGGCGGCTGGTGGCAGTGGCGACGCCTTCTGCCAGCATCGCCTTACGCCCGGCAGCGGGTGTCGAGAGATAACGATTCGCCCAGTTCGCAAAAGCGAGGCACTCAGCCTGGCTCTGCGACTGCCACAGTGAACCGATGATGTTCGCGGCAGGTGTGGCGGACTCCGGCGTGGTGGCCGGATTTCCCGAAATTTTTTCCGGAACAGGCAGCGAGAGTGGTGGTGTCACCGCCGTCGCTCCCGGAGTATGGGATGGCGGGAGGGGTTTGGGTCCGGTGCTCGCCTGCGATGCGGGCGGACTTGATGGAGTTAGATAGGACCAGGTGATTGCGGCTGTTGCGGCAACGGTGATAACGGCTGCGGTGAGCCGGAGGCGGGAGTTGGGATGCATTCGATTTGGATTCTACGGGGAGGCGCGCAATCGATCGGGAAATAGGGATGATGAGGGATCACCCGCTGATCGAGGCTTACAAAACAAACAGGCTGTATCAAAGTAGGAGATGTCTGAAAGGCAAGCTCTATCCTGTGGCGTTTACGCTCGGCAGAACCACCGAACGACAGGGATTCACCAACCCCAGCTCCAGACTCTCGAAGCCCTCCCGCAGGTTTACCGCCCGCCGGACAGCCAGCTCTTGAAAATCACGCGGTCGCCGGGCTATCTCTTCGCGGACGGGTTGCCCGCCATGATCGGATAGACCACCCCGGCGAGGACCGCGCCGATGATCGGGGCGATCCAGAACAACCAGAGCTGTGCGAGCGCCCAGCCACCGACGAAAATCGCCGGGCCGGTGCTGCGGGCGGGATTCACGGACAGGTTCGTGACCGGGATGCCGATGAGGTGGATGAGCGTGAGACCGAGGCCGATGGCGACCGGCGCGAAGCCCTGCGGCGCGCGCTTGTCAGTGGCACCGAGGATGATCATGAGGAAGAAGAAGGTGAGCACGACTTCCGCGGTGAAAGCGGCGCCCATCGCGTAGCCGCCCGGCGAATGTTCCGCATAACCGTTGGAAGCGAAACCGCCGGCGGTGGAGAATCCGGGTTTGCCGCTGGCGATCAGATAGAGCACCGCAGCTCCGGCGATGCCGCCGATGACCTGGGTGATGATGTAGGGAAACAGCTCGGATTTCGGATGCCGTCCGCCGACCACGAGACCGACGGTGACTGCCGGATTCAGATGGCAGCCGGAGATGTGGCCGATGGCGTAGGCCATGGTCATCACGGTGAGACCGAAGGCGAGGGAAACACCGACGAAGCCGATGCCGAGGTTGACCGGAGTATCGTCGGCGGTGAGGAACATCGCCGCGAGCACGGCGCTGCCGCAGCCGCCGAAGACGAGCCAGAAGGTTCCGAAAAATTCAGCGATCAGTTTGTTTTTGAGGGGCATGATGGGATGGTGTTGGGATGGATTGCTTTGGGGATGTGAGATGACGGATGAAGTCCATCCGTGCATTTCGCACCTCTACTAGCGGAAGTTTTCCCGCGACACAAGAACCCTTCGTGATTTGTGACCGGGAGATTGAAAACCACACCGCCTGTCAGTTCGCGAGAAAGCGCTCCACCTGTCCGAGGGTATCGGAACTTTGCAGGATGGCCTCGTGATCAAGAGGGAACATCTTCACCGCGCGGGCTTCCTTCACCGCCTTGGGTTCGAGCTCGCTGGCGACATCGACGACGCCGTCGTTCTCGGCGGAGAGCCACGGAGACTTCTTCGTCTTTTTCCCATAGATCAGATAGAATTCCGCGGGAACGCTGCGGGTGAAGAGGCTTTCCTGATAGGCGCTGCCGGGCACCATGTCGTGCCACGACGGCAGCGGATGCCGGAGATGGCGGAGGCCCCCCTCCGCCGCCTTGTGCCCGCCCCACGGGGTGGAGATGCTGACGAATTTCGTTGCGGGCTTCTCACAGCGCAGCAGGGCTCCGCGGGCGACGAGCCCGCCCATGCTGTGGGCCACGACGTTGAATTCCCGCGGCTGATAGCGGCGGCGCAGGATATCGATGCTCTTCGCCAGCGCCTCCGCGGTCCGGTCCAGGTGCAGGCCGGAGGGGTAACAAAAAAACCACGCCTGATAGCGCCGCTTGTCCAGATGGTTGATGAAATGCCGCCAGTCCTGCGGCGATCCGCCGATGCCGCTCACAAACAGCACCGGGATGCGGCCGGGATCGTAGGGTTCGACAAAATAGATGCCGGCACCATGTTCCACCAGGGTTTCCTGAGGCTTCCACAACCCGGTGCTGCCGACTTCCATGGTGAAACGGGGATCGTCCAGCGAGGCCACTTCGCCGAGCGCCACGCCCAGCGCGGACCCGAGGGCTGGATCCTCGGCAGGCAGGGCGATTTTCGAAGGCTGCCCGGGCTGCGGCTTCCATGGCGAGAGCGTGAGCCGGATCATCGGGGCTTTCGCCTTCCTCTCGTTCAGCGGAACGGGTGCGATGTTTTCCGCGAATGCGGCGGGCTCACCGGGATCCAGCATGCGGTTTCCATTCCTGTCCGTGAACGCGGCGATGCCGTAGCGGTTTTCCGGCCGCAGCAGCAGCAGCGCGATCCCATCCTTGCCCGGGGTCTGGCAACCGGCCATCACCGTGCCGCCGCTTTTCCGCAGAAACGCCAGCACCCGCGTGGAGGCGCGGTCGGCAGGTGGCACCGAAACACTCACGCCAATCGTGCCGCTGGCCGTCAGCAGTCTGGATTCCTCGCGAAGGTGCAGCAGCGAGCAGTTGGCAAGCAACAGAACGGATAGAGCGGCCGGAATTTTCCAAGTCATGGCGGGTGACTAGAGCCAGACTCGCGACCCGTGGCAAGACACGATGCTTGCGCTTGCCAGACTGCGGCAATGAATCAGACTCCGCCCCGTGAAAGTCCTCGTCACCGCCGGCCCCACTCGTGAGCCGATCGACCCCGTGCGCTTCCTGACGAACCGTTCGTCCGGAAAGATGGGTTATGCTCTGGCGGCTGCCTTCGCGCACGAAGGCCACTCGGTCTTCCTGGTCTCCGGCCCCACGAATCTGGACGTGCCGGAAGGTGTTGATTTCATCGCGGTGGAAACCGCCGCCGAGATGCACGACGTGGTGGCGCGCTACATCGGGAAAATGGACATCGCCGTTTTCGCCGCCGCCGTGGCCGATTACACACCCGCCCGGGTGGCGGACCAGAAGATCAAAAAATCCGGCGAAACCCTCACCCTCGAACTCGTCCGCACTGCCGACATCCTCGGCTCCGCGCGCGAAAAATTCGGCTTCACCGGCACGCTCGTCGGTTTCGCAGCGGAAACGGAAAACCTGGAGGCGAATGCCCGCGACAAGCTGGTTAGAAAACACTGCGACCTCGTCATCGCCAACGACATCTCGAAACCCGGCATCGGCTTCGATTCCGACCACAACCAAGTCCTCCTTGTCTATCCGGAACACAGCGAGCCTCTCCCGCCCGCCTCGAAACACGATCTCTCCCATCAGCTCGTCAGCGCCATCGTCGCTTTAAAGTTGATGGTTGAGAGTTGATGGTTGATAGCGAAGATCCGACCTTCATTACCCGTTCCTCCCTCCAGCTCTTCTTCTTTCCATCAACTCTCAACTCTCAACCATCAACCTCTTCCCATGACCGACCTCGAACTCGCCACCAGCGCCGCTCTCTCAGCGGGCAAACTCCTCCGCGCCAACTTCGGCTCCGACGCCGTCGTCGATGAAGCCACCCACCACGACATCAAGCTCGCACTCGACAAGGAATCCCAGGACCTCATCACCAGCATCCTGCTAGGCGCGCGCCCGGGCGACGCGCTCTACGGCGAGGAAGGCATCGCCGGCAACCAGGACTCCGACCGCCAGTGGATCGTCGATCCCATCGACGGCACGGTGAATTTCTTCTACGGCATCCCGCATTTCTGCGTCTCCATCGCCCTCCGCGTGGCCGGTGAGATCGTCGTCGGCGTGATCCACGATCCGATGGTGGGCGAAACCTGGACCGTGGAAAAAGGCGGACCCGCGATGCTCGACGGCAAACCGATCCAAACGAGCAAGCGCTCCAACTTTGCCGAGTCCGTGCTCTTCGTCGGCTGCGGAAAAGACGAAGCCGCCCTGCAAACCGGCATCGAGCGCTTCCGCCGCGCCTCGCTCAAGGCCCGCAAGATGCGGATGATGGGCTCCGCCGCGCTCGGCATGGCCTACATCGCCTGCGGCCGGCTCGACGGCTACATCGAGAGCCGCATTTCCCTGTGGGACATCGCCGCCGGCCAACTCCTCGTCGAAACCGCCGGCGGAAAAGTTGAACTCACCGAAGTCCAAGGCTACGGCGACGCCTGGTCCATCGTCGCCAGCAACGGCGTCATCGCGATTGAGGAAATTCTTTGAAGAGGTTGATGGTTGATAGTTGATGGTTGATAGAAAGAAATCGGCTTCATCTTCCTCTTCACCATCAACTATCAACCACCCACCATCAACTTCCCCATGACCGGCATCGGCTACGACGTCCATCAGTTCGCGGAAAACCGCCCGCTCGTTCTCGGCGGTGTGACGATCCCCCACACCCACGGGCTGGCAGGCCACTCCGATGCGGACGTGCTCTGCCATGCCATCGCGGATGCCGTGCTAGGCGCGATGGGCCAGCCGGACATCGGTTATTTTTTCCCGCCCGGCGATCCGGCGTGCAAGGACATCTGCTCGCTGCGGATCCTGGAAAAATGCCGCGATCTGGCAGCAGAGGCGGGTTTGAAGATCATCAACGTCGATTCCACGCTGATCGCCGAGGCCCCGAAAGTTCTGCCCCATCGCGACGCCATGCGGAAGAACATCGGTGAGGCGTTGGGAATTTCTCCTGAACGCGTCGGTATCAAGGCGACAACGAATGAGACCATGGGGTTCATCGGTCGCAAGGAAGGTATCGCCGCGCTGGCGGTGGCACAGGTGGAGCAGTCCTGAAAGGTGGTCCACACAGTTCTCTGTGCAGACTTTGAGAGAACGCGATGCCACAAGGAAGTGCCGCACAGCAGACTGTGCGGACCACTTGTGCCACATCACACCGCCGTCGCGCCGAGAACTTCGCGGACACGCCCGGCGATGACTTCGGCGAGGTTCACCTCTCCTTCCTCGCGGAGGAAGTCACAGTAGTTGGAGGCGACGGCTTCGAGGTCGTCGGCGTATTCGGGTCCGAGGGCTTCGTAGCCGGCGAGGGATTTTTCAAAATGGCGGCGGGCCCACGAGCGGTCACCGGTGTTGAGCAGGGCGAGGGCGAGGTTGTTGTGGGACTGGGCGGTGTCGGCGTGGTTCTCACCAAGAAGGTTGCGCCGGGTTTCGAGGGCGATCATGTGCATTTCCCGGGCCTGCTCGTAGAAACCTGCGGCTTGATAGAGCGCGCCGAGGTTGCTGGAGACGGTGGCGGTCTGCTCGTGGTCCTGACCGAGTTGGGAATGGAGGATTTCCAAGGCACGGAGAAAGCTTGATTCCGCAGTGTCGAGGTCGCCGGCGGCCTTGGCGATGAAGCCGAGGTTGTTCGCCATGGCGGCGATGTCGAGAAGGAGCGGGGGTTCGTGGCGCTCGAAATATTCCATCGCGACCTTCCAGTTGTTCACGGCGTGCTCCTCGCGGCCGAGGCCGTCGTAGGCGGCACCGAGGCCGGCGTGGAGGCGGCCGATCTGGTCGAAACGGTCCGGGCGGTCCTGAAGTTGGTCGATCGCCTGGCGGTAATCGTCACGGGCGAGTTCGAAATTTCCGAGCTCGCGATGGATGTCGCCACGGATTTCAAGGGCGGAGGAAAAAGCGTCGATGCTGTCGAGATTGGGTCCGAGCGTTTGTTGGGATTTTTCAACGGCTGCACTGGAGGCATGGAGGGCCTCGTTCAGGTTGCCTGCGGCGCGCAGGGATTCAACGCGGTCTTGAAGAATGCCAATGAGTGTAGCGGTCGGGGAGTCCATGAATTTGTGGGATTGATCCTATTATCGGCCATTTCCGTCTCCTGACGAGCTGAAATCTCTCGCAGGGGAAACTCTTTCGATTAATTCACTGCGGGAAGCGGGTAATGTGCCAAGTGCGTCGCGCAACGAGATCGAAGCGTCGCCTTGAATCTGGGAAACCCCGAGCAGCCGCGCAAGTTCCGATTCAAAGTGACGGAGGGCCTTGAGACTGGCGGGGGCGGCTTCGATGTGGTCGAGGGCGCGCAGGAGAAGATCGTGCAGTTCGGGGTCGGGATGTTCCGGTTCCACGGCCATTTCAAGAAGCTGGCAGCAATAGGCGGCGAGCAGGGTGGAGGTGTAGCTGCGGCGCAGGCCCTCGCGCCAGTGGCTGATGCTGACCTCGCGGAGGGAGTGAAGGTCGCCGCGGCGGGCTTGGACGACGGAAATCTCGCCGCCGAAAAACAAGTCGAGCTTGCCGGCGAAGGGGCTTTTCGGACGGCGGGCACCTTTCGCGACGGTTTTGACAAGGCCGTGGTTTTCGGTGAACCAGTGGACGATGAGGCTGGTATCCGTCAGGCGGGTGAGGCGGATGACGATGGCCTTGGTGGACTGCACGGGAGCCAGAATCGGGATTTTCACATTTTTTGCGACGGAAATCCGAACGAATAGTCGGTTTACCTGATGGATCTACGGGGTTTTCCGGGGTAGAGTGCCGAAAAGGTACATTGACCAAACCAATTTTCGGTCATGAAGTTAGGCGCTGTCCGTTCTAGTTACCATTTTTTGAGAATCATCCGAACAAATCACATGTGGCGCGTCATCGAGTCGAACTCGGGCGTGAGCTATTGCCTTGAGCGGTTGGCGTTTTGCAAATCCTATCGCGTGGCGGAAGTGTGTCAGGAACTGGGGTGCAGCCAGCGGTATTTACACACGATGTTCGTGCGGGACATCGGCTTCCCGCCGAAACAATGGATGATGATGGAGCGCATGGTGGTGGCTCGGCGCAAACTCGAGGGCGGAAGAACGCCCGAGGAAGTGGCGAACGACCTCGGATTCCTGTCGATCCAGACCTTCCGGCGGCAGTTTTACCGGTTCTTCCAGGTGGTCCCGGAGCGCTTCGTGAAAAGCCGACGGATTTTCGATCCCGCCAAAATGGAAGTGCCCGACGGCAACAGGAACTAACGCGGCCGCGCTGCGAAACCGGCCTGCGAAAACCAACGCTGGGGTTTATTTCCTCGGGATCGTCAGCGTCCGGCCATCCCGGATAAGGGTGCCGGAAATACCGTTCGCGCTTTTCAGCGCGGAAACAGAACAGCCGTAGCGGCTGGCGATGGAGGAGAGCGAATCCCCCGGCTTCACGACGTGGACCGTTGTTTTCGGCTTCGCCTTCACGGTTGTCTTGGGCTTGGTCTTGGCTTTGACGACCTCAGTTGTCGGTTTGGTCTTCCTTTTGACCGTGACTTCCGGTTCGGCTTTCGACTTTGTTGTCCTGCCGGCGACGGCTTCCCGCTCGGACGTATTGAGCGGACGGGTTTTCACGACGACGGCCTCGGACTCCTTTTTCGAGGTGGTTTTTGGCTTCGTCTCGGCGATCACGGGCTTCGGCGACGATGTGGCGAGCGGCACCGAATTGAGCGGAGGCTGCTCGTTTTGGGCGACTTCCGGGACGTCGTCGGTTTTGGTCACGCGGGAAGATGATGAGCCGCCGGGACGACGCCATTGGGACGGATTGTCCGCCCATTCCTCGCGGTATCTGCCCTGGCTGTCGAAAGGTCCGATGCCCGGTTGTTGCGAACCGCCGCCGGAGGTCTTACCGCCGCCGTTGCCGCAACTGACGAGGATGAATGGGAATGCGCATGCGGCGGAAATCCAAAGGGCCACTTTCATGTGCGGGATCATGCTGCATCCCCCGGCTTTGGCAAAACATTGTTAATCGCTCCGTATGTTTTTTTCCGCCCCCCGGCGGGAATTCCTTGCAACTTCAATCTTGCGCTGGCCCGTCCGGGATGTCAGTCAATCCGGTGCACAGTCGTGAGGGGCATTAGCTCAGTTGGTAGAGCGCTTCGTTCGCAATGAAGAGGTCAGGAGTTCGAATCTCCTATGCTCCACGGTCTGCAAATCCTTGGAATCAGCCCGGCGAATTTCCGCCATCGGCAGGGGGCCGGGCCTGGCTCCTGAATTCCGCCGTCCGGAGAGGGCGGGCACCTCGCCCCTGCGTGCGGCGGCGTGAGAGGGACAGCGGCACACACGACGGGCTCTGTTCGGACTCACCATATCACCCTTCTCCTATTGTCCCCGTATTGGGGACTGTTCTATTTCCAACAAGCTCTCCTAAAATTCCTGTGCAACCCATGGCATCCATCCACCACCGTCGCCCGGGTGGGACATCGGTCCGGAGCGCGCAAGTTTCCTCTGGATTCGAGCACTTCAGACCACCAATCTGCATGAGATGGAATTCCACCTGCGTTCGATTTCCCAGATGACAACATTCCGGACATTGTGTTTCCCGCTTCTGCTGTGCCTGACGAGCCACGCCCGGGCGGAAGCGGCCTCCACTTCTATCAAGGTGTTTGTCGATCACTCGCTGGAACCGGTGTCCGGCCCGAAGATCACCGTGCCTTACGACACCACCGCGCTGCAGTTCTCCGTCGAGCCGCACTCGCTGTGCGCCCAATACAAGCTGGGCGGGTTGGAAACGGAATGGAGGCAGCCGACCGACGAGATGCTCTTCATCATCCGGTTTCTGAACACGAAGGGTGATCAGGTTTCGCAGAGGACCTTTTCCGCCAAAGGAAAAAGCGAGGGATGGCACGGGGCCATCAGCCAATCGCGGTTCACCCCGAGACGGGAAATCGTCACTGTTCCAGCGGACGCCGCGAAATTCTCCGTCGTGATGTCGTCAGCAGGACCTGCGGCGGTGGTCGGGATTTTCGCGGTCAGCGGCGTCACGATCACTTCGGATGACAATCACGGGAAACCGCCGGGCATCTATCTGAAGGACAGCCGAATCCCCGGTTCCACCGCTCCACTGTGGAGCAAGTCGGGAACCCATCCGTCCATGGCATCCGCCATTCATCTCGAAGAAAACAATGTTGAATCCCCCATGCTCATCATCACCGACGATGACATTTCGGCCCACGCGGACTGGGTGACGGACATCAACGCGCTGCCCGCTGTCGTTCCCGGACAGTCTCTGGAAGTCGAGTGGAACGAGACCTACTGCACGGGCTTGGGAGGACCTTTCTCAAACGTCTATGAGAGGCTTCCCCCCGGCAAATACCGCTTCATGGTCCAAGGCCTCGACATTGGCGGGGAATCCGTCGATGCGATGTCCGTCGTTTCCGTGGAAGTGCCGTTGCCCTATTGGAAAAACTTCACAGCCATCCCACAGCATGGGAGTGATGCGTCCTGAGCCCTGATTTCTCAAGGTGGAGTGCGGGTGCGTGAGGTGATGGCGATTGCGGATTTTTGCGGATGAGTTGATATACCTTCGGTCTGACGG
>JBDSNC010000116.1:0-16084 GCA_039915545.1 Luteolibacter sp.
CTTGCCATCATTCACCTGGAAATTGGCACGACAGGACCGGCATTGGGTGGAAACCACCAGTGCCGGCTCCTGCTGGGCATGCCCGCATTCCGGGCAAGTCACTTGGATGCGGTGGCGACGGGGCTCATCCGCCATGACAGGACAGGTCGATGGTCAATTCGGGAGACGCGCGAGGCGTCGGTTAGGAAGCCGTGCCGCTGGGAGCCCCTTGGCCGGGACTTTTCGGCGCGGAAACGGCCGCTGGCTTGGCCGGTTGCGTGTTTGCAGGGGCGCTTGCGGGCGCGTTGGCTGGGGTGCCAACGGTGGATTTGCCGACGAAAATGGCACCGGCCTCGATGGAAAGAACCTTGGTCTTGATGTCGCCGACGACTTCGGCGCTGGCCTTGAGCTCGATGCGCTCGCTGGCGGTGAGGTTGCCATAAACCTTGCCGTAAACGACGATGGTGCCGGTCTTGATTTCCGCCTTGATGCGGGCGTTTTCGCCCACGGTGAGATTGCCGTCCGAGTTGATTTCACCTTCGATCTTGCCATCGACGACGAGATCGTTCGTGAACTTGACGGTTCCTTTGATTTCAACGTCGGTGGAGAGGACGTTACGGGTGGCGGCTGCCGGACGAGCGGCTGCTGCGGATTGGGCAGGCTGTTGCGCACCGTAGGATGGCGGTGGCGCGGGCGCTGCGATGGGCTCCGGGTGGCGGGTGTCCGGAAGTGGAGCGGACCGTTGGGATTCGCTGTTGTCTTGGCCGATTACTTTTTTAAACACGGTGTATTAGAATGTTGGGAGTTGGAGAGATGTCAAATTGATCTTACGGCTGAGGTGCTGCCGGTGTTTCTTCTGGAGCCGCGGGAGCGGGAAGTTCGATGGTGGGAGCCGAGGCACCCGGAGCTGGAGTGAGTGATGGCGGAGCGCCGGCTCCGGCTGGTGGAGCCGGAGGAGTGGGCGGTGCTTCGACCTCGACGGGTGGTTTCGCCTTCAGGATTGCGAGGCGGCGACCAGCGGTTTCGGCAAAGCTGCTGTCCGGGAAACTCTCGTTCACCTTCTTATAGGAGGCTTCGGCTTTCTCCAGATCGCCACCGGCTTTCGCGATGTCGCCCAAGGAAATCAGGGCGAACGGGGCGATGAATTTGGCGGACTGATTGGCAGCGAGGGTTTCGAAAATCTTGTTGGCTTCGGCGGATTTTCCTTGGGCCATCAGTTTCGCACCGAGGCTCGCCTGGGCGGTGGGTATGGCGGGGTGGTCCGGGTCAGCGGCGATGAATTTCTGGAGCGTGGCGACGGCCGCATCCTGTTGACCTTCAGTCCATTGCTTGTTCGCGAGGAGCACCTTCGCACTGCCAGCGGCGGCGGTTTTGGGATACTGGTCGGCGACGGATTGGAGCGCCGACAGGTCTTCCGCTTTGTTGAGAGCGTTCCCGGCAGTTTCCTGACCGCTTTTTTCGATGCCGCGGTAAACGACGAGACCAGCGGCTCCCAGCGCGAGAATGACGGCGAGGGCGACGAGGTTCTTTTGATTTCGGTCGAGAAACTCCTCAAAGGCGTTCGGGCCTTGGGAAATTTCGGCAAGTGGGACAGGAGCGTTGGTATTGTCAGCGGACATGATGAAAGACGGGCAGTGCTGCGGAGACCCGATCAAAGCGGCGGTGGCGTCGAAATCAATGCGGAAGTCCGGAAGTTTGCCGATTTTCGCCGAGAGGCCTGGGCGGGTGGGTTTTTATTGGCCAGAGCGCGGGGTGGTGCCTAGCCTCCCGGCGCATGTCGAAACGGGTCTATGTGGTGGTGGGGGAGCTGAGTGGCGATGCCCACGGCGCGGGATTGCTCCGCTCGCTGCGGGAGATCGTGCCGGATCTGGAAATCCGTGGCGTCGGCGGGCCGCAAATGGCGGAAGTAGCCGGAGGCGGGCTCACCGACTGGGTGGAAGACGCGGCGGTGATGGGTGTGTGGGAGGTTTTGAAACGCTATGGCTGGTTCAAGGAACGCTTTGCGGAAATGCTCGGAGCGGTGAAGGAATTCCATCCGGATGTCCTGCTGCTGATCGATTATCCGGGCTTCAACCTGCGTTTTGCGAAAGCGGTGAAACAGGCCTGCCCCGACACCCGCATCATTTATTACATCAGCCCGAAGGTCTGGGCGTGGAACAAGCGGCGGATCCCGAAAATGGTGGAGTTGCTGGATGAAGTGCTGTGCCTTTTCCCCTTCGAACCTCCGATTTTTGAAAAAGCCGGGCTGAAGGCGGCATTTGTCGGCAATCCGCTGGTGGATGAGCTGGAGGCGAAGCGCATTCCGGGTGTGGCTCGCGACGAGTTGCTGGTCGGCCTGTTTCCCGGCAGCCGTGAGCGGGAAGTTGCGCGGCTGTTTCCGATGATGATCGAATCCGCGAAACTTTTGAAATCGTCCAAGCCCGGTTTGAAATTCGAAGTGCCCGCCGCATCGGCGAGGCTGGCGGGGCAGATCCGCGAGCTGATGGTGACGGCCGAGGCGGGGGATTTGATCTCGGTCACGGACGGCGGCAGCCACTCGCTGATGCAACGTGCTTGCTGCGCGGTGATCGCCAGTGGAACAGCAACGCTGGAAGCCGCGTATTACGGTCTGCCATACAGCCTCGTCTATCGAGTCGCGCCGCTGACCTATGTGGCGGCGAAAATTCTGGTGAAAATCGAGCTCATCGGGCTGGTCAACATCCTGGCAGGCGAAGAGGTCGTGGAAGAGCTGGTGCAAGGAGACGCTACCCCGCAAGCGGTTGCGGAATCGATGGAATCATTTCTGGAATCTCCCGCAAAACGGGAGGCTCTGAAAAAGCGCCTGGCGGAAACGTCCGTCATGTTAGGCGGGCTCGGCGCGCATGAAAAAGCGGCGAAGGCGGTGGCCGCGTGGTTGCGCTGATCCGTGAAAGAAAAAAGGCCTGGCAGGATAATCCCGCCAGGCCTGTATTTCTATCAAATGTTCACATTTTTGCTTCCGGATCCGCAGGGCGGAAGGGCGACGGTTGAGGTGCGGGCGCTGGCGCGGGCGGTGTCGGAGTTTTTCCGCCGAGTTCTTCCATCAGCTTCATGCCGAGCAGACCTGATAGGGCACTGTTGGTGTTGTCGCCGCCACCGCCGGTGATGAGGATGTCGGGCATGACCTTGACCTTGTCCTTGCCGATGATCTCCGCGATCTTGGTGCGGGTGAAGTTGTCGCCGCCCATGGCGTTGACCTGGAGCTGATAGGACTCGGCGTTCGCTTTGCCGATCGCAAGGATCTTTTCGGCCTCGGCATTACCGGTGAGGGCGATACGGCGGGCTTCTGCGTCTGCGGTGACCTTGACACGTTCGGCCTCGGCAGCGGCGTTGAGCTTGACGCTGGCGGCATCACCACCGGCTTTTTTGACGGCGGCATCGGCAATGCGCTCTGCGATCTGCACGCCTTGATCGGCCTGCACGATCTGTTTCTGGATGTCGGCGATGGCGGTTTGTTTTTCTAGGTTCTGACGGGTTTCCTGTGCCATGCGCTGGGTGTCGTAGGTGACTTTCTGTTCTTCGGCGAGTTTGCGGTCGGTGAGGGTTTTCATGAGCGACTCGGGTGGTGCGATGTCACCGATTAGAGTATCCACGCCGTTGACGTTGTATTGGTCGAGCACCTCGTTGATGTGGAGGCGGGCGGAGGCCTGGCGTTCTTTCCGGGTGGAGAGGAAGGAAATCACGTCGCTGTCCTGCGCGCTGTTCCGGAAGTAGTTGCCGATGGTCGGTTCGAGCACCTGTGAGACCAGGTTGTTCATGTTTCCGAAACGGGCGATCACCTTGCTGGCCTCGGTCATCGGGATGTGGATGATCTGTGAGACGTCGAGGTTGAAGGGGAAGCCGTCTTTCGAGCGCACGGTGATGGTGGAGAGATGTTTGTCGAGTTGGTGCGCCTCGCTGCGGGCGTTGGCCCAGTTGAGGACGAGGTTGGTGGTAGGTACGTGCTCGATGCGCAGGATGTAGGTGTTGAGCGGGTATTTTCCGGGTCCGAGTGGTTCCGCCCAGACGCCCTTGTGGCCCTTGGCGACGATGTTGCCGTGTTTGAAATCGAGGCCGCTGACGTCCACACCGTCATCACCGTAGTAACTGATCACGACGCCGACGGAGCCGATGGAAATTTCCGTCATCGGGATTTCCTCCACGTGGACGAACCAGGTGTTGAGGAAGTAGGAGCCTGCCAGAATGACCTGCGGTTGGAGACCGCGGGAGCCGCCGGCGGCGAGGAAGGCGTCGGCGTTTTGGAAATTGCTGTGGCCGTCGGTCACGCGTCCGGCTATCTGACCTTCGGGCAGGGCCGCGCCGTCGAGCGTGGTGACGATGCCGACCATGTTCTCCTTGATCTGAGTCATTTTCGCGAGGGTGACCTCGAACAGGAACATGTTGATCCGGTAGGTGCCGGGCGTGAGGTAGGCGGCCTGGCGGCCTTTTTGTCCGCCGGAGCGGAGGAACATTTCCGCATCCTGGAACATCTGGCAATCGACGCGACGGGCGAGGACGGCACCGGCGGGGAGTTCGCCACCGTCCTTCGACATGATCAGGCCGATCAGTCCGTCCGGGATCACGGTCAGCGGTTGCAGGGTGATTTCATACTGCCAGATCCATTTTCCGAAATAGGCACCCGGGGCGAGGGTTTGCGATTGGAACCCTGCCTCGCCGTTGAGTGCGATGATCCGGCCACTGGGCAATTGCTTGAAATTGCCGAACATCACGAACTTTTTGGTGACCAAGCCGATCTTGTCTTCCGGGATGAATACTACCCCTATGACCTGTAGGATCTTTCGCCAAAAGGCGGCACATAGGACAATCGCCACGCCAATCAAAAGCAATAACGAGTAGGGTGCGAGTGCATCAGGTAGTAGGCCCGCGATGGGGAGTGGTGTTTGCATAACGCACGAGATCTATCTATCAAGACTGGATCCCGCAATTCCAATCGCGGTTGGTGAATGTAAGAGGTGTCTGCTGAAAAATCGCCTTGGGGGTTGCGTTTCGGCGGCGAGTGGCTATTGAAGCGCCGCGATGAAATTTTTCCCCATCCTCCTTGTGGCCGTATCCGTTTTCGGGGTTTCCTGCGAACGCCATGAATTCGAAGGTCCTGATGGCACCAAGCAGCTTCACGAACACCACGGCGCTCACCCTGCGGAACATGCAGAGGCCGGTGCCGAGCACGCGGAAAAAGCCGCCGAACCTGCTCACTGAGCGGCGTGACACAGGCTTTCCGCCTGTTTTCAGCCGTTTTCACGCACCCGCGTGTAGCTCACAAAGCACTCTCCCAGCTCGGGCTTGGCGTCGAAGTAGCTCACTTCGTAAATCCCCGTCGCTGGCAGAAATCCCGCCGGAAGCCCCGTCGCCGTGCTCGCCTCGAGCCCGCCGAAGATCGTATGCCCGGCGAGTGTGACGTGAAATTCGTCGATCACGTCCAGCGCCGCCAGCTCGCGGATAAGCTGCCCGCCGCCCTCGCAGTGCAGGTGCTTCACCGCATATTTCGAGGCCAGCGCTTCGAGAAAAACCAGCAGGCTCTTGCTGTGGATCGTCACGTTTGAATCCGGAAACTCGGGGAAATCCACTGACTCCCCGCCAGTCACCAGTAAATGGATGTCGCCTCCCGGCGAATGGAAAACCGGGTGCGCCGTGTCGAATTTCCCGCTCCGCGAAACCACGCAGCGAAGCGGCTGCACCGATTTTCCCGAGACGAGCATCGTCATCCGGTCGCTCTCCAGCGTGCCCTTTCCCACCAGCAGCGCATCCGCCATTTTCCGCAATTCCATGAACCGCGCGTGATCCTCCTCTGATGTCCAGCCGGAGGGAATCCGCGCCACGGAGGAAATTTTCCCGTCCGCCGAGATCGCCAGGTTCGTGGAAATTCGTGGCCGCAGCATGGCGGAATCTGGCCGCTTCCGACGTCCGGCGCAAGAACCCATCGCGTTTCCCATCACATCCCACCCTTGCCAAACCCCTCCCGGCCGTTCATGGGAAAGCCACCTCACACGGGGACCCCAAAACCATGCCGGACCTACCGATCACACTGACGCTGTTGGTGATCCTCATCACGCTCGTCGCCTTTATCCGGGAATGGGCCGCGCCTGATGTTCTCGCGCTTTCCATCCTCTGCCTCGTCGTCGCGCTCGGGCTGGTCGATTCGAAGCAGATGACCGACGTTTTCAAAAACGAGGCTCCGCTCACCATCGCCGCCCTGTTTGTCATCGGCGGCGCGCTGGAAACCTCAGGAGCCGTCGATCACATCGGAAAACTCCTGCGCGATAAACTCACAGGCAACACCCGCCTCGCCATCCTCGCATTCTCCGTGCTCACCGCGTTTTTCAGCGCGTGGATGAACAACACCGCCATCGTGGCCATCATGCTGCCGGTCACCCTCGGCTTCGCCCGCTCCAAGGACATTCCGGCCTCCCGGCTGCTCATGCCGCTTTCCTATGCCTCCATCCTCGGCGGCTGTTGCACCCTCATCGGCACCTCCACCAATCTCCTCGTGAACGGCGCACTCCGCGATCTCCACGAAAAGCCGATGACCATGTTCGAGCTCGCCCCGCTCGGCATTCCGCTCGCCCTCGCAGGGATCACCTATCTCACCATCTTCGGGCCGAAGCTCATTCCGGCCCGCTCCTCCATCACCGGCAGCCTGGAAATCTCCAACCGCACCTCGCCGCTCTACCACGTCCTGATCAGCGGAAACTCCCCGATCATCGGGAAAAAACTCATCGATACCCCGCTCGCCAGCCGCGAATCCGGCACCCACGTCATGGAGGTCCGCCGCGCCGGCGCGCGCCTGATGGACTCCCTCAACGACATCGTCGTTCAGAAAAACGACCGCTTCCTCGTCGCCCTCCACCGCCGCCGCGGGGGAGCGGCAAAGCCGGAGCAATTGTTCGCGGAAATCGGTGCCGAGCTGCTCTCCACCATCGACGGCATCGTCTCCGAGCTCGTCGTGCGCGACGAATCCTCTCTGCTCGGCCGCACCCTCGCCGATGTGGATTTCCGCCAGCACTACAACTGCGTCGTGCTCGCCGTCCACCGCAATGGCATCAACATCACCCATCGCATCGCCGAGCTCACCCTCGACGAGGGCGATACCCTGCTCGTCATCACCGCGCTCAACAACCTCGACGCTCTCGAGGCCACCCGCGACTTCGTCCTCACCGATACTCCGGACGACACCAAGCCCGAGGCGAAATACAAAAAGCCCATGCGCCACGTCGTCCTCTCCTGGACGGCGCTCATCGGCGTGGTCCTCGTCGCCACCCTCACCGATTTCCTGCACGGCTTCTATTCGTCCATCCCGGTCGTCCCCATCCACTACGCCGCCATGGTCGGCGCGCTCTCCCTGTTATGGTTGAAAATCATGACCCCGCGCGAGGCTTACGCCAGCATCGACTGGCAGGTTCTCCTCATGCTCTACGGCCTGCTCGGGCTCGGCATGGCCATGCAGAACACCGGCACCGCCGCCTGGCTGGCCAAGCACATTGTGGAAATCGCCCAGCACTTCATTTCCCCGGAAAACCTGCCGCTCGCCCTGCTCTGGCTCATTTTCCTGCTCACCCTCTGCCTCACGGAAGTCCTTTCGAACAATGCCACCGCCGTGATGATGATCCCCATCGTCCTCAAGCTCGCCCACGGTCTCCACATCGATCCGCGGCCCTACATCATTTGTGTCACCGTCGCCGCCTCCACCGCCTTCGCCCTGCCCATGGGCTATCAGACCCACATGATGGTCTACGGCCCCGGCGGCTACCGATTCACCGACTTCCTCAAGGTCGGCATCCCGCTCAACATCATCTGCTGGGTCAGCTCCTGCCTCATCATCCCCTGGATCTGGCCGTTTTGAAATCCAACGAACCGGGGGGAATCGCGCCCCCCGTCATTCGAGGAATCAGGCAACGGTCGATCGGTCCGGACGCGCCGCTCCAGTGGGGGGGCGGGCGGGCTTCTTTTGAAAACTCCATAGCCCTATGGAATTCACCCCGGAAAAATTGATTGGAATATTTACGAACGCTGCGAGTCTGACTCCATACAAGGCAGGCAAACGATTTCTGCTTTGTGAAAACCAACCAAAAAACAACCAAACCAATGAAAACCACCAACGCCCTCATGGCAGCCGCCCTCGCCGGAGTCTTCACCGCCGGAACCACCCTGACCCACGCCTCCCCGCTGATGGGAACCCCTGTCGCCGCCGAGAAGGAAAAAGACAAGTGCGACGGAAAAGACGGCTGTAAAGGCAAGGACAAGGAGAAGAAAGAAGAAGGCAAGTTCACCAACGAAGCCGACAAGGATAAGGACAAGTGCTCCGGCAAGGACGGATGCAAAGGAAAAGACGGCTGCAAAGGCAAGGATAAGGAGAAGAAGGAAGAAGGCAAAATTCTCTAAATTTTCCCAACGAGCCCCGCAGAGCGAAACCGCCCTGCGGGGTTCTTCTTTTAATCCACCTCTATCAAACCATGAGTGCCTCGCGATTCACCGGCGGTGTGGAACTGGCAACCGGGATCGGCCTGCGTTCCCCGCACTACCGCCACATTCTGTCGGAAAAGCCGACGGTCGGATGGTTTGAGATCATCTCCGAGAACTACATGGTCGAGGGCGGGCGTCCGCTCGAGGTGCTCGACCTGATCATGGAACAATACCGCGTGGTCCAGCACGGTGTGGGGCTCTATCCGGGAAATGCGGACGGCATCGACCGCGACCACTTGAAACGCCTGAAGCGGCTGGTGAAACGCACGAAGACCCCGTGGATTTCCGACCACCTCTGCTGGGGCAGCGTCGATGGCAGCATGAGCCACGATCTGTTACCGATTCCCTTCACCTTCGAAGCGGTGAGAAAAACCGCGGAGAACCTGCGCATGACGCAGGACTTTCTTGAGATCCCGCTGGCGGTGGAAAACGTCAGCAGTTACGGCGAGTTCAACGGCAACGAGATGACGGAGTGGGAGTTTCTCGCGGAAGTCGCGGAGCTGGCGGATGTTGGAATCCTGTTGGACGTGAACAACATCTACGTTTCTTCCATCAACAACGGCTTCGATCCGCTGGATTATGTCAATTTCATCCAACCGGAACGCGTCGCGCAGATCCACATCGCCGGGCACTCGCGTTATGAGCGGTTCATCATCGATACGCATGACCACCCGGTGATCGATCCGGTGTGGAAACTTTACGAGCGGGCGATCGAGCGCTGTGGCACGGTGGCGACACTGCTTGAATGGGATGGGAAAATTCCGTCGTTCGACGAAGTCTGGACCGAGGCGAAAAAATCCGAAACCTGGCGCGAGTCCGCGCTGGCGAAAAAAGCAGATCATGCGGCCGCTTGAAGAAACCCAGCGCGAGTTTTTCTCCGCCCTGCTGATGCCGTTGCGCGGCCGGAGCCGTGCGAGCACCGAACTCGCTCCTGTGGACGAGGGGCACTCGCCGGAGTTTCTCGCGAAGGCGGAGGAGCTGATGAAACACGGTGCGAACCTGACGCCCGCGGAGAGTCTGGAACTCTATCACCGCCAGTATTGGTTCCGCGTGCTGGATTCCATCGCCGAGGATTTCCCGGTGCTGCAGAAGATGGCGGGCGACGACGATTTCTGGAAACTGATGGAGGCCTATCTGCTCGCGTGTCCGTCATCGAGTTTCACACTGCGGCACCTGGGCGGCCGGATGGCGGAATTCATAGCAGGCTGGGAAGGGCTCGACAAACAACGGCGCCGCTGGTTTTCCGCGCTGGCCCGCATCGAGTATGGCTACATGGAAGTCTACGAAGCGGCGGAATGGGAACCGGTGCCGCCGGAGCGCTTCATGGACGCGGAACTCTCGCTGCAACCGCACGTGAAGCTGCTGGCACTGCCCGTGCCCGCCGATCTTTGTGCAGAGTGGGACGGATTTTTTCCCGATGACGAGAGCCCGGTTTTTCTGGCCGTCTGGCGCGGCGAGTCCGGCGGCGCGGCGCAATGCCGATTGGACTCCACCGAGTTCGAACTCCTGAAGCGCCTGCGGAAAGGTGGCCGGCTGGCGGAGCTTTTTGCCGAGTCCATCGATCGTGAGCCGACGCCGGAGGAAGTTTCCGCTTGGTTCGCCGCGTGGCAGAGCCGCCGGTGGATCGCCCTCGCGCCGGATGCGGAAGGCGGGGAAGTCGGTGCCGTCGTCCGCCGCCGTGAGCGTGACATGGACTGGAGCGGCGTGGACAAAATGGGCTCGCAGGCGCGGGCGATGGAGGACTGAGCGGGTGATTTGCAGGGCCGAAAGCCATCTGGAAAATAAAGTTGGATTCAGCCACAATGAGCCGGAAAGCTGGCACAAAAATCCCAGGTATCACCTTGGTTTTCCGGATCGAAATCCGAATGACTTCCGATAGGTCGCCATCAACAAGGGCGGATCCGGTTTCCCCACCTGTCTCATATTCATTTTTGCGGATTCTCGTCTGTTTTTGCGGCTGAAAATCTTCCGATCATTCCGGTGCGCCAGCCGTGGGTGATTTGCCTTGTCTAACATTCAATTGCGGGCAGAGATGATTTGCCCGCGCCGGTTTCGCGCCGATGCTCCGCAACTCTCATGATTCTCGACGCCTCTTGCCAGCTTTCCTACCAGACCACCGAAGACGTGGCGGTCATTTTCATGCTGCGCCCCCGCAGCGGATGGGCGCAATGGGTGCTGCGGGAGGAGTTCCACATTTCTCCCGAGGCTCCAATGGTCGAGTTCTCAGACGTTTATGGAAATCTCTGCCAGCGCACGATCATGCCGGCGGGGGAGTTTTTCGTCTCGGTCCGCTACCGGGTGAAGGTGGCGGATTTTATCGATGTGACTCCGGACGCGCCACTCACTCCGGTGGAAGAGCTTCCGACGGATGTGATCCAGTTCCTCCTGCCAAGCCGCTATTGCCAGTCCGACCTGATGACTGAAATGGCGAATTCCATCACCGCTAACGTTCCACCCAGCTACCAGCAGGTACAGGAAATCCACAACTGGGTGCACCGCGAGATCAGCTACGTTTCGGAATCGAGCAATGCCTCCACCTCAGCGGTCGACACGCTCGAATCACGCTGCGGCGTCTGCCGTGATTTCGCCCATCTGGGAATCGCCCTCTGCCGCGCGATGAGCATCCCGGCACGGATGGTGGTGGGTTTCCTGCATGAACTGGAACCGATGGATTTGCACGCGTGGTTCGAGGCGTTCATCGGCGGACGCTGGTATACGTTCGACGCCACGCAGGCGGACACCAAGGGCAACCGGATCGTGATCGCCTACGGACGGGATGCGGCCGACGTGGCGCTCGCCACCATCTTTGGTGACTTCGCCATGAACGGTATGTTTGTGTCAGTCAGTCCGGCGGACGTCCACGCGGACGGCTGACGGCTGACGGGTCACCGTCTGGCGATTGGCAGGGGAGCTGAGATGTTGAAAATCGGCTCGGCGTCCTGCTTCGCGCCATTGTGGATTTCGAGCGAGATCATTTCCCGTTCCACATCGGCGGTTGGCGGCGCGGGTAGGCTGACGGGAATGTTTTTTCCCCAACGGATCTGGAGCGGATAAGTTCCGGGAACTCCATTCTTTGGCGGTCCGGCGGTGCCCCAGGTGATTTTTCCGTATTCCATGGCAGGCTCGGGTTCGGTCATTTCAATTCCACCGCCAAAAATGAAACGCGGGGCGGAAAAAGTGTAATCACCCGGCTTGTGGATTTCCAACACGGCGTCCGCGATCATGGCTCCGTTTGCGACGGTGGCTTTTGAAACCGATAGTCCGAACGCTTTTCGATAGATGAAGTAGTTGCTGGTGAAAACCGGCATCGCAACGAGGCTGAGAACGACCAGGCCGCCGACCATGGCGGGCAGCACCAACCGGAGGAACGCCGTGTTTCCCGCACTGCCGCGGCCGAGCATCATCCACAGGAAGCCGAGCACGTAGAAGACCAGTACCAGCGCCATGTAGCCGAACAGGTCGCTGCGGAAACCGGGGTCCGGATAGATCGCGACACAGATGCCGGCGACGAGTGCCAGCAACGCGACCGGCAGCAGATAGGCCATCAGCGCGGTGGCTGACTTGAGGCGGGAAATCAGACTGTCCGCCAGCAGCAGCACCGCGCCGAAGGCGAAGGCCGCCCACCAGTGGGTGATGGCCCACATCGCCGCGATGGCGATGGTTTCCGAATGCGCCCAGTACCACCCGGCCGCGAGGAGGACGAGGGAGCCGAGCACCCAGCCGACCAGTCCGGTTGCGAGCAGTTTGGCAAAGCCGGATTGCGGCACAACGGTTTCCATGGGTTCCGGGTTCATCGCTTCCGATTCGTATCCGAAAAGTTTTCCGCTGTCGTTATTTAATTTGATGACGGTCATGACGCCTTGCTCGGGTCGGGCTTGACCACCAAGAGGATACGGTGGATTGAATGGCGTGCGATGAATCCGCGAGACAGCATGAGCCCCGTGGACTGGGTGAAACGGGTGAACCAGTCCTGGATCGTCCGTCACGGGCTGGCCGAGCGTGCGGAGGAGTGGCTTGCCCATTTGGAACAGCAGGATGACGGCCGTTTGGAAACCGCCTGCCGGGCGGCGCGGGAGATGTGCGGCTGGAGGGACCGTTCGGAGGATCCGAAACCGTGGTTTTACGCCGGACTTTTCAGCCCTGCCTCAGTCGATGAGGCAAGATTGTTTCTGGCGAACCACAGGCTGACGCCCGCGAGTGTTCCCGCGATGTGGGGGGACGAGGGCGTGGCGCAATGGATCGAAGGAATCCGGCCTGAGACGCGCGAGCTGTTGGAGAGGCTGCGGCGGGGGCTGGTGGAGGTGGCTGGGTCTTTCTGAGGACGAAAAAAGCGGAGCCTGCTGGTGCAGACTCCGCTGGGAATGATTCGGGCGGAATGAATTCCGCAGTCCTTTGTTAGCCGAGGATCTGAGCTAGGACGTAAGGGAGGATGCCGCCGGCGCGGTAGTAGTCCTTTTCCACCGGGGTATCGATGCGGACGATGACAGGCACGTCGAACGCGTCGCCGGAGGCCGGGTGGACGCGGAGGTTTGCGATCTGCATGGGCTTGAGGTCGTTGTCGATGCCGGTGAGGTCGAAGGTGGCGTCGCCGAGGCCCTTGATCTTGTCGTAGTCCTCCTTGTTGACGAAGTTGCAGGGCAGCACGCCCATGCCGACGAGGTTCGAGCGGTGGATGCGCTCGAAGGACTTGGTGATGACGGCTTTCACACCGAGCAGATTGGTGCCCTTGGCGGCCCAGTCGCGGCTGGAACCCATGCCGTAGTCCTCGCCACCGATGATGATGGTGGGGATGCACTCCGCTTGATAGACGGCGGCGGCGTCGTAGATCGCGAGCGTCGGGACTTCTCCGTTAGTGACGGCCTGGCCGGAAACGCTGCCGTTGTCGAGCTCGTGGCTTTCGGCCATCAGCCGGTCTTTTTGCGGAGCGGTGGATGTGTGGTATTTGGTGACGCCGCCTTCGATACCGGGAACCATCAGGTTCTTGATGCGGACGTTGGCGAAGGTGCCGCGGGTCATGATGCGGTCATTGCCGCGTCGTGAGCCGTAGGAGTTGAAATCCGCGAAACCGACGCCTTTCTCGACGAGGAAACGGCCGGCAGGGCTGTCCATCTTGATCGCTCCGGCAGGGGAGATGTGGTCGGTGGTGACGGAGTCTCCGAAGATGCCGAGCGGGCGTGCGCCGTGGAATTCCACGATGTCGCGCGGGGCAGGGGTGAAGCCGTCGAAGAAGGGTGGTTCCTGGATGTAGGTGGACTGGCGGTCCCATTCGTAAACGTTGCCGGTGGAGGATTTGATTTCGTTCCACTTCGGGTTCTGGGTGGAGAAGCCGGTGTAGAGGCGCTGGAACACGTCGGGCTTGAGCGAGGAGTTCATCGCGGTCTCGATCTCGGCGGAGGTCGGCCAGATGTCTTTCAGATAGACAGGATGGCCGTCGTTGCCGTAGCCGAGCGGCTCGGTTTCCATGTCGATGTCGACGGTGCCGGCGATGGCGAATGCGACGACGAGCGGTGGTGACATGAGGAAGTTTGCCTTGATCGACTGGTGGACGCGGGCCTCGAAGTTCCGGTTGCCTGATAGAACGGAGGCGGCGATGATGTCCTCGGCCTTCACGACGTCCTCGATGCCGGCGTCGAGCGGACCGGAGTTCCCGATGCAGGTGGTGCAGCCGTAGCCGACGGTCTGGAAGCCGAGTTTGTCGAGCTCTGCCTGGAGCCCGGTCTTGTTGAGGTAATCAGTGACGACGCGCGAACCTGGGCCAAGCGAGGTTTTGACGGAAGGCTTTACGGTGAGGCCTTTTTCATTGGCCTTTTTAGCGAGCAGTCCGGCGGCGAGCATGACGCTCGGGTTGCTGGTGTTTGTGCAGCTCGTGATGGCGGCAATGAGGACGGAGCCGTGGGTGATGGTGTCCTTGATTCCGTCCTTGCTATCGACGGTGACTTCCCACAGCGGATAGGACAGATCATTGTTAGGTTCGGAGACGACACCCACTTGCGCTCTCCACGCATTGGTTACGATGTCTTGTCCGTCCGGCACAGCGTCGAGCGAGGGCGGAAGATCGAGCGGTTCGTCGGAGCCGGGAACGGGCTGTTTGTTGTAACCGTCGGGTGCGGGTCCGGTGAGCAGGGAGGACCACTTTTGCTTGAGCGATTCAAGTTCGATGCGATCCTGCGGGCGCTTCGGACCGGCGACGCCGGGTTTCACGGTGGAGAGGTCGAGATCGACGACCTCGGAGAATTCAAGCGCGTCGCGGTCGGTCGGGATGCCCCAGAGGCCCTGGGCCTTGTAGTAGTTTTCTACGGTGGCGCAGAGTTCCTGCGAGCGGCCGGTGCCGGCTAGGTAGCCGGTGGTGATTTCGTCGATGCCAAAGAAGCCCATGGTCGCGCCGTATTCGGGAGCCATGTTGGCGATGGTGGCGCGGTCTGGAAGGCTGAGGGCCTTGGCTCCGGGGCCGTAGAACTCGACGAATTTTCCGACGACCTTCGTTTTCCGCAGGACTTCGGTCACTAGCAGAACGAGGTCGGTGGCGGTGACGCCGGTGTTGAGCGTGCCTGTCAGATAGACACCGACAACTTCGGGAACGAGAAAGGTAACAGGCTGGCCGAGCATGCCGGCTTCCGCCTCGATGCCGCCCACTCCCCAGCCGACGACGCCGAGGCCGTTGATCATGGTGGTGTGGGAATCGGTGCCGACGAGCGTGTCCGGATAGAAGACGCCGTTTTTCTCAAGCACGCACTTGGCGAGGTATTCGAGATTCACCTGGTGGACGATGCCGATGCCGGGAGGAACGACCTTGAAGGTGTCGAAGGCCTGCTCCCCCCATTTCAGGAACTCGTAGCGCTCGCGGTTGCGGTGGAATTCGAGGTCGAGGTTCTTTTCCAGCGAAGCTCCGGTGCCGGCGTAGTCGACCTGCACCGAGTGGTCGACGACGAGGTCGACGGGGACGAGCGGTTCGATCATTTTCGCGTCCAAACCCATGCCATCGACGGCGGAGCGCATGGCGGCGAGATCGACGAGGAGAGGCACGCCCGTGAAATCCTGAAGAACGATGCGGGCGACGACGAAGGGGATTTCATAATCACCGGGGGCCTTGGCGCTGTAGTTGGCGAGGTTGGTGATGTCCTTTTCCGAGACTTTCAGGCCGTCATTGTTGCGGAGGAGGGATTCGAGAACGATCCGGATGGAAACCGGGAGTTTGCTGAGGTTGGGGAACCCTTGCTCGGCGAGGGCGGGGAGCGAGTGGAATTTTCCTTCGGCTCCGGAGCCGGTGGTGAATGTGCGGAGTGTGTCCATGACTTTAGGCTATTACAGAAGCGGCGTCGCGTCTCCCCGGAAATGATTGTGAAATGAAGTCAAATTACGGATTTCGAGCTAGAACGTCGCGTATGCTTCGGAGGCTGAGGACGACTGAATCGACTGAACGCCATGGGTTTAACACTTGAACGCGTTTTCCTTGGGCCTTTTTTGGATCAAAGGCCAGATATTCGCGGTTTCATGAATTCAAGCCACAGCCATCCCACAGCATGGGAGTGATGCGTCCTGAGCCCTGATTTCTCAAGGTGGAGTGCGGGTGCGTGGGGTGATGGCGATTGCGGATTTTTGCGGATGAGTTGATATACCTTCGGTCTGACGG
>JBDSNC010000117.1:0-21694 GCA_039915545.1 Luteolibacter sp.
GCTTCACCACTTTCGTGACGTGACGACCGATACCACCTTTTTTCTTGGCCAAACCAGAACGGTGAATTTTTCCGCCAGAGCGGACGCGGGTTCCTCGGATGCTGCAAATACGGGCCATAATAAAAAAATTTCGGTTGCGGGACGCGGAGAATGGCTTTGGAAACCGACCCGTCAAGACGAATCCTGACATTTACGGCCTAATTTTTCACAAGCGGTCCCGCCGGAGTTTGTCCATCCAGCGCTCGACGTCTTTGAAAATCGCCTCCTTTTTCGCGTCGTACATGAGCAGGTGGTAGGCTTCCGGGTAGTTGTGGTAGGTTTTCGAGACACCCGCCGGGATCCGGGCGACGAAACCGCGGACGTCGGAATCGTTGTTGAAATAGTCCTTCCCGCCGTGGAGGACGAGGACGGGAGAGCGAAAGGAGGTGGCGCAGTCGTTCATCGTCTCGATGTTGCGGCCGAGGGCTCCGAGGAGGCGGAGGGTGTGCTTGTCGATGTTGTAGGAGTTCGTTTTGACCTGCTCGTTGTGGTGGGATTTCTGGGTCATCTGGACGTCCTGGCCACCGGAGAGGGTTTCGAGGGAAATCCGGGCGAGCGGCAGCGTGGTGGCGGCGATCTGCACTAGACCGGGAGCCCATTCGGGGATGTCGTCGCGGAACCGGACGATGGGCGAGGAAAGCACGAGGCCGTCGCAGGGCGGATCGTTCGCCGGAGCCTCTCGCCAGGCGTGGGCGGCGATCAGGGCTCCCATGCTTTCGCCGAACCAGACGACCTTGGCATTCGGATGCTGCTCGCGGACGAGCTGGGTGAAGGCAAAAAGGTCGCGATACCAGTCCTCGGGATCGCCGATGTCGCCGCGGCGCTCGCGGATCGGGTCGCTGCCCTGGCCGCGGACTTCGTAGGCGTAGAGCCCGGTCTTCGGCTGGTATTGGAGGAGGTGGTTGCCGAGGTTCGCGTAATCGATGGAGGCACCACAGAAACCGTGGATGCCGATGATGACGACGTCCTGTTTCACGTCCTTTGAAATCCATTTCCGGTAGCCGAATGAGTCGCTCTTCGAATCCGACTGCATCGGGTTGTTGACCAGCGTGTATTGCGGCGCGCAGGCGGTCACGAGCACCGCCGCGATCATGGCGGCGATTCCGCGGATTCCGGATGCGATGGGGTGTGTCACGAACGGATATTCGCAGAAAACATCAAAAGCGCAATGCCCGAACCGGACGGGCGGAATTCGAACAATTTCCGGATAATTTGAATTCCTATCAGGGGTTTTTCGTATATGACAGCGATTGGCTCTAACCACTACTTTCATGAAAACCTCTCCCGTCGCCATTTCGGCTTTCCTGACCATGCAACTGGCCGCCTCCGCAGCCCCACGCTTGGTCGTTTCCACCCCGTCGCTCGCGCCGGAATCCCAGATCGACCTCGTGCTCGATTCCCCCGCCGTCGCGACCGCCGAGCTCGGAAGAACCGTGGACAACACCTGGCTGGAGATCCAGCCGGTGCTTTCCGGCAAGCTGGTCTGGAAAGCGCCGAATATCGCGCGGTTCACCCCCGACAAGCCGCCCGCCATCGGCACGAGCTACACGTTTTCCATTTCAAAAGGCCACAAGCACCTCGACCAATCCGCCGTTCCCGCCGGGAAAATCACCACGGTCGATTCCGAACCGTTCCGCATCGTCGCGGCGAACGCGCCGAAGCGCTGGAACTCGGATTATTCGCCGTCCACCGGCGAGTGGCTGATCGTCTTCAACGACGAGACCGATCCCGCCACCGCCGCTCCTTTCGTTTCGTTCGTCTCCAACACCGGCCAGCGCGTTCCCGCCCGCCTCCAACGCGCCACCGTCGCCAGCGTGGGATATTTCGCGAACAACTATCGGCCATGGAGCGCGCGTTTTCCTAATACGCCGGTCGCGGAAACCACTCCGGAAAGCCTCGTTTCCAACATCGTCATCGCGACTCCCGCCTCACCTCTTCCGGTCGGAAAAAACTGGGTGATCTCCGCCTCGAAAAATCTCCCGAACCTGACCGCCAGCGCCCGGATCATCGAAGACAGCAACTACGACGTCGGCAATGTGGATCCGTTTTCCAACACCGGCATCGAAGCCTATGTCGCCGCCGACGAGCCGATGCAAATCCTCCTCTCCTTCAATCAGAACGTCGCCGAAAAACTCCCCGACGATTTCCTGACGTCCTGCCTCGATATCTCCCCGCGCCCGGAAATTCTCGCTGCGGAAATCGACGACCGCCAGATCAAGCTGACGGGAACTTTCACCACTGAGGGGAAATACTCCGTCACGATCAAGCCGCCGCTTGTTGCGAAATCCGGCCTGACGCTCGCCGCACCGGCGACCAAGGAAGTCGCCTTCGAACACGTCGAACCGGGCCTCGCGCTTCCGTCTGACAACCAGGCCCAGCTCGCAAACGGCAGCCGCAGTTATCGGATCCAGACGGTGAACCTCGCCAGCCTCCATATCCGCATCAAGAAACTCGCGGGCATCGATTTCATCCGGGCCTATCAGGGATACGGCCAGTACACGGGCGTCGGTCATGATGGAAAATCCGTCGAACCCACCGCCCCGCTTCCCTATCCGTTGGTCGTCGGCGAGACGGTTTGTGAAAAGGACATCCCGCTCGGAAATCCGATCGACACCTCCAAGGAAATCACCCTGCTATGGGACGAGCTGCTGCCGAAAGACCTCCGCCACGCCGCGCTTTTCCTCGATGTCACCGGCATTCCGCAGGCTGGGGCCAAGGAAGGCCGCCGCAGCGCGCAGGCGATGATCCAACTCACCGACATCGGCCTCGCCTGGAAACTCACCGCCGCAGAGGCCTTCGTTTACGCGTTCTCCTGCGACACCGGCGCACCGCTGCCCGGCGTGAAGGTGGAGCTATTCGGCGAGGACGCGAACGTGCTGGGAGTTTCCACCACCGGCATTTCCGGGCTTGTCACCGTTCCGCGCTCGGACGCCGTGCGCCATATTCAGGCATCGCTCGGCACTGACGCCTATCTAACTGCCTTCGACTCGACACTCTCCACGGTCGGTCTCTGGCATTTCCCGATCCGCTATTCGTGGAACAAATCCACCACGCCCGTCCGCAAGGCATTCCTGTTCACCGACCGCTCGCTCTATCGGCCGGGTGAAACCGTGCGGCTGAAGGGAATCGTCCTGACGTTAGAAGGAAACACTATCGCTCTCTCACAGAAAAGTCCCGCGCGCATCGTCATCGTCGATCCCACCGACAAGGAGATTTATAACGCGCCCGTCGAAATCTCCGCCAACGGCTCTTTCGATCTCACTTACAAGCTTCCGCTCTCGACCACCGGCATCCACACCATCCGCCTCGAATATCCCGAGGAACTCGCAAAAGCGGAGGCCGCCGAAGCGAAGGAGGATTGGGAGATGCAGGAATCGCTGAGCGAAAGCGCGCGCTTCACGATGGAGCTCCGCGTCGAGGAGTTCCGCCGCAATGCGTTTGAGATCAAACAAACCATCACCGCCCCCGCTCCCGGAGCCACCACCATTTCCGCCGATCTGGAGGCCACCTACTATCAGGGGCAGCCGGTCGCCGCGGGAAAAGTGACCCACTTCAGCCGGGTCAGCGCGGAAAATCCCTATCCGGAGCGTTTCCGCGATTTCCTTTTCGGCAACCACCGCACCGACGACTGGACTTATTGGTATCACTACTTCGGCTATCGCTCGGATGACGAAAACGAAAGCGGGCCGTCCTCCCAAGTCCAGGGCGAGGCCGTCCTATCAGCCGATGGCAAGGCGGCGTTATCGGTCGCCATTCCGCAGGCGGAATTCCCGACCACCCGCGAGGTGACCATTTCATCCGAAGTCACCGACGCCAACAACCAGACACTCACCTCCACCACCAGCACCACGGTTCATCCGTCGTCCGTTTACGTCGGAGTCTCGCGCAACGACAGCCTGGTTAGAGCCGGTCAGGCATTGCCGTTGAGACTGGTCGCCACCGACACCGAAGGCGAGCCGTTCAAGGGCGCGGTGAAAGTCACCGCCACGCTGACACGTGAGGTCAATTCCACCGTGAAATCCACCACCGATTCGGGTGCCACCACCACCCGCAACGACGTGACGGAGGAAACCGTGATGACTTCGGAAATCACCCTCGATCCCGCCGCTTCAGTAAAAGAGGGCACGCCCTTCACCGTCACGCCGAAGTCCACCGGCAAGCACTTCCTCACCCTCCGCGGCACCGATCCCGAAGGCCGCCCGTTCGCCACCGTCACCTATTTCAACGCCTACGGCACCAATGAATATCCGTGGCTCTATGAAGACGGCATGCGTGTGAAACTCGTCGCTGAGAAAAAATCCTACAAGCCCGGCGAGACCGCACGCGTGCTCGTTCTATCACCCATCGAGGGCACCGCACTCGTCACCGTGGAGCGTGAAAAAGTCCTGCGCTCCTTCCTCGTCCCGCTCACCGCGGACAAGCCGGTCATCGACATTCCCCTCACCGCAGACGACGCGCCGAACGCCTTCGTTTCCGTGCTCATCATCAAGGGCGCGAAGGAATCCGCCCGCGATCACAAGGAGCCGCAGCTTCGTCTTGGTTATTGCGAACTCATCGTGGAAAACCTCCGCGACACTCTTGCCGTGAATCTAACCAGCAGCGAGAACGCCACCTACCGCCCCGGCGACGATGTCACGCTGACCGGCTCCGTCATGCTCTCAAACGGCGCGCCCGCCGCCGGTGCGGAGGTCACGCTTTACGCCGAAGACGAAGGCACGCTCGCCGTCATGGGCTACGAAACTCCGAAGCCGATGGACTTCTTCTACAAACCCCGCGATCTCGATGTGGAGTCCGGCACCTCCATCGACACCTTCATTTCCGAAGATCCCGACCAACAGGATTTCTCCAACAAGGGCTTCTTCATCGGCGGCGGCGGGGATCTCGGCAAACTCGCCGATCTCCTGCGGAAAAACTTCGATCCCTGCGCCACCTGGGCCCCCGCCATCCTCACCGACGCTTCCGGAAAATTCACCCACACGTTCAAGGTTCCGGATACCCTCACCCGCTACCGTCTCATCGCCATCGCCCATCATGAGGTCACGCGCTTCGGCCATGTCGAGTCTTCCATCATCGTCAAAAAGGACCTGATGCTCGAACCGAAAACCGTGCGCTTCGCCAACCAAGGGGACACCTTCAACTCGCAGGTGTTAGTCCAGAACGCCTCCGAGTTTTCCGGCACTTGGGAAATCGGATTCAGCACCCGGAGCGGCGCGGAAACCCCGAGCGCGACACCGCAAGGAGCCACCAGCCAGACCGTCACGCTGGAAGCAGGAAAATCGACCACCGTCGTTTTCCCCACCCTCGCGGAAACCACTGGTGAAGCCGTGCTCACCTGGAAAGCCACACCCGTTTCCCTCGCCAACGGCAACCTGACACCCAAGCTCGCCCACCGTCTATCCGACGCGGTTGAGACCCGTTTCCAAGTCAGCTACCCGATGCCCCTGCTCCGCCAGTCAAAGCTCGTCGCCTTCAACAAACCCGGCGTGAAACAGAACCTCCGCGACTCCATCGACAGCTTGTTAGCCGACGGCAGCGGCACCGTGGATCTGGAATTCTCCCGCTCCCCACTCGTCGATGCCGGTGCATCCATCGACTACCTGCTCAGCTATCCGCACGGTTGCGTCGAGCAGACGAGTTCTTCGCTCATCCCGTGGCTCTCCGTAGAATCGCTCAGCCCGGTCATTCCCGCATTCGCGAAAATCCCCGAAGAAAAAGTCACCGCCGCGATCCAGGCGGGAGCAGACCGGCTGCTCTCCATGATGCTCTCTGATGGCTCGTTTTCCTACTGGCCCGGCGGCACACAAACCGTCCCGTGGGCCACGTCCTACGCCGGCATGGTGCTGCTCATGGCATCGGAAAAAGGCGCGAACGTTCCCGAAAGCGCCATCGACTCACTCAAGAAAAACCTCCTCGAAAGCCTCCGTGGACTGGCTTGGGAAAAATCCCCGTCCGCCCTCGAAAGCCACGCCCGCGCGTTGCTGGTGCTCGCTCTCGCAGGCGAAGCCCAGCCGGCCTATCACAGCGTGATGACCGAGCGCCTCGCCGATCTATCACCCACCGCCCGCGCCTAGCTAGCCACCGCGATTTGCCTCGTCGATGAAGGCAACGAGGAAAACCAGGCAACCGCCCGCTCGATCCTTACCTCCAAAGTTCCCTTCAAGGTGAAAAACGATGACTGGATGCCTTGGACCGCCGACGAGGCCTGCACTCTCATCGCCTGGATCGCCGCCGATCCATCCGGCAACGAAGCGACCAAAGCGCTTGATCGAATGCTCCACGACCGCAATCCCTACGGCCACTGGCGCACCACTTGGGTGAACGGTTGGAGCCTCATGGCAATGTCCGCCTACGCTGACAGCCAGGACATCACGGACCAGACCACCACGCTGTATTTCGCCACCGCCGACGGGGTGGAAACCATCAACCTCAACTCGGACCACCCCACTGCCAGCCGTTCGTTCAAACTGACGCCGGATCTCAAGATGGACCTCGTTTCCAACAACAATGCCTACGTCCGGATGAAGGTGAGCGCGAAGCCGAAGATCATGCCGCAGCAGCCGGTCGCCAAAAACGGATTGTCCGTGGACCGCATCTACGAGCGCATTAATTCGGACTGCACCGCCTCGGTGCTCACCGAGCCGAAAGTCGGCGATCTGATCCGCGTTTCGCTCCGCGTCACCCTGCCGAAGGACAACAGCCGTTACCTCGTCATCGAGGATCCGCTGCCTTCCGTTTTCGAGACTGTGAACAACGATTTCGCCTCGCAAAAAGCCGCCGCCGGGATCCGCACCAGTGAAAACGATTGGAATGTCAGCCACTCGGAACTCCGCACCGACCGCGCGCTTTTCTATCTGGACGAAGTCTGGCGCAAGGGCACCTACACCGTCAGCTACCTCGCCCGCTGCACCGTCGCCGGCCAAGCCACGGCCCCGCCCGCCAAAGTCGAGTCGATGTATGACCCGGAAAACTTCGCGCTCTCGGCGTCACGCCTTTTCAACACGAAATAGCCTCTTCCGTATGTAGTCCCGCCTTCAGGCGGAATCTTAAGACCGCTTGAAGGCGGGACTACGTGCGGAAGAATCCTTCTCGTGGCGTTCCATCCCGGTTTGCCTTTGCGATTCGCCTTCATCCGGGTTAACTCTCCCGGCGATTGATTGAAGTTCGTTTTCAACGCGGCTTGCATTTGCCGGAGCTCGACCTGTGGCTGGACCCGTGGGATGCGAAGCCGCGTGCATTCGTCTCCCACGCCCACGCCGACCACTTCGCCCGGCATGAGTCGGCGCTGTGCTCTGACGTGACCGCGAAGCTCATCCATGAACGCTTCCATCTCGCAGAAAACCGGATCGAGCCGGTTTCATTCCATGTTCCAGTGGTCCGCGATGGCTTCCGGCTGCGGCTGCTGCCTGCCGGCCACATTTCCGGCTCGGCGATGCTGCATGTCACCCGCATCAAGGACAACGCGAGCCTGCTTTACACCGGCGATTTCAAAACCCGCCGCGGACGCACGGCGGAACCGGTCAACTTCCTCGCTGCCGACACACTCATTCTGGAAACCACCTTCGGGCTGCCGTGCTACGAATTTCCCAATCAAATGGAAATCGAAGCGGGCATTCTGCGTTTCGTGAACGACGCGTTCGCGGACGGGGAAACGCCGGTGCTTTTCGGTTACTCGCTGGGAAAAGCGCAGGAAGCACTCGCCTTTTTAACCGAGCATGGGATTCCCGCCCTGCTCCACCCGACGGTCGCAGCGATGACCACCGCCTGCCGCGCGGCGGGCGTGACGACCCTGCCGGAGCCGGTGCTTTTTGAAGGTCATGCGGTTTCCGGCCATGTGGTAATCGCGCCCCCTAACACGATCCGCTCGAAACTGCTGCGCGGGCTGAAGGCGACACGCACGGCAATGCTCACCGGTTGGGCGATGCAGCCGGGATCGAAATACCGCTACCGCGTGGACGAGGTGATTCCCCTATCCGACCACGCCGACCATCCCGGGCTGATGGAATGCATCCAACGCGTGCGGCCGAAGAGAATTCTGACGGTGCATGGCTTTGCCAAGGAATTCGCCGCGGAGCTGCGGACGAAGCGCATGGATGCGTGGTGCGCGATGGGCGGCGACCAACTCGAACTCTCTATCAACCAGGTCGCCCAACGCGCCGGCAGCGGACCTCGCCACGCCCGGGCGATCTGCGCGCTGGCGGACTTCGGCGACCTCTGCCGCCTCGTCGGCGAGACGAGCAGCCGCGTGGCGAAAACGGAATTTCTCTCCGCCTATCTGCGCGGACTCACCACCGATTCCGACCTCCGCCTCGCCGCCGTCTGGCTGACGGGCGAGGCGCTGCCGCGAAAAGCCGGACGCCGCGCGCTCCACACCGGCCCGGCGACGATCCGCCGCGCGCTTCTGGCCATTCCCAACGCCCGCGAGGACCGCTACCGCGAAATTTCCATCAGCCAGAACGACTCCGCCCGCACCGCGCGGCTGATGCTGCAGGAAATCCCGCTCAAGCCGGAACCGCTCGATCTGCCGGGGCTGGAGGCGTTTTTCCAGAATTTGCTGACTGCCAAAGGATCGCTGGACCGCATCGCACAACTGGCGGCGCGGCTGGCGGCGCTGCATCCGGTGGAGGGTGAAACCGTGGTGAAATTGCTGACCGGCGACTTGCGGATCGGTCTGAAGGAAGGGCTTGTGGAGGATGCTATCGCAGAGGCTTTCAAAGCGGACGCTGCCGAGGTCCGCCACGCCCATATGCTGACGGGCGACATCGGGGAGACAGCCCTGCTGGCGAAACAACAGAAACTCGCGACAGCCAGCCTGCGCCCGTTGGTGCCGATCAAATGCATGCTCGCCGCGCCGCTGGAACGCGATGCGGAGGATGACCGGCCGCTGTTTGAAAAACTGCCGTTCTCACCGCCGGTTTGGCTGGAACCGAAATACGACGGCATTCGCGCGCAGCTTCACAAGTCGGGCGACAGTGTTTCGCTTTTCTCCCGCGATCTCCGGCCGCTGGATGATGAATTTCCGGAACTGATCGCTGCCGCTCGAAAACTGCACGGCGATTTCATTCTCGACGGTGAGCTCATCGCCTTCGCGGAAGGCCGCAAGCTCGGCTTCGCGGACTTGCAGAAACGCCTCGGCCGCAAGATGGCGGACGGCGATCTGTTCCTAACTGACGAAGGCCAGGACAGCTCGGTTCCGCTGCGATTCGTCGCATTCGACATGCTTTGGTCGGATGGGGAGGACTTGCTGGAGCATCCACTGATGGACCGCCGGGCCAAACTGGAGACTCTCGCGCTCGCTCCGCCTTTTGAATCCATCTCCGTTCACGCAGCGGAAAATCCGGCGGAGATCGAGGCGTTGTTCAAGCGATCGTTGCAGGACGGACATGAAGGCCTCATCGCAAAGGATCCCGCGAGCCTTTACACGCCGGGCCGGCGCGGGAAATCGTGGATCAAGCTCAAGGGTGTGATGCCGACGCTCGATTGCGTGGTGATCGTCGCGGAACAGGGCCACGGGAAACGCTCGGACGTTCTATCCGACTACACCTTCGCCGTGCGCGACGAGGCGAGCGGCCAGCTCCGTGTCATCGGCAAGGCGTATTCCGGTCTCACCGACGACGAGATCGAGGATCTGACGGAACATTTCAAGAAACACACGCTGCGCAAGGAACGGCGCAAGCATCATGTGGAGCCGAATATTGTTCTGGAAATCGCCTTCGACGCGATCCGGCGGTCACCACGCCATGATTCGGGACTGGCGCTGCGTTTCCCGCGCATCAAAGCGATCCGGCGTGACAAGACGCTCGCCGACATCGACACGCTGCAATCCGCGAGTGCACTGTTGTAGAAGGTGTTCCGGCTGTCTCAGCCGGATCCATTGCCCCCGGCTGAGACAGCCGGGACACATTGCTGCAGTCCGCTAGTTGTCTTCTTTAGGATCAGGCGTGATCCCATGCTCGGCGGCGAAGGCGGCCTTGGCGGCGGCATCCTTGTTAGGCCAGTTTTCGTAAATGCTTTTCAGCGTGTCCTCGCGTTCCTGTCCGGCGGGCATCGTCATCGCCCACTGCACCGCGACCTGCGGTTCGTATTCGGCCACGGTTTCCGCGTAGGATTTCACGGCGGCGGTTTTCGCCGGGCCTTCGGGTTCCGCGGTGAGCCATTTCCCGGCGGAGAGATAATCCTGCTGGGTCCATTGGCCGACGAGGTCGCCGACGTGCTCGCCCAGTTTGTCCGGCGGCAGGGTCTTGGTCATCCACTCGATCCATTTTCCGGTCTCGGCTTTGGTGGTATCGAAGGAGATCCCTCCGGCGAACTGATCGCTTTCCTCGGGGCTGAGATTCTGGGAGGAAACCCATTTGGTCACCGAGTCGAAACTCTCACCGGTGATGGTTCTAGCAAGTCCGCCGAGCGCTTCCTCGCGCTGGGCGTCGCGTTCGGTCGGATCGCTGATGCTGGCGAGGTGATCACGGAAAGCGGATAGAATGGCGGCCCTTTCCTGCGGGGTTTTTCCCGCCTCGGTGATCGACTGGATGGCACCCGGCGTTTCCTTGAGGCCGAGTTCCGTCATGAGCTTGAAGGCCAGCTTCGGGTCGGACTGCGCGGCACCTGCGAGCACGCTGCATTTCGCATCATCATCGGCGAGCTCCGGGTGGTTTTTCGAGTTTTCCTGAATCCAGGCGAGAGCGGCGCGCGGATCCTCCTTCGCCAATTTTCCAAGCGATGAGATGATCACCTGCTGGCCCATGTCGCTGTCGTCCATCAGATCCGAGGAAGCGGTGAAAAGTGATAGAGCGGCGGCCGGATGTTCCTCGGCCAGCATCATGATGGAGAAACCGATCATGTTGCGGCGGGTGTCTTCCGACAGTCCTTGGTCGGCCCGCAGGTTGGCGATGACGAACTTGAGCTGGGCGGGATCCAGATCCATCAACCGCTCCATCAGCTCCATTCCCTGCTTTTGAAATTCGGCATCCGAGTCGCCGCCGTTTTTCTCGTGCTCCTCCATGGCGCGGGCGAAGGCGGTGACCTGCGAGGAAACCGAGCGCGTCTGGTTGTCGCGGTCCTCGCGCTGGCGCTTGGTGATTTTCGGCTGGCCGGATTGGTTGGGAGATTCGACGCGGAGGCCGAGTTTCTCCGCCTGCGCGGCGAGCTGCCCGCGGTCCTGGCGGAGCACGGTCAACTGCTGCTGGTGCATGAAGCCCGTCGCCAGACCGATGGCGAGGATAATTACTGATAGAGCGATGGAAATCTTCATGGATACCGGCAATTTCACTTCAGTCCCTTGAGAATCTCTTTCCGGCGCGCGTCATCCTTGATCATTTCCGCCAACTGCTTCGCCTCGTCGAGATTCGAGCGGGCGGAGTAGCTTTCGAGAAACGCCACGAGCACGTCATCATTGCCACTGCTCTGATGGTAGGCCATAGCGAGCTGCGCAGCGTCTGAGAATTTGAATTTCCCACGTTCCTGGGCGGCTTCCGCCAGCGCCTTGCCGGTGATGCTGTCGATCTGGCCGGGAGCCTGGAGTTTCAGCCAATCTCTCAATTCATCGACGTTTTCGACGGTCACCTTGCCCTCCATCGCGATCTGCTCCAGTTTCGAATTTGCGGCGTCCATCGCGGCGGCAGCGCGTTCCGAAGGTGTGGCGTGCACGCCATCGAGAAAGGCGCTGACGTCGGAATAATCGCCGTTACCCACCAGTTCGGTGGCGATGTGGGCGAAGGACCCTTCACGCTCGTCCGCAGGCACCAGTTTCCTAACTAAATCGGTGTAGGCGTTCCGGCTTTCCTCGGACAGTTCGCCGAACGGCATCTGTTGGAGAACCTCGCGCCGCTGGTCTTCCGGCAGTTCGGAAAGCCGGCGGGCGGCGGCAGCGGGATCGGAGGCGAGCAGGGATTCCATCAGCGCGCCCTCGAACTGGAGCCGCATGTCGCTCCTGCCGTCGAGCGTCTTGCTCTCGAAATTTCCATCGGCGATCTGTTTGTCGAACCACGCGGTGGCGGCGGAGAGATCGGTTTTCGCCCATTGCTTGAGGGCGTTGGAAAGCTGCCAGCCGATGCCGTCGGGATCGCTCTGGATGCGGTCCGCAAAGTGCTTCAAAGCCAGCTCGGGATCCTGGGCGATCAGTGGATCGATGATCATCGATTCGAGCATCGCGCGCGCTGCGTCGGAGAGGTTGAGGCTGGCGATCTCATCCAGCGCGTCGACCATTTCATCCTTGGTCATCTTTTCCAACCGCTGTTGGAAATTCATCATCGCCCGCATTTCGCTAGCGCTTCCGCCTTCCTGCGCCGACGCGAGCTGTTCGGAGAGCGATTTCCAATCGATCCTGTCCGTGCCGGTTTTCCCCGATTTCGACGGGCGGGTGGCCAGCATCAGGCCGACTCCGGAAGAACCCATCGCCATAGCGATCCGCTTGCGCAGCGTCACGCGCTCCTCCTCGAGTGAGGAAATCGAGCGCATCTGCGAAACGTTCCAAGCGCCAACCAGAACAAGCGCGACCGCGGGTGGTATAAGGAGTGAGAGTTTCAACAGCAAAGGATTCGTCCGATTCCGACCAAACGTCAAGACCCGCGAAAACGGAAGCCCGCTAAAACCCGTGCTTCCCCTCTAGCGAAAATTCTGGGATGGCTTTCTCCATGAGTCCGCTTCTCAAACTGATTTCACCCGTCGCCCTCGCCGCGTTTTTCGTCTCCTGCGCCGGGCCCGCCGCCCCGCCATCGTCAACCGGGCGCGATGTCCTGGGCCACCGCCCGGGGCCGAAAGGCTTCCGCACCGTCGTCATCGATGCCGGCCACGGCGGCAAGGACAGCGGTGCCACCAGCCCTTTCACCGGCCAGCAGGAAAAAAACCTCACTCTCGACATGGCGAAGCGCCTCCGTTCCGAACTCAGCGGCGATTTCAAAACCATCCTCATGCGTGACGACGACACCTTCGTCGATCTCGACGAGCGTGTGATCCGCGCCAACCAATACGGCGGCATCCTCGTCAGCATGCATTTCAACAGCGGCCCGTCCGGCATCCGCGGCCCGGAAACCTACTACTGGCGCGTGGACAGCCACGGCCTCGCGGTCCGCTGCCAGCAGGCGATGGCCTCCGTCTGCCCTGACAAAAGCGGCAACCGCGGCTTGGTCCGTCGCCGCATCCGGCTGACGCGCAACCCGGAAATCCCCTGCCTGCTGTTGGAAGGCGGCTACCTCAGCAACGCCGCCGAGAGCCGCCTCTGCGCGGATCCCGCTTATCGTCAGAAACTTGCCCACGCCATCGCCGGAGCCATCCGCGCCCAAGCTGCCAACGGCGACGCCGGCACCGGCCCGCTGCCTCCCCCGCTCTACGCCCCGCCGAGCCGCCCGACCGACGCGCGGGAATAGGTTTCTAGCGAAAAAGACGCCTGAAATTCCTTGAGTCCACGGCGGCCACCCGCTAGTAGAGTTGTTTCCTATGAAACAACATTACCTCCCCGCATTGTTATGCGTGCTCCTCGGGGGCGCCGCCTCGGGAAAAGCCGTCGTAACCAACACAGCCGCCAATCTCGTACTAGGGCAGACGGATTTCGTCACCAACGCCGTTGCGCCGGTTACCAGCTCGTTTTCCCTATCCGGACCCTCTGGAATCACGATCGACCCGATCAGCCGCAAGGTCTTTGTGGTGGATCAGCACGGCAACCGGATCCTGCGCTATGCGAGCGTCAGCTCCCTGACCAACGGAGCCGGAGCCGAAGCGGTGTTCGGGCAGGCACGATTCAGCACCACCACCTCCGGCACCACCGACCTGAAATTGAGTGATCCTCACGCCCTGTTTTTTGACCAGAAGGGCCGGCTGTGGGTCGCTGATTCCGGCAACAACCGGGTGCTCATGTACGAGGTAGCAAGCTATCGCGAGACAAATGCATTTCCGGACCGGGTCTACGGACAGCCGGATTTCACCACTACCGGATCGGGAACGACCAGCATCAAGTTTGCTCGTCCGGACGCAATCTGGGTGGACAACGCCGACCGCCTCTGGGTGGCGGAGGAAAACAACCACCGGGTACTCCGGCTGGACTCGATCAGCACGAAAGCCAACGGTGCCGCCGCTGACGGAGTGCTCGGCCAAGCCAATTTCACGTCAAACAGTCCCAGCGCGGGTTCGTCCGGCCTGCAACTCCCAACAGGAATCGCCGTCTCTGCCGCCGGCACACTCTACGTCACATGCTTCGCCGACAACCGCGTAATGGTATTCCAGAACGCCGCAACGCTCGGAAATGGCGCAGGCGCGAACTCGGTCCTGGGACAAGCGAATTTCAGCACCTCCACCTCAGGACTGACGTCCAGCACGTTCAACGGCCCTTGCGGCGTTTACCTCACATCCGACGACACCCTCTGGGTGTGTGAATACTTCAACTCCCGCATGCTGCGTTTCGACAAAGTCTCCACAAAAGCCAGCGGAGCTGCGGCCGATGGGGTGGTCGGACAACCCGATTTCACCACCAGTTCCACCGGTGTCACCAACCGGAAACTCAATTTTCCATTCCTACAGCCGTTCGCCGACACAAACGGAGACCTGTGGGTTCCAGATCGGTCCAACGACCGCGTCCTGCGCTTCCCCGCCGATGGCACCAAACCGCTGCTGGCCGTTACCACCACCATTCCGAAAACCACCTCCCTCAAGAAATTCACCATCAAGGGAACCGCCAGCGACGCCTCCGGAATAACCAAGATGCAGTATAAGGTGAACAATGGAACTGTGAAAACCGCCACTGGCACTACAAGCTGGCAGTTCAAGGCGAGTCTGGCCTCGGGCAACAACACGATCACCATTTTCGCCACCGACAAGGCGAACAATCAAAGCGTCAGCAAGGTGCTCAAGATCAAGCGCACCAGCGGTGTCGCTCCACTCACCCTGGCCGCAGCGGAGTGAAATGATGCGATGAATCCAAAACTAGGGAGCGGAAATTAAAGGAAAATTCCCGCGATTTCCCGGTTGACACCCGGAAACCTGCTCCCTAGTTTCCCCACCCCTTCGCACATCCCGTGTGTCCGAAGTCATTTTTTATACAAGCACATGAAGACGTTTTCCGCCAAGCCGCACGAAGTCGAGCGCAAGTGGTATGTGATCGACGCCAAGGGCAAGGTCCTCGGCCAAGTCGCTGTTGAGGCCGCACGCCTCCTCCGCGGCAAGCACAAGCCTATTTTCACCTCCCACGTTGACACCGGTGACTTCGTCGTCGTGATCAATGCCGATCAGGTTGTCCTCACCGGCACCAAGGAAACGTCCAAGATCTACACCCGTTTCTCCGGCTATGTCGGCGGTCAGAAGGTCGAGACTCCACGCATCGTCCGTGAGCGCCGCCCGATCCTCCTCGTCGAGCGCGCGGTCTGGGGCATGCTCCCGAAGACCCGCCTTGGCCGCAGCCAGTTCGGCAAGCTCAAGGTTTATGCCGGTGAAACCCACCCGCACGAAGCCCAGGCTCCTGTCGCCCACGCCGTCAAATAATCCCCACCTTTTCCCACCATGTCCGCCACCACTACCCAAAGCGCCACCGGCCGCCGCAAAACCGCAGTCGCCCGCGTCTGGATGACCGAAGGCACCGGCCAGATCATCATCAACGGCCGCAGCTTCGAGGAATACCTTCCTACCATCGAGCTTCAGAACGCCGTGCTCGCACCGTTCATGGCCGTTTCGCTGTCCAACAAGTTCGACCTGAACGTCGTCGTCAAGGGCGGTGGCAAGCAGGCTCAATCGATCGCCATCCGTCACGCGATCTCCCGCTCGCTCACACTGGTGGATCCTGAGAACCGCAAGCTGATCAAGCCACTCGGCTTCCTCACCCGTGACCCTCGCATGAAGGAACGGAAAAAGCCGGGTCAACCAGGTGCCCGCGCACGCTTCCAGTTCTCCAAGCGCTGATTGGCAGTCTTTCAAGAAACCGCACTCCTCACCGAGTGCGGTTTTTTTGTGCCCTCAAAGTAGTCCAGGACTACTTTTCAGACAATCTTCAACCTCGCGAGGTCCTGGGTGTCGATCAGCCCCACGGGTTTCCCCTCTTCATCCATCACCACGATATCATCGATCCGGTTTGCTCCGATGGTTTTCAGCACTTCCACTGCCAAGGCGTCCGCCCGCACGGTGATCGGGCGGCGGGTCATCAGTTTTTCGACCGGCTTTTCACCGAGCAACGGATCGCTGCGGAAACTGCGGGCGAAGTCGCCGTGGGTGAAAATTCCCGCGAGCGTGCCATCGCTTTTCAAAATCAAACAGGCACCGGCGCGGGCCCGGTTCATCGAATCGAGCGCGGAAAACACATTCGCATCTTCCGCCACGGTGGGTAGCTCCGCATCGGAGCGCATGATGTCGGAAACCCGGGTCAGCAGGGCGCGGCCCAGTGATCCGCCGGGGTGGAAGCGCGCGAAATCGGCTTCCGTGAAACCGCGGGATTCCAGCAAAACCATCGCCAGCGCATCGCCCATCACCAGCATCGCCGTGGATGAGGAGGTGGGTGCGAGATTGAGCGGACAGGCCTCGCGCTCGACAGAGGTGTCCAGCGTCACTTCGCAGAAACGGGAGAGCGTGGAGCCACTGTTTCCCGTCATTGCGATCAGTTTCACTTCGAAGCGCTTGATGAAAGGCAGCAGGTCGAGCAGCTCGCGGGTCTCGCCGGAGTAGGAAAGCGCGAGCACCGCGTCACCATCGGAAAGCAGGCCGAGGTCGCCGTGCAGCGCGTTTTGGGAATCGAGCACCACGGCGGTTGCGCCAGTGGAATTGAGCGTCGCGGCGATCTTGTGGCCGATGTTTCCTGATTTCCCCACGCCCACCACGACGATCTTGCCGCGGTGTTCGACCGTGTGCTGGAGGATCCGGACGGCGGCGGTAAAGGAATCGTCCAAACGCTCGGACATGCGGCGCAAGCCATCGGTTTCAATCTCAATCACGGAGCGCGCGCGGGCCAGATAATCCATGGCTCATGACAAACCCAGATCCGGCAGCTTGGCAAGCGCGGGAAGAGAGATGAAACCGAAATTTGATAGAAAAAAGCGGCACGTCCCGGCATGACACAGGCATCCCGGCCCTCTCCTGCCCCACCCTGCCTCCGCTTCTTTCCCCTCGCCACATTCTCCCGCCTGATGCAGGATTCCACTCATGAAAACTATGATCACATTGGTTCTGGCGATCATATCGATCGCCTGTTCTGCCAGCGCTTCGACGATCACCGTCGTCCCTATTTTCGAACCCATCAGCCTGCACGGGACCGATGGCGACGAGGCCATTTCCGAAATCGGCGAGGCGCTCCAGGCGTCCGTCATGTCACGGCCGATGGCGCTTTCCGGAGCCATGCCGGAGGACCTCATCCAAGCCATCCGCAGCCCGCATCTGCTGCCGACGAACAACCCGAACTACAAGGTCCAGGAGGCGAACCTGCTGGTACTTTGCAATGTCGGCATCAACGGCGAAATGACCGATACCGGCCTTCACGTCCGGCTCGATGTCGCCCAGCTCACCATCCCGGCCGACGTGGACCTCACCACCCGCCAGATCCTCAAACTGGCCATCATCGCCGTTAGAAAAACCCTCGACGAATTCCAGCGCCCGCAGTCGAAGCCGCTCAACGTCACCATCATCATCGACGGTACCGACGACGGGAAGGCCAGCCTGCGCGATCTCGGGACCAAATTCATCATCGGAGACGAGCCCGCTGCGAATTGAATCCGTGTTTTCCCTTTTCAATCAGGGGGGGATTCCGCTTTCATCGGCCAGCTCCAATTCCGCATGACCTCCCCAACCAAAGATCCTCGTCCTTTCAAGCGCGCCATCCTGAAACTCAGCGGAGAAGCCCTGCGTGGACCTGGTTCGCGGGACAATATTTCGCCTGAAATCGTCGACCGGATCGCCTTGGAAATCCGCGAGGCGGTGTCCGAGGGACTCCAGCTCGGGATCGTCGTCGGCGGCGGAAATTTCTGGCGCGGTGCCAGTGCTTCCGCCCGCGGCATGGACCGCGCGACGGCCGATTACGTCGGCATGCTCGCCACCGTCATGAACGCCCTCGCCCTCGAAGGCGCACTCGAACACCACGGCGTGACCTGCGTCGTCCAGTCAGCCATCGAGATGAAAAACGTCGCGGAAACCTTCATCCGCCGCAAAGCCGAGCGCCAGCTCGACGAAGGAAAAGTCGTCATCTTCGCCGCCGGCACCGGCAACCCGTTTTTCTCCACCGACACCACCGCCGCCCTTCGTGCCAGTGAAATGGGAGCCGATGTCATCCTCAAGGCCACCCAGGTCGACGGCGTTTACGATTCCGACCCTCGGAAAAATCCCGATGCAAAACGTTACGAGACGGTCACCTTCCAGGAGTGCCTTTCCAGCCGCCTTGAGGTGATGGACGCCACCGCGTTCAGCCTCTGCATGGACAACCACGTGCCGATCATCGTTTTCGATCTCGCCCCGCACGGCAATCTTTCCCACGCCCTCCGCGGCCTGCCGATCGGCACGCTCGTTCACGGCGAGTGATTTCCAACTTTCAATTCTCTATCACACCATGGATCCCGAAGAAGCCATTTTCGAAGTCGAGGACGCGATGACCAAGTGCGTCGATTACCTCATCCACGAGTTCGCCGGCGTGCGCACCGGCAAGGCCAGCCCCGCGTTGATTGAAAACCTCGACGTGCTCGTCCACGCCTACGGGGCCGTTTCCAAGCTCAAGAGCCTGGCCATCATCAACTCGCCCGAGCCACGGATGTTGGTCGTGCAGCCCTTCGATCCCGCCACCACCCGCGACATCGAACGCGCCATCCGCGAGTGCAAGCTCGGCCTCAACCCCGCCGCCGCTGATCGCTCGATCCGCGTCCCGATTCCCGAGCTCTCCGAAGAGCGCCGCCGCGACATGGTCAAAATGATCAAACAGCTCGCCGAGGAAGCGAAAGTCCGCCTCCGCGCCGCACGCAAGGACGGGATGGACACCGCGAAGAAGATGAAAGCCGACAACTTCATCACCGAAGACGGCCAGAAGGATTTCGAAAAGGAAGTCCAGGAGCTGACCAACAAGTTCACGAAAAAGATCGAAGAGCACGCCGTCGCGAAAGAAGCGGATCTGATGAAAGTGTGAAGCTCGCTGGTTCGAGCACCTGAGGAAGATTGAATCCATCATGTCATCTTCCTATCCAGCCGTGAAATCCAACGTGGCAGGCAGATTCTTCGTGGATGAATCCTGTATTTACTGTGAACTTTGCGTGGAGACTGCTCCCGAAAATTTTGCTTTCGATAGCAATGTGGGATGCGCGTTTGTGAAGAAGCAGCCGGAAACCGACGACGAGGAACTCCACGTTCTGGAGGCAATCGCCGGATGCCCTACTGAGTCCATCGGAGACCGGCTCGATTCGAAAGAAAATCTCCTCGATGACTACGGACTGGGAAAGGGCACCACACCCACGAGCATCGGCGGAGCGCTTGTTCAAATAGTAGCCCGTTGGTTGATGAGAAAGTGAAATAGAAATCACGCGCGCGCCCACGGATCGCGAAATTCATTTCGCCACTTTGGACTGCGGTGAAAGCCCCAAGGCGCATCACCGCTTTGGGAGTGGATGTGGATTCCCGCAAATCTCCTGACTGGAGAAAGCCGCCCGCATTCGAGGCTTTTGCACAAAGCTCCGAATTTCGAAAAAACGACGGAGTCTCCCCTCAAAGCGGTGATTCTCACCGCGGTCCAAAGTTCACCGGCCGATCACGCCCGCTTCCCAGCCACATACACCGTGCTTTCCGACTCCTTTTCCAGCAGCGGATTCGAAAATCTCACGACGTGCGCCTGCGGGGAATCAAACACCTCCCCCAGCCGCTTCATGAAACCCTCATCCGGCGCATCGTCCGACCACATCGCGAACACACCACCCGGCAGCAGTTGATCTGATAGTTTCCGCAGCCCGTCCGCGCTGTAAAACGCACCGTTCTTCTCATCCAACAGGTTCTGCGGCGAGTGGTCGATGTCCAACAGCACCGCATGGAATTTCCGGCCCGCCGACAACGGATCGAAGCCTCGCTCCGGTGCGTCAGCCATCGCGAAGAAATCCCCGTGCACCAAGCGGCAGCGCGCATCGCCCGTCAGCGTCTCGCCCAGCGGCACCATGTGCTTTTCATGCCACTCGATCACCGGCTGCATCACGTCTACCACCAGCAGCTCCGCCACCCGCGCGTCCCGCAACGCCGCGACCGCCGTATAACCGAGCCCCAGCCCGCCGACCACCACATCCAGCTTCTCTCCCCCCACCGCCGCCAATCCCAGATCCGCCAGCGCCTCCTCCACGTCGTGAAACAAACTGGACATCAGATAACCGTTTCCCAACAGCACTTCGTAAACCATCAGATCGTCCAGCATCGCCATCCGCCGACGGCGCAGGATCAGATCACCAATCGGCGTCGGGCGGAAATCCAGTTCTTCAAACAGCGGTTTCATGCGCGAGCGTAGCCTGAGAAACCCCGTTCATCGACCTTATTGTCGTTCCTTTACAAAACGCATCAATCATCGAAGAAGTGCCGTCCGATCCGCGAGCTTTCCGTGGCGTTATCCGTTTCCCAATACACGTCGGTGCTGATATCGGAAACCGTCGGCAGTCCGCCGTTCTCCGCGGATCTGATGGCCTCGCTGGCTTCCTCTTTCGCCTGTTCTAAAATGAGTTTCAATGCAGCCTCATCCAGGATCCCCTCCGTCATCAGATGACGCCCCCACAGCATCATCGGATCGCGGGACTTCCATTCCTCGATCTCTTCCGGCGTCCGATACATCTTGTGATTCGCATCGGCGACGTGTGAACCGAAATACCGGTAGGTGGAAATTTCCAACACGGTGGGTCTTTGATGATCCCGGGCGCGCTCGATGGCAGGCCATAGTTTCGCGCGGATTTCGTATGGGTTGCTGTCATCAAACAAATCCCAATCGATACCATAGGTCTCGGCACGCCGGGCAAGGCAGCCAGTGAATCTCGCCGAGCGCGGTGCCGACGTGAACATCGCGAAACCGTTATTCTCGATAATATAAATGACCGGCAATCCGAACAGCCCCGCGAGATTGAGCGATTCATGATACACACCCTTGTTCGCCGAGCCTTCTCCCAGAAAACAGAAAACCACCCCCTTGATCTCCCGCTGTTTCAAAGCAAATGCCAACCCCGCCGCGAGCGGCGTCTGCGCGGCAGCCGTCGCATGGCAGCCCCAATGATGTCGTGCCGGATCATAAAATGAAAACGCACCCGCCTTGCCTTTCGAGCAGCCGTTGGTTTTTCCATACAACTCCGCCATGCAGGTTTCCATCGACATTCCAGCGCCCAACGCATGACCCATGCCACGCCAGCCGCTGATGCTGTGGTCGTCCGGCCCGATCAGCGAGCGCACGCTTGCCGCCACAGACTCCTGACCGATTTCCAGAACCAAAAAGCCCCCCATTTTCCCACAATTGTAATGCCTGAGCGCCGTCTGCTCAAACCTGCGGATCCGCGCCATCTGCCGATAAAGGCCGATCTTCTCCCCAGCGGACCAATCCCGGTTAATCGCGTGTTCTCGGTAGTCCATGAAAAGCTGCACAGCCATCCCACAGCATGGGAGTGATGCGTCCTGAGCCCTGATTTCTCAAGGTGGAGTGCGGGTGCGTGGGGTGATGGCGATTGCGGATTTTTGCGGATGAGTTGATATACCTTCGGTCTGACGG
>JBDSNC010000125.1:0-30612 GCA_039915545.1 Luteolibacter sp.
CTCGCCCGCCGAAGGGCAAGAGGCTACCGCACGTTCCGCAACTTCCAAGCCATGGCATACTGGATAGCGGGTGGTCTAACCATCGAATTTCGACCCATATCAACCCACTAAAAGTTCAGGAGCGCCGGAAAAAAACAGGGAACAAGATTGCTTCTGACAAGTGCAATGATTCCGCAAATATAAAACCTATCCAAACAGGCAACGCGATACCCTTTGCGATCCATGAAATTTTCCTCCATCGCCGATATCCATCCCACGCGGATTTTTTCTCTTCGTTCATCGCTGTTTCCGAGCGTTCCGCCATCACCTCAGATTGTCCAGATTCGCCTTTAGCGCGTCCAGGCATTCCTTACGCGTCCGCACGGATACCTCGGCGTGGCTGCGGTGGAACCATGCCATTTCCTGAGGTTTCAGCGCATCATTCGAGCGGGTGGCCTGCGCTTGGATCTGCCCCAACAGACCGCTGAATTTTTTCTTCAGGTCCGCCTCGCTCACGCCGGTCTTGCGCGACGCCAGCTCGGTGTTCATGGAAATCAGCGATTTCACCAGCGCGTTGTCCTGGTTCTGTTGGATGATCTGCATGGCGGTGGTGCCCTCGCCCACCTGGGTATCAAGCCTCAGTCCGGTTTTCAGCGGTTGCAACTGCGCCACGGCGAAACAAAGCCGCGTCTGGTTGTCGAAATCCACCAGCGTCTTTCCTTCCGCAAGAAAGGTGCCGATCTTCATCACCTTCCATTTCCACTCGCGGTTCAAACGGCAGGCGAAGCGGCGGACCTCGCCCTGGCGGGTGCCCGCGGACCACAGGTCCTTCCGCTCGCTGGTGAGATGGGTGACGAGACCCACGGCCCGGCCGGAAGCCTCCTCCACCACAGGCCCGCCGCTGTTGCCCTGGATGATGCCGGCATCGACTTCCAACGAATCACCGCTGGTTCCGAGAATTTTTCCCCGTTCCACCGAAACCACGCCATTGCCACCACCGTTGCCCAATGCGGCGATCTCGGTATTGATTTCCAGCGGGGCGGCCGGCGGGACGAGTTCAAGATAGTCCTGCGCATCCTCCAACATTTCCAACCGCACCAGATCCGCGCCCTCGGCAGCTTCCAGATTGCCGAATTTCTTGAACACCGTGCCGGCAGCGTTGCTGATGGAAAGCCTGCTGTTCCCGGAAAACACGTGGGCGGCGGTGTAAACATACTTCTTACCACCGGTGGAGACGATGAAGCCGGTGCCCACGGAAACGTCTCCCTGGATGATGAGCACCGCATTGCTGATGCGCGGATTGACCCGGCCGTCCTTCGTATGAAGCCCGCCCGCAGCCGGTTCTCCGGTGAGCTTTGCCTTCTCGTTCTGGAGCTCCAGCATTTTCCGCTCCAGCTCCTTGATGCGCTCCTTGTCAGCCTCATCCGCACGGCAGATCATCGGAAGAAGACAAAGCACGAACACTGGGAGAAGCCGTATTTTTTTCATCTGAAGGAACAGTTCGGAAACGATAACTGATTCCGCCGCGAAGGAAAGCAGGTTCAGCGGCAGGCGCGGATCCGGTCGGATGCATGATCCCATTCGATGGGCGGATTTTCCTTCGTGACCATCAGGTTCGTGATCACTTCCCGGGTCAGCTTGAAGCCGTAGCGATTTGCCCGGGCCAGCAGGTTACCCACATCGTCCCAGCCGTCGGAATCGAGTGTGAGGTGGATGGCTCCCGGATCATCGCGGAGGACCAAGGTGAGAAAATTTGTAATGCGGAGACGTTCCGCAAATGCCGGATCAGATTCAGGATTTCGCCTGCTAGAGGAAGGGGACACAACCAGTGGCGGCTTTTGGAAAGAAGCGTCCTCCCATTTTGGCAGTCCGCAATGAACACAGTTTGTTACCGAAGGGCGGTAGGTACGCCTATAAAAGAAACATTCGCCACATCTGGGGCATTTGAATCCCTGAAACAAAGTCACGGCGAACAGCAAGGGGATGAAAACCGCCGCTGCTGCCGGAGTGGCTCCCCGAAATATCACCAAGACCAGTATGCCTACCGGGATTGCTAACCAAAAACGCTTTCTCCACCGCCGGTAAGCGTCCCACGCGGATTTGTGCGAGTGACTCATTCAATTCTCCAGTGAAGTTTGCCGAGTCCGATTTCACCGCCTCCGCACCGGGGCTTTCCGCGCAGAGGCGATTTCCACGATCAAGCGGTGGAGGATGAGGCGGTGGTCGAGGCCGGTGGTGACCAGCGCTTGGTCGGCCTTGAGGGTGGCTTCCATGACTTGTTGGAGGCCGGCGAGCTCGAAGTTCTTCGCGTTGTCGGCGGCGAGGAAGATGGGGAAAACGTTCACTCCGGAGCCGTCTTTTTTCTGTGGGAGCCAGGCGCGGTCGGATTCAGGGAGGCGGTTGAGCCCGCCGGAAAAGGCGCTGTAGTTGCCGGTGGGGACCTTGAATTTCTCGATGATCAGCTTCGCCATGAACAGGTTTCTCACCACACCGATGATCGAGGCGCGCATGATGCCAATGGCGGATTCGTCGGCTTCGAGCTGTTGGTCGATGAGCTGGATGGCGCGCGAGGCGTTGCCGATCTGGATGGCCTTGCCGATTTCAAAAACGACGGCGGCGCGGCTGAGCGGGACGAGCACGCGGACGTCGTCCTCGGTGACCTCGCGGCGTTCCTCGCCCAGATAGAGATCGAGCTTTTCCAGCTCGTTGCCGATCTGTTGGGACTGCTCGCCGGCAAGCATGACGAAGAGGGCGAGGGCGTCCGGATGGAAACTGAGATTGAGCTCGCGGGCACGCTTGGTGACGAGCGAGGCGACCTGGTCCTGCCAGTCGTCGCGGCTGGTGTCGATGCGGTCGTGGACCTGGACGTCGGCCGCTTTTTCGATGAATTTCCAGAAGCCGCGGCGCTTGTCCACGCCTTGGGCGGTCATGAGAAATTTCACGCCGTCCGGGATGCCGCGTTCGAGCGTGGCGCGGAGGGATTCCACGCCGGCTTCCGTGCGCTGCGAGCGGCCGGTGACGTTGTCGGCGAGGAAATTCGCGTTGCGCAGCCAGACCACCTTGTCGCCGCCGAACATCGGGATGGTGAGCAGGGCCTGGACGGTGGAGGAGCAGATTTCGAAAGCCGACTCGGAATTGTCCGCGATGCCGTCGATGGTTTCGTGGGTGAAACCGTCGTCCAAGCCGCCGGTGAGCTGGTTGTAGAGGATCAGCGCTTTTTCGCGGACGAGGCCCTCGTCGCTGCCAACGACCGCGAAGAAATTTCCGGCTTTTTCAAGAAATGTCTTCGGTTTCGCGGCCACGGGAATTTCCTAAAGGGATGGCGGGAGGTCTGCAAGCCCACCGTACGTAGGCCGCCCGATTTCAGCGAAAATCTTGACGTCGGGCCGCTCCGCGCCAGTCTCAGCGACATATGATTTTCTCCGAAAAACAGATCGCCTCGTTGGCGAAAACGATGTCGATCGAGGCGGACGAACTGGCCTCCCTGATGGAACGCGGCGCGTCCCATTCCTTCAAGGCGGGCGAATGGCTGTTCCACGAATCCGCGCCGCGGCTGTGGATGGGCATCGTGGAAAAGGGCGAGGTCGAGATCGTCCGCGGCAACCACGGCAGCACCACGCGGCTTGCCACTCTCACGACCGGCACCGCATTCAGCGAAGGGGTGATGCTGGACGATCTGCCGCATTCGGCGTCCGGCGTGGCGCTCACCGATGTGGAGGTGTGGCTGATTCCGCGCGAGGCTTTCGACGAACTGCGCGCGAACAAGCCGGAGGTGTTCTATCGGATGGTCGGCCACATCGCGCGCCGCCTGAGCACGCGGTTGCGCGCGGCGAACGAGCGGGTGCTTTCCGACTCGGCCCCGGTGGTGGTGACGTGGAGGAAAGAGCATGACTCTCTCGGCGAGCGCGAGCTGCCGGACAGCGCCTACTACGGCGTGCAGACGCTGCGCGGAATGGAGAATTTCCCCATCTCCGGCATCCAGCTCAACCATTTCGGCCACTTCGTCCGCAGTCTGGCGTATGTGAAAAAGGCCGCCGCCCGTGCCAACAAGGGGCTCGGCGTCGTGAAGGGCGACCGCGCCGACGCCATCATCGCCGCTTGCGACGAGATCATCGCCGGGAAATGGCACGAGCATTTCACCATCGACATGATCCAGGGCGGCGCGGGCACGTCCACCAACATGAACGCCAACGAGGTCATCGCCAACCGGGCGCTGGAAATCCTTGGCCACCGCAAGGGGCAGTATGAGTTCCTCCACCCGAACGACGACGTCAACCGCTCGCAGTCCACCAACGACGCCTACCCCACCGCGATCAAGCTCGGCGTAATTCTAACTCTTCGCGACGCCACCTCCGCGCTGCGGGAACTGAGGGTTTCGTTAGATCAAAAAGCCGTGGAATTTTCCGAAATCCTGAAAATGGGCCGCACGGAAAACCAGGACGCCGTGCCGATGACGCTCGGCCAGGAATTCAGCGCCTACGCCGCCTCCATTGGGGACGGCATCCGCTATCTCGAACGCGCATCGGAGGAACTTCTATCCGTCAACATGGGAGCCACTGCGATCGGCACCGGCATCAACAGCCCTCCGGGATACGCCAAGCTCTGCACCAACTACCTCGCGGAAATCAGCGGACTGCCCATCTATCTGGCGGCCAATCTCGTGCAATCCACCCAAGACTGCGGAGCCTTCTCCCTGATGAGCGGCGCCATGAAAGCCGCGGCCGTCCAACTTTCAAAAATCTGCAACGACCTCCGTTGGCTCTCGTCCGGACCGCGCTGCGGCCTGTATGAAATCCGCCTGCCCGCGATGCAGCCTGGCTCGTCGATCATGCCCGGCAAGGTGAATCCGGTCATTCCGGAAGTCGTCAGCCAGGTTTGCTATCAGATCATCGGCGCGGACGTCACCATCGCCATGGCCTCGGAAGCGAGCGAGCTGGAGCTGAACATGGCGGAGCCGATCATCGCCTTCAACCTGCTCTTCGGACTCACGCTTCTGAGAAACGCCGCCATCACCCTGCACACCCGCTGCATTTCCGGCATCCAGCCGAACATCGAGCGCTGCCTCGCCTACGTGCAGAATTCCATCGGCCTCGTCACCGCACTCAATCCGGTGTTAGGTTATGAAAAGAGCACCGCCATCGCCAAGGAAGCCCTTGCCACCGGCGGCAGCGTTTACAATCTCGTGCTGGAAAAAGGCTGGCTCAGCAAGGAGCAGCTCGATGATTTGCTGACCCCCGCGAAGATGACCCGGCCAAGGTAAGCAGGCTCCCCTATCAGAACGAATACATCGCACCGAGGGACAGCACGAAGGCGGAATCGAAGGAGAGCGTGGCGTTGGAGCCATTGGACTCGAGTTCGAGGCTGTCGAGATACTGATAGCGTCCGGCAGCCTGGAGCGACCAGGAATCGTTGATTTGATAGATGCCGCTCATACCCAGATAGACGCCGGGCAGCAGGGAGAGTTCCGAATCGCTGCCGGAGCTCGTCCTGGTGCCTAGTCCGGCGATGGAAGTCGAGGATTCGTAGTCGTAGCTGCCGGAGGCGAAGGCCGCGCTGAGGCCGCCTTCGAGCGTGACACTGAATTTCCCGCTGACCGGCACTTCCAGATAGCTGCCGAAGTTCAGGGTGGTGAGGTGCACGTTGAGATCACGCGAGCCGTCGACAAAGGCGGTCGCACCAGCGCCGGTCGTCCGGGCCGGAGAATCCCCGATGAGCGGGCCGGGTCCACCGAAAGAGCCCGAGTACGGCGCGAGCGGAGGAATGGTGCCGTTGAGATTGTAGCGGTCCGTCACGGTGACGGTTCCCGAAGTGAGCGTGGAGGTGTTGCCGGTATCGACGTGGGCGTAGTGGAAACCGCCGCGGAAACCCCAGGTGGCGTTGAGCGACTTGAGCGCCGGAATGTTGAGCGGGCCCATTTCATAGTAGGCGAAAAACTCGATGCCGGATTCCGCCTGGTTGTCGTCGCTGGCACCCGCGTTGGCGCTGCTGTTGGTGATGGAAAGGGCGAGTGATCCGGATCCGGAGGGATCGATCTGGGGCGCGTTGTCATAGCCCCAGTTCCAGGTTTCACCGCCGAGGTTGCCGGACGAATCGACGTGGACAAAGCCGTCGTCGTAGTCGTAGTCCCTGCCACCGCCGAGGGGCTGCGGGGTGAAGGCGCTGTTAAACCGGCCGAGCCCGCCGAACTCGGTCTTCATGCCGACGATCGGCGCGTAGGCCGCGCCGAAACGCAGGCGCGACGGGGCGGGATTCTGTGTGATCACCTCCGCCGCCGGTTCACCCGCGAGGAGCGGATGGGCGGCGCTGCCGAGGAGGGAAAGCGTCATCAGTGTGTGGCGGGCGTTCATGATTCCGGTAGATTTTGTTGGATTTGAAAACTCAGGGAGCGGCGATTTCGTTCACTCGATAGAAACGGCTGGGTGCCTGTGCGGGAGGAACGTCCGTGAAAGGAGGACCGCTGTCGATCCACTGCATGCGGGTGGAGCCGGCTTGGAGCGGCACCGGGCTGTCCTGCCAGTGGATCATGTCCGAGCTGAAGCGCATGCGATACCAGCGGCCGACTTTCGAAGGGAATTCCAACATGACATTCTTGTTCGCCAGCATGACGAGACGGGGCTGGATACCGGCGCCGTTTGTGCTTGCGACCTGCGATGTCGGCAGGATTTCCACGGTGAGCTTCGGCTTGAACGGCGACGGGAAGGTCCGCGTGCTGGTGTAGAACGAGAGTTTCACCGCCACCAGCGCGTCCACCGACATCGGGAACGGATAGTCGATGTAAACGTCCGAGGCACTTGGTCCGCTGCTGGCATTGTAAAGGCGCAAGCTCGGATAGGCGGCCTTGTAAGCGCTGTAGTCGACATGCAGGCGGAAGCCGTTGATCGGCAGCGGCGTGGTGTTGGTGACATTGACGACCACGTCAAACAAGCCGGTCTGGCCGGTCGCCACGATGCCGGTGGTGACCGGCTGAACGGGGGCGATGGTCGTGGTGCCGACCGCTGCGGTGGCGGAATCCGTGTTGTTGCCCAGAACCGGATCGACCCCGGTGGAGGAGGCGGCCGCAGTGGTGGTCATGACCGCTCCGTTGACCGCATTGGTTTTCACTTTCGCTACGACCGTGAAACTCGCGGTGGCTCCGTTGTCGAGCGACGTTGCCGAGAAATCAACAGTTCCCCCTCCTCCAACAGGTGGCGCGGAGGACGTCCATCCGGCCGGCTTGGTGACGGAAACGAAGGTCATCTGCGAGGGAATCGGCAGATACATGTAGGGAGCGGCGGCATCGCTCGGACCGTTGTTGGTCAGGGTGATGGTGTAGGTGACGTTGGAGCCCTTGGGCGCGGTGGTCGGTGTGACGGTTAGGTCCACCACGAGGTCGGACTGGATGGCCACGGCAGTGGTGGCGGTCGCGGAGTTGTTGCCCGGAGCGATGTCGATGGTGGTCGAGTTGATAGCGGCGGTGTCACTGAGGTTCGTTCCGCTGGCAATGTTGGAATTGACCTTGGCCACCAGGGTGATGGTTGCGCTTGCCGCATTGGCGAAGAGCGGACGGGTGATCGTAACCATTCCATTGGCACCCACCGCCGGAGTGGTGGCGGACCAGCCGGACGGAAGTCCCACGGAAACAAACGTGGTGCCGGCAGGCAGGGAATCCGTGATGGAGACATTGTCCGCATCGAGCGGGCCATTGTTCTGCACCTGAATCGAATACGTCAGCTCGGTGCCGGCAATGACCGGGTCGGGAGCGTCCGTCAGGGTGATCTGCAGGTCCGCACCGCTCTTCGCGGTGGTGGTGGCGGTGGCACTGTTGTTGCCGGGAACCGGATCGCTCGTGGCGGAGGAAACTGTCGCCGTCGCTGAGAGAATCGATCCATTTATCACAGTTAGATCAACCTTGGCGACCACCGTGAAGGTGACAGAGACTCCAGGATCGAGGATTGTATTCAAGAGAGTGCTAAAGGTGACAGTTCCATTGGTGCCCACATCAGGAGCGAAAACGGGCCAGTCACCCAAATGACCGGCGGAAACATAAGTGGTGCTGGAATCCAGTGGCAGACTTAGCGATGGCATTACCGCAGCGCTGAGCCCTTGGTTCTTCACAGTGATCGTATAAGTGATTTCTCCAAGAGCGTTTACCGGATCCGGCGAGTCAGTAATCGTCACCGCTAAATCAGCCTGTGGAGTAAGCGTGTCAGAATCGGACGCGATGTTGTTGCCGGGAGAGGGATCAGCGTCAGGGGTTGAGCTTGGCACGGAGATGCCCACGGCGTTGATCAAGGATCCGGTGGCGGACGCAATGATCGGGGCCGTGACAGTATAGGTGACGGAAGCGCCGATCGGCAAGTTGACCATATTAAAGATATTACCCGAACCGGATGCAGTAGGCGTGCCTCCGCCCGTACTAACCGTGCCTCCGCCCGTACTAACGGCGGTCCAAGTGACTCCGGAAATGCTTTCCGGGAAGGGATCGTAGATTACCGCTCCTCTGGAATCGCTCGGACCGTAGTTGGTCGCGGTGATCGTGTAAGTAACCGAAGTGCCGGGAATCGCTGTGGAAACTCCGTCGGTAAGAGTGATGGAAAGGTCGGTCGAAATCTTGAGAGTGTCGGTATCCGTCGCACTGTTGTTTCCGGGAGTCGGATCGGTGACCGAGGAACTAACTGTAGCGGTGTTACTAAGGGTCCCGGTCGCGGCGGAGGAGATCGGCGCAGTAACGGTGTAGGTGACCGAGCCGCCGGCCGGAAGGTTCACCGTATCATTGATGTTGCCCGATCCGGAGGCGGTCGCCGTGCCGCCGCCCGCGCCGACTGCGGTCCAGCTGGCTCCGGAAATGATCGCCGGCAGCGTGTCCGTCACCGTGGTTCCGCTGGCGGCGCTTGGGCCGGCGTTGGAGGCGGTGATCGTGTAGGTCACCGATGTTCCGGGAACGGCGGAAGTGACTCCATCAGTTTTCGTGATGGCGAGATCGGCCTGTGGAGTGAGCGTGTCGGTGTCCGTCGCGCTGTTGTTTCCTGGAGTCGGATCCGTGACTCCGGCTGGCGGGCTGACCGTCGCCGTATTGCTCAGGGTTCCCGTCGCGGCAGCCGAAATCGGAGCGGTGACGGTATAGGTGACCGAACCGCCGACTGGCAAATTGACCGTGTCGCTGATATTGCCCGAACCGGAGGCCGTCGCCGTGCCGCCGCCCGCGCCAATCGCGGTCCAAGTGGCTCCGGAAATGACGGCCGGAAGTGTATCCGCCACGGTGGCTCCGCTGGCGGCGCTTGGACCGGCGTTGGAGGCGGTGATTGTGTAGGTCACCGAATTTCCAGGAACGGCATTCACCACGCCGTCGGTTTTGGTGATGCTCAGATCCGCACGTGGGGTGAGGGTGTCGGTGTCCGTCGCGCTGTTGTTTCCAGGAGTCGGATCGGTGACGCCGCCCGGCGCGCTGACTGTTGCCGTATTGCTCAGGGTTCCCGTCGCGGCAGCCGAGATCGGCGCGGTGACGGTGTAGGTGACCGAACCACCGACCGGAAGATTGACCGTGTCGCTGATGTTGCCCGAACCGGACGCGGTCGCCGTGCCGCCGCCCGCGCCAACCGCAGTCCAGGTGGCTCCGGAAATGATTGCCGGAAGCGTGTCAGCCACGGTAGCTCCCGTCGCGGTGCTCGGACCGGCGTTGGAGGCAGTGATCGTGTAGGTCACCGAATTTCCTGGAATGGCATTCACCACGCCGTCGGTTTTGGTGATGGCAAGGTCGGACGTCGGGACAAGCGTGTCGGTATCCGTCGCTCTGTTGTTTCCGGGAGTCGAATCCGTGATACCGCCAGGTGCGCTGACCGTCGCGGTGTTGCTGAGTGTCCCGGTCGCGGAGGCGGAAACCGTCGCGCTGACCGTGTAGGTGACCGAACCGCCGGCCGGCAGATTCACCGTGTCATTGATATTGCCCGAGCCGGATGCCGTCGCCGTGCCGCCGCCCGCGCCGAGGGCGCTCCAGGTCGCTCCGGAAAGGATGCCCGGCAGCGTGTCCGCGACGGTGGCTCCGGGAGAATTGCTGGGACCGGAGTTCGAAGCGGTGATCGTGTAGGTCACCGAGGCGCCGGGAATGGCGGTTGTCACCCCATCGGTTTTGGTGATGGCGAGATTCGCTTGTGGCGCAAGCGTGTCGCTGTCCGTCGCGCTGTTGTTGCCGGGAGTCGGGTCCGTGACGCCGGCGGGGGCGGTGACGGTCGCGGTGTTGGACAAGGTGCCGGTCGCCGAGGCGGAAATCGTTGTGGTCACGGTGTAGGTGACGGAGCCGCCCACCGGTAGATTGACCGTATCATTGATGTTTCCGGATCCGGAGGCGGTCGCAGTGCCACCACCCGCGCCGACGGCGGTCCAAGTGCCGGTGAGGGATGCGGGGAAAGTATCGGCTACGGTCGCCCCGGTCGCATTGCTTGGACCCGCGTTGGTGGCGGTGATGGTGTAGGTCACCGAAGCTCCGGGAACGGCGGTCGTAACGCCATCCGTTTTGGTGATCGCGAGATTGGCCTGCGGGCTGAGCGTGTCGGAATCGGTCGCACTGTTGTCACCAGGGGTCGAATCCGTGACGCCGGCGGGGGCGGTGATCGTTGCGGTGTTGCTCAGCGTTCCCGTCGCCGCAGCGGAAATCGGAGCGGAGACCGTGTAGGTCACCGAGCCGCCGACCGGGAGATTGACGGAGTCATTGATGTTGCCGGAACCGGAAGCCGTGGCCGTGCCGCCGCCCGCGCCGGTGGCGGTCCAGGTGGCTCCGGAAAGGGCGGCCGGAAGCGTGTCCGCCACGGTGGCTCCGGTGACGCCGCTCGGACCAGCGTTGGAAGCGGTGATCGTGTAGGTCACGCTGCCGCCGGGAGTTGCGGTGGTCACGCCATCGGTTTTGGTGATGGAGAGATTTGCCTGCGGAGCGAGGGTGTCGGAGTCGGTCGCGCTGTTGTTTCCAGGTGTCGAATCCGTGACGCCGGCGGGGGCGGTGACGGTCGCGGTGTTGGACAAGGTGCCGGTCGCCAAGGCGGATATCGTTGTGGTCACGGTGTAGGTGACGGAGCCGCCAGCCGGTAGATTGACCGTGTCATTGATGTTGCCGGATCCGGAGGCCGTTGCCGTGCCGCCGCCTGCGCCAACGGCGGTCCAAGTGCCGGTGAGCGAGGCAGGGAAAGTATCGGCCACGGTCGCGCCGGGGGCGTTGCTTGGGCCGGCATTGCTGGCGGTGATCGTGTAGGTCACCGTATTTCCGGGAACGGCGGTGGTGACGCCGTCGGTTTTTGTGATCGCGAGGTTTGCCTGTGGAGCGAGGGTGTCGCTGTCAGTCGCACTGTTGTTTCCGGGAGTCGGATCGGTGACACCACCGGGAGCGGCGATCGTCGCTGTGTTCGACAAGGTGCCGGTCGCGGCGGGGGAAATGGTCGCGCTAACGGTGAAGGTGACGGAGCCACCGGCCGGGAGATTCACCGTTTCGTTGATGTTGCCGGAACCGGAAGCCGTCGCCGTGCCTCCGCCCGCGCCAACGGCGGTCCAGGTGGCGGTGAGCGAGGCCGGCAACGTGTCGGCAAGGGTCGCGCCGGTAACGTTGCTGGGGCCGGCGTTCGAAGCGGTGATCGTGTAGGTCACGCTGCCACCGGGAGTCGCGGTGGTGACACCGTCGGTTTTGGTGATGGAGAGATTCGCCTGCGGAGCGAGCGTGTCGCTGTCGGTCGCACTGTTATTTCCGGGAACCGGATCGATAATGGAGGAGCTGACGGTGGCGGTGTTGCTGAGTGTGCCTGTCGCGGCGGACGAAATGGTCGCACTGACGGTGTAGGTCACGGAACCGCCGACCGGCAGGTTGACCGTGCCATTGATATTGCCTGAACCGGATGCCGTCACCGTGCCACCTCCCGCGCCGACGGCGGTCCATGTCACGTTGGTAAGGGAAGCAGGGAACGTATCGGTCACCGTCGCGCTGGGAGCCGGATGAGGGCCGGCGTTGGAAGCGGTGATCGTATAGGTCACCGAATTTCCGGGAACCGCCGTTGTCACACCATCCGTCGCGGTGATCGAGAGATCCGCTTCGAAGTCGTCATTGATGATCGTGCTATTGGCGGTGGCGGTGTCCAAGGCATAGCCGTTGTTCGGATTGCTCAGAGTGACGGTGAAGGCTTCGTCGGATTCCACGACGGAATCCTTGCTGACATTGACGGTCAGCGTGGTGCTTGCCGATCCATCAGGAATCGTGACCTGCCCACTTGGCAGGGAGCCGCCGAAATCAGCGACGTTCACTGCCGCGCCACTGACGGCGTAGTTTACCGTGACCGGGCCCGCCGTGTCTCCAGTGCGGCTGACGGTGAAAGTGAAAGGAGTAGTGCCGGCACCCGTGCCTTCCGCCTTGCTAGGAGCATCAGCAGCGATGGAAACCTGTTCGATTTTCCCACTGAAATTTTCGGCACTGGCAGCCGGACTCTCCGTATCTCCAGTTAGGTACCAGAAGTGCGAGGCATTGGGAGAGCCCTCGACCAACAAGGCAATGCAATAGTTGCCGGTCTGCTGGATGCCGAAACGCATGCCCACCGTGACACTCCCGCCATTTGCCAGCGGAGTGCCCGCACTCACCGACGGAACGGCGAAAGATGAGTTCCATCCACCACCATTGGGCTGTGACGGCGGCTGTTCCAGAGTAGTGCCTTTGACGGTGACATTGCCACCGGTGGTGCTCACCACCACATCGGAGGAAGTGATGGGACGCAAGTCGGCGAAGCCGGATTGCGAAGGGAATGTCGTTAGTTTCACGATGCGGAAACGCAGTTTTGACAATGGCACACCGGTGTTGTTGGTGAAAGTGCGGTTGACCACGAGTGTTCCGAAGGTCGAGTTGGTCGCCGGCGCGGAAGTCAGGTCCCGAATGCGGTTAGGCGAAGCGGAATGGGATACGCCGGGATCCACCAGAGCCTGGCCGATGTTCGGTGCCGAGGGATAATACCCGGCAATCGGGCTGGACAGGTTCTCCGGCCCGGGCGCGCCAAGGAGCTGGCCTCCGCCGGCGCTGGTTCCGTTGGTATCCACGAACTTGAAGTCCGCGGCGTTGTTGTCGGAGTCATGGGGCACGCCGTCGGCCAGCGTCACGGTCAGGTTGTTGTTGTCGGGCGCCGCGACGTGCAAGCGATACCAGGCACAATCGATGCTGAAAGGCGTGAGCGCCGGATATCCGGTCCCTTCCTTGTAGAGCGTGGCGGACTCGGTGGTGGAGCCGACTGCATCGAGTCGGTTTCCGAGCGTAAAGGTGGTCGATGATGCGAACAACGCGATGCCCGCATTGTCCGGGATATCCGAGGTGAAAGTGACATCACCCGCCGCATGCGCGGTTAGGCCATAGCCGACTGAATTCACACCGAGGTAGTGACCATGCGCGGGAACGATTGTTCCGTTAGGAATGACAAACCTTGCCACGCCGTTCGATGCGACGAGCGCGAAGCCCGCCGAGCCATCCTGCGCCTGGACGGTGATGGAGGTGGTCCTCTTGTTATAGATTTCGACATACTCGTCATTCGCGCCGCTCGGTCCGCGCAGGCGGAATTCGCTGATCACCAGATCACCTGCGGAAATCGCGGTCACGAACGTGCCGGTGGCGCTGTAGCCGGTGCCTTCGCTGCTGGTCGCATAGGCCTTGAAGGAGTAACTCCGTCCGGGAGTCAGGCCGCTTGCGTTCACGCTGATGAGGCCGACCGTGCCGCTGGTGGTCACCGCAGTCACCCCCGCACCGCCGAGCTGCGGGCTACCGTTTGTCGCAGTCGGGGAATAGACCACGCCGCGTCCGGTAATCGGAAAACCGGCATCGCTGGTGACATCGCCGCCCAGTGTGGCTGAAACGGCGGTGACCAGGCTGCTGGTCGGATTGATCACTGCGGGGACAGAGGCCACCACCGTGGCAACTTGGACCGGAGCACCGCTGCTGATACCACTGGACGTGACAACGGCGGTCAAATTGCCGGGCACGAGGCCTGTCACTCCGGTAACGGTTAGTTCCGTGCCGGAAGACGTGGTGACCGTGCCTGAGCCGTTGCTCAAGACGATCGTATTGTTTCCCGGCGTCGTGGAGAAACCGGCTCCGCTGATGGTGAACGTCAATGCATTGCTGGCCAGAGCCGCCGTATTGAGAGTCACCACCGGTCTGATCGAACGGCTGAACTGCGTGGCGGCGGTGTTGTCATTTCCGGCGGAATCCTGGCCGGCGGCAGCGGCGATGTCCGCAGTGGCGGTGACGCCGGGACCGTTCGGGGTCAGATCGAAAGTGTAGGTATCGCCATCCAGAGCGAGGAAATTGCCGGCCGTGGCTTGGGACGGGGTGATGTCGGCGAGGGTGAATCCGGTGACCGTTTCGCTGAACTGAACCGTGACGGGAATCGCGGCGTTGGTCGTGGGATCCCCCGTGGCTGAGGACATCACGACGGTCGGAAGGGTATGATCGAGCGTGTAGGCTTGACCGGTGAATCCGGCGGAAAGGCCGTTGGTGGCGCTGTCCGCGATGCTGGTGCCGGAGCCGTTCACGTTGAGGCCGAGGGTGCCATCACCGATGAGGCTGGAGACGGTGACCGTGTAAACCGCGCCGCTGCCGGAACTGCCGGAAATTGTTCCAGCGGCCGTGCCGGTCGTGGTGACGGTGAAATCAGAGGTATCCACACCGGTCACGCTTTCCGAGAAGGTGACGGTGAAATCCACCGACGTGGCCTTGCTGGGATTGGCATTCACCCGGACGACCGAGCTCACGGATGGCGCGGTCCTGTCGATGGTGAAAATCTCACCGGTGTAGGCGAGACTGGCCACATCGTGGCTCAAGCCGGTGTCGTTGGCCAGGTTCAGGCCGAGCGATCCATCGCCGGTGCCGGTGCTGGCGGTGATGTTCCAGGTGGTGGCAGGCGGTCCGCTGGCTTCGGTGACGCTGCTGATGGCCGGGGAACCGCCCAAGTTGGTGTTTACCAGGGTGAAATTGCTGATGGCCAGACCGGCAACCGGATTTGCAAAGACGATCTGCCAGGTAACCGTGCCATTCTTGTTCGGATTCGCACTCTGGCGGGCGAGGGAAATCACCGTGGTATCCGGGCGATCGAGCAGGGTGACGGTGGCATCGTCCGCAGCGCCGGTTTCAGGGTCGTTGGTGAGCTTCTGGGTGAAATTGGTGCCGCTCACGGTGGCCTGGCTGGAAAGCTGGGTCTGGCCGAGGGCGAAGGGACTGTCGATCGTCACGTCGTAGGTGATGACCACCGATTTACCCGCAGGCAGGGTGCCGATGGTGATGGGGTTCAGTCCGCCGGAGAGGAAATGAGTGACCTCGCCGGTGAACGGCGCGAGACCGGAGGCTTGGTTCCTAACCGGGGCACGGCGCTCGCCGGTGGTGAGCTGGCCGAACATGATGTTTTCTCGATCCTGGGAGTTGTAGGTGTCGGAAAGGCCGAGGGCGTGGCCCATTTCGTGCATGACGGTGGTGAGCAAATCGACGCGACCGGCGGGAAGTCCTGCAGACGCGGTGTAGCGGCGGGTGTCGGATTTCACGGCACCGAACTCGGCGTCGCTCTTTTCATCGGCTGCGATGAACCAGCCGTTGCCACCTGCATCGGCATCGACGCGGATGAGGTTGCCGCCGGCTTCTCCGAGGCGGGCGTCGGGCAGGGCGGCGATTTCGAACTGGACGGAGCGCAGGGTTTTCGCCTGTTCCGCAGTCAGGCCGGTGGCTTCCCAACGGGCGATGGAGGAGGAAACGACCGCATCGAGATCGGCTTGGGAAATGGTTCCGGGCGTTTCGTGGGATTTCCCAACAACCGGGGCAACGGCGGACGGCGCGGAGATTTGCAACACGGCAGCAGCGACGACCGGCTCGTTCGCGGAAACAACCGGCGCGGCCTCGATTCCGCCGCTCGCGAAGAGCAAGGTGGATGGCAGCGGCGGGTTGGTGGCTCCGGCACCGAGGAAATTGGCGGCGGTAGCCGGTGAGTCGGTATAAGCGGCGACCACCGTGCCTGCGGAGTTGTTGTTGGAGAGAAGGAAGGTCTGGACTGCGGCCAGGGAGGCGAATGCGACACCGTCGGCAGGTCCGCTTGTTCCTGCGAGTTTCATGCTGGAAAGACCCGCGCTGACACCGACGATGATGTCGTTGCCATTGGACGGATCACCGGTGCTGAAATCGTTACCGGTGATTTTCGCAAAGACGTCGACGTCGTCGGTGCTGCTGGGACCACCCGCAGTGAGGGCAAAGCCAGCGAAGGCGCCCGCTCCCGGCTCGGCCACGGTGTTGCCGGTGCAGGTCAGCATGAAATCGTAGTTTCCGCCGGTGTTGTCGGCGAAGATACCGGCGTTTCCGGAGCAGCGGCGGATGACATTGTTAGTAATGGCGAGATTGACCACGCCCTTGGGTGCGGTCGAGTTGTCGGCGAAGGAGAAGAAGATGCCGTTGCCGGATTTCGAACCGGAATCCGTCACGCCGGTGACGCCGATGGTGTTGTTGTTGACGGTGCCGCTGAAAGAAGTGGCGGTCGCAAGCCCGGACAAGGGTGCGCCGAGCTGCAGGGTGATGGCACTGCCGTTCGCGTCGCGGATGGTGTTGTTGGAAACGTTGATGGTGGTGGAGGTGAAGCCGCCGAAGGTCAGTCCACCGCCGCCGATGTTGTTGCCGGCGTGGTTGTTGGAGCAGGTGTTGTTTTGGAAAACGACATCCATCGCAGCATTGATCTGGCCGACGAAACTGGCGAGATCCCCAGGCGCTCCGGTGAAGGTGCAGCCGGTGACGGTGGCGTTGACCGTGGCGTTGTTGCGCACTTCGAAGGCGAGGCTGTCGTTAGCGCCGGCCTGGTTGAGGCCGAAGGTGGAGCCGGTGATGGTCATCCGGTTCAGGGTGCCGCTGGTGTTGTGGACGGAGAAATTGTCGGTGCGTCCGCCGCTGATGCTGCAGTTGGTGACGACGGCCGCGCCGGTGACACCGGTGGCGCCCAGAGGATCGCCGAAATAAACGCCGCCTTCACCGATGCCGCTGGTGGAAGTGCCGAACGTGCCGCCAACGGTGCAGTATTCCATTGTGAAGCCGTTGACGCCGAAGCCACGGATGCCGAAGTTCTGGATCGTGCCGCTGAGCGTCATCCGCCGCAGCACCACGTTCGTTGTGTTGTTCAAATAGATACCGACGCCGTTGATGTTGGTGCCGTCCGCGCCGTTCTTGGTCTGGATCGTGCCGCCGGTGCTGTTTCCGCCGAGCGAGAGGTTGCTGCCGTCCCCAGTGACCGTTAGACCGCCGCTTGCGCCGGTGGTGTCGAGAATGATGCCGTTGGAAGTGCCGCCGTTGGAGTTGATGCTGCGGAAGGTCAGACCACTGGCTCCGATGTTGGTGTTCACGATATTGAGCGCGGTGGCGGTGGTGGTGGCGATCGTGTTGATGATGGCTGAGTTGTCCTGAGTGGCGGTGACCGTGCCGCCACCGGTGGCGGTGAAAGCGGAGTTTCCTCCCGTGCTCAGGGTGAGTCCGCCGCTAAAGGCGATCGTCGCGCCACCATTGCCAGTTAGAAGAACTCCCGTGCCGGTGCCGGTATCACTCACGGCTTTCGGGAAAGAAATCGTGCCGCCGGTGCGGTTGGCGATGCTGACGGAATGGCCGCCGGTGGTGGCGATCGGCGCGTTCACGGTGATGCTGCCGTTGCCGCCGTTGAGAGAAAATCCGCCGGAAGAAGAACCGCTGCTTGCAATCGTCACATCGACAGTGGACGCATTGCCGATCTGCGCGGTGGTGACCGTATTGCCGCCGCTGACCGCATAACCGCCGCCGGTATTTCCCAGAGCGACGCCGAGAACGACACTGCTGTTTCCAAGCGTGAGCGTGCTGCCGGTGGAGCAGGTCAGAGAGGGTTTCGTCGCATTATTGATCACCGGGCGGGCCGTGGTGGTGGCCGGCGGGTAGGTGATTCCGCCCATCAGCGTTTCAAAGTTCGTGCCGATCGCCGCCTGTCCGACGAGCCAGCCGCCGCTGTTCAGCGTGGTGGCCGTGGTGAGTGGCGTGGCGGTGCTGTAAACGAAGATCCGGTGGTTGATCGAGGAACCGATGGCAGTGACCGCGGAGGCGAGGCTGTTGAAGGGTTTTCCCAAAGCACCGGTGCCGCCGGATGCCGCGACGGGATCGACGAACCAGATCACAGGACCTGCGACAGTGAGGTTCACCGTGGCCGTGCGGTTGGGCAACGTTCCGCCCGCGAGGACACCATCAATGACATAGCTGAAGGAATCCGAACCGGTGTAGCCCGGCGCGGGGGTGTAAATGAACCGGCCCACGCCCGCTCCCTGAAGCGTCATGGAAACCGTGCCGTGCGCCGGAGTGGTAACGCTGGCGATCTTCACGTTTGCCAGAGTCACCGCGCTTCCCGCTGCGTACCCCATGAAATCGTTGGAGAGCACGCTGAATCCGCCGGTGGCGGTGTCGATGCTGGTATTGGCGATGACCGTATCAGGATAGGTGTCATCGAAGGCGACCGGTGTGGCCTTGAGACTGTTGGAGGCGTAGGCCGCGTTCGTGATGTCCGGATCCTTGAACTGCACGCCCGTCGCGTCTGGGCCGGCAGTGTTGGTGAGCGTGTTAGTGTAAGTGACCGTGCTGCCCGCCAGTTTTTTGTTTCCCGAGATCACGCCATCATCCTTGGTGGCGGTGATGGTCGGCTCCAACGGAGCGGCGGTCAGGCCCGCACAGAGGCCGGTCAAAAGTGTGGCGGTCGCCCAGGCGATGCGGATCGGACGGAACGAAAAGGAATCGTTTTGCATGGAAAGCGGGTGGAAGGGTGGGTGAAACGGAAAACAAAAAGCCCGCCGAAAGAAGGCGGGCGGGACGCGGGTCAGGTCCTCGGCGGGAAAACGCCTTGCAGCGCGATACAGAAATTCAGCGTCAGGTACGGCTGCATGTTGTTGTGCGGCTGACCACCGCCGGCGGGTGCCAGCGCTTGATCGGCAAGCGCGACCGGATTCGCAACCGAGGCCGAGTAGAGGTTTCCGCTCGCGGGACGGTTGAAGCTGTTTCCCGCGGGATTCGCCGCACCACCGAGCGGGGTGGACTGCGCCATCAGGGTATGGGAATGGGCCGGGATTTCACTTTCCAGCAAGGACACCGTCTGGGTGCCGCCCTCCTCACCGAGATCGTGCAACGAGAGGCCAGGTCCTTGCCCGGGATGCATCGGAGCGTTGCCTTGGAGGTTCGGCAGCGCGAAGGTGGATTTCCCGTCGCCGCCGTAGGTGGTGCCCAGCAGCGAGAACAATGCGGTGTTCTGCGAAATCGGCTGGAGCTGGCCGTTGCAGAAAGCCCAGCCCTTGGGAGCGAAATTGAACGGGAAGATGCGGATTTCCGCGACGAAGGGATCCATAATAAATCAGGTGGGTGAAGGGAAAATGCCGAAGAGCGAGATGATGTAGTCCACGCACAGGTACGGCTGGAAATTCGAGTGCGGTTGGGATCCGCCGATGCCGGAAACCGCCGTCGGATTGAGCTGCACGGCCGGCACCCCGGTGCGGTAGAATTTCGCCGCCGCCTGTCCGGTCACTTTGCCCGTGGGATCGGAGCCGGTTGGAATATCCGTCGAGGCCAGCAGCGGATGGGAGTGGGCCGGGATCTGGTTTACCGTAAGCGTGACTTCCTCCACGCCGCCGGTCTCGGCGAGGGTGAAGCCGCCTCCCTGATGGATCGGGATACGGCCGCGCATGTCGGGAAGGGCGAAGGTTTCCTGACCGTCACCGCCATAAGTCGTGCCGATCAGTTGGAAGAGCGTTTCGTTTTCCGAAATGGGCAGAAGCTGGCCTTCACAAAACATCCAGCCTGCGGGGGCGAAATTTCCCGCGAATATCCTGATTTCGCCTACGTACGGTTGAGCCATATAAAGATCAGTTTTGAGATGGGAAAATTCCTTGGAGCGCGATGCAGAAGTTCAGCGTGAGGAACGGCTGCATGTTCAGGTGTGCCTGGCTGCCGCCGGCGTTTGTGACCGCCTGCGGGGCCATCGACACCAGATTGGCGGCCGGGGTGTAGCCGTTGTTCACCGACGCGAGGCGGACGGTATTGGACGGGACGCTGACGGTGGCGGCATCGGAGGTCGCCATGACCTGATGGATGTGTGTCGGGATTTCCGAAATGGATAGCGTGTGCGCCTGCTCCCCTCCCTGCTGGCCGAGCGTGTACCCATTGCCGAAGTGGATCGGTGTGCGGCCCTGATTGTTGGGGAGGGCGAAGTTCACCCGCCCGTCGCCGCCGAAGGTCGTGCCGAGCAGCGAGAAGAGCGCTTGGTTCTGGTTGATCGGCAACAGTTGGCCGTTGCACATCGCCCAGCCTTTCGGAGGGAAGCTGAAGGACATGATGCGGATCTCGGCGAGGAAGGGTTCGGCCATGACAAATTGGTTAAAAATTTCCAAATAACCACGGAATGGTCATTTATCAGAAAAACTGAAGCGCCTGCTTAATGAGTAAATCTGTTGGAGTCCAGCCAATAGAAATCCGAAAGGGGGATTTATTTCAGATTCCCTGATTGTAAATTTCGCAAGCTCATGATAGCCCCTTCCCAGCACCCTTCATATGCCCACCCAAGAAAGCTCCAATCATTCCTTCACCCGCCGCAGAATCCTCGGACTTGGCGGTGCCGGAGCCGTGGGCGGCCTCGCCTGCTACCTCGGCTGGCAGGGCAGGGAAACTCCGCAGACTGCGGCAGTCTCCGCTCCCCGCAGGGAAGCACCCGCCACCCAAGTGGAAATTCCGGAAACCGCGCAATCGGCAGCCGCACACGCCACCGGGGCTCTCCGCCGCGACGATTTCCTGCCTCATCTGAATTCCCAGTTCCGCCTCGGATCCGCCGGGGAAACCTGCAAGCTCGTCGAAGTCGGCGCGGCCCAGAAGTTCATGGGCACCACCGCCGAGTTTGTTTCGTTTTCCCTGCTTTTCGCCGCGCCCGCCGGTTTCGTGGCGGAGAGCCGAATCCACCCGCTCGGCCATGCGAAATTGGAAACGATGGAGCTGTTCATCTCACCCGTCGGCCATTCCAAGGAGCACGTCTATTTGGAAGCCGTCTGCTGCCAGCGCGTCTGATCCGGCCATGACGCCGCCCGTCAGCCTGCGACTGGTCACTGCGGAGGACACCGGTTTCCTCACCGCCGTTTACGCCTCCACGCGGATGGAGGAACTCGCCACCACCGACTGGACGAACGCGCAAAAAGCCGAGTTCTGCCAGATGCAGTTCATCGCTCAGGACGCCCATTACCGCCAGCACTACCCGGGCGCGGATTTACAAGTGATCGAATCCGCCGGCACTCCCGCCGGGCGTCTCTATGTGGACCACTGGAAAAGGGAAATTCGCATCATGGACATCGCCCTGCTGCCCGAACATCGCGGTAAAGGCATCGGCACAAAGCTCCTGCTGGACCTCCAACACGAAGCTGCCGGATGCGGAAAATCCCTGTCCATCCACGTCGAACGATTCAATCCCGCGCTACCGCTTTACGAACGCCTCGGCTTTCGGATGATCGAGGACAAAGGCGTCTATCTACTCCTCGAATGGAGCTTCACGTGAAGACCGCCTCGAATTCCGAGCCCTTCGCACCGTCCCCCACCTGTGTGATGAAGAGCCCGATCTTGCCCAGCCCGTCGCATTCCAGCCGATAGGTCCCCTGCGGCACCCGCAGCCCCTGCGGCCCGCGGAATGTAAGGGAAAAGGGATCGCGCGGCGCATCCTCACGGCGGTGGCCGAGTTTCTCCACCACGCTCAAAACCAGCTCCACCCGCCCTTCCGCATCGCCACTGGAGAACGTCTGGCCGATGAGCGGAAAAAACGTGTCATAGTCAACGGATTCGAGCGGGATCATGATGTGCGAAGCCCTTGCGTAAAACAACCCCAGCGCTATGGCGAGGCGAATCAGGGTAATCCAGGCACTCCTGGCCCGTTCTTCAAGTGAGTCGTCTGCACCGTCCCCCGCGCCGCACGGCCTCACCGAAGATCTCACAGAGGGACAGGCCTTTAAACGGATTTTTCTTGCCCGTCGTCCTTTGCCCCGATAGCCTTTCCCAATGAGAAAGGCACGATGGCTGGCGGAGTGGCGGAAATCCGTTGGGAAACCGGTGTTCTATCACGTCATCTCCCGGGTCGTTGACCGGCGGTTCGCGTTCGGGCCGGAGGAAAAGGAGAAATTCCGGGCGCTGATGCGTTTGCAGGAAAAATTCACCGGCTGCCGGGTGGTTTCGTACTGCCTGATGTGCAAACAAAGTCTTGCGTTCCCACAGTAGATTTTAGATAGGTCTTGGCGTGAGCACGCCAAAAAACGAAGAAACGCCGGTCGGTCCTTGGAGAAAAGCGAGAATTTCGACGCCGGGATTTGGCCGCGAGGCCTTGGGGCTGGCGCAGCAAGAGGAACGCCCGAAACGGAGGGCTGTTTCCTACCTTCGGTTTTCAAGCGTCAAGCAAGCGGACGGAGGTTCGGAAGAGCGGCAGGGGGATTTGACGGACGACTACTGCCAACGAGAGAATCTGGAACTTGTTGAACGCTTCCATGATCTGGGTAAGTCAGCCTACCACGGCAAGCACCGAACAAAGGGACGGTTCGGAGAGTTTTTGAAAGGAGTTGAGTCGGGTCAGATTCCCCCTGGGACGATTTTCATTGTCGAGAGCTTCGACCGGTTGTCCAGAGAGCAAGTCACGGTGGCACTCCAGCAGTTCCTGAATTTAATCAATACTTACTTCCTCGAAATCCATGTGATCCAAGTTAACCGGGCTCCCTCGATCTACAAGGCAGGAGCGGTGAACGAGTCTTCGCTGATGATGGCGATCATCGAGATGAGCCGGGCCTTTGGTGAGTCCGAGCGCAAAGGGGTTTTGGTTTCGGCGGCATGGCAAGAGCAGAGAGAACGCGGGAAGCCAGTTGGAAAGAAGGGTGGCAAGCCGATGGGCCGGAACCCAAGTTGGTTGACTTGGGAGCCGTCCGGCTCTTGGCTTGAAATCGCCGAAAGGGTTGAGGTAGTGAAACGCATTTTCGACCTTTCCATGAATGCACGTCTTGGGCGCTGTGAACTCGCTGTGAGGTTGTGTCAGGATGAAGCCCACTATTGGGGGAGCGCGAAAAATTGGACTGCATCAAGCGTCCAACAGATCTTGGTCAATCCGGCCGTGACCGGTCGTCTCGATCCCCGGAGGAGCAGCAATCCCCGCGCAGAAGCGATTGAGGATTACTACCCGCGTATCATCAGCGATGAGACTTTTCTGGAAGCGCAGCGGATTTCCAGCGCCCGCAAGCTGGGTGGTGGGCGTCCTAAGCCAATTTACCCGGAGGCGTTGTTGACAGGGATCGTATGGGCCAAAGGGGCGCGAGCGCACCGAGGAAACTCCCAGCAAAGAAATGGGACTCAAAACCTCAACTACAGCTACGTCAAAGACAACAAGAGCAAATACCTGGCCCTAAGTCGGGTCGTTGAAGGCTTGGCGCTCGACGCCTTGCGGCAAATGGTCAACAGCGACCTCGTCGCCACCGAGGCAGATGAAAAACGAGCCGAGCTTGGTGTTGGCATCGCGGAAATGAGAAGACTGCAAATGGAGAGCGAAACCCGCGTCAACAACTTGGTCACGGCCCTTGCGACGGGCAAGAGCGGCGAGGAATACGATATCCCCGAACTACGCACAGCGTTGATGGCTGCACGGACGGATCGCGATAATTTCACACAAAGGATCATGGCTTTGGAGGCGGAGCGCGAATTTCTGCCATCCGATGGCATCGACGTGCGCAACCGGCTGGTTGCTCTTTTGGGGCGAGTCGAAAACGACGATCCTGCCGCCCGCTCGGAAGTGAAATCACTGCTCGCCCGTCTGATCACCCGGATTGATTGCGTCCGGGCGGATTGGCCCGAATGGGAAAATAGGGCAAGTGGCACAATGGATGACTTTTTGCCGGAATGGGCGCTGAAGGTGCTTGATAAAGGATTCACTGTTTTTTCCGAAGGCGGAGAGCTTGATAAGTTCATGGTCGCCATTCAAATGCGCAATGGTAATCGGATCGCCACGATGCGGAGCAAACACACCGTCCTTTTGCTCCGACCAGCCGAAATGGGAAAGTCCTCGAACGCCAAGGAATGGGATGGGATGGTCCTCCGGACGTAGAAGAGCATCGTCGAATTGGCGGATCTTCGTTCGGAGGAAATCATCCCACCACAGGAAAATCGCTACCTCTTGAATAGTGTAGCGGTTTCCATGATGGAAAGCGGTTTGAGGTTCTTTGGTTTAAGATTCTTGAGACTGCGCTCCTGTCTACTTATCCAAAGATTTGAGCTGCTGCTGAAGCTCCTTCTTCATCTCTTCATCATCGATTTTAAGAATCCAATTTTGCGCCTCTTTTGGCTCCTTCAGTTCAAGGTAGCTGTTTGCAATAAGATTCTTCAAAAGATCAGGCGTCAATTTTTCCTTCTTGTCAGCCATCTTTGTGTAATCGGCCAGATCGGGAGGAGCATCCTTTCCGATAAGGTTCCAATCAATCTCAGCAAGCGCCTTCGGACCTTCAGAAATCACTAAAGCATATTTGCCTTCGCTCTGAAGTAAACATAACAACGCCATTCTGGCATATTGCCCTTGCCATGTCTTCGGATCACTTTTCGTTAGATCTTCAAATGCGGCTCTTGCTTTCTCGTAAGAACTTAGCGCATCAGCTTCGGTTCGATTAATTTCGATGCGGCCAATGAGAAATTTAGCGGTTAATGTATCATTTGAATTTCCATCGACACCTATTATTCTTTTAAGTGCGCTAATCATTTGATCGTAATCCCGTCGATCATCGACAAATACCATCTTCCACAAATCCCGAACTGTAGGCGACGGCATGTTTTCCATCGTTTTGTCGACAGGTTCAGCGCCTCGCGATGTTCCTGACACCGCCACAAAAACACCAATGAAAATAAAACCCAGCGTGTAATGACATTTCATATATTTGAGCGAATTTATTTCTTACCAAGAAGCTCTCGGAATAGCCGTCCATTTGTAGGAATTTCGAACCCACCCCCCTGTCTTGTGAAAGTAATAATAAACGCCACCAACAGCGTCGATCGCGCAAGCATTTCGACCAGCGCTATTGTCATTTGCAATTTTCCAGGCGGTAATGTCCCCTGACGCTGCACGATTGGCAAACCACGAATTGACAATGCCTGGAGTTCCTTGGGTGTCCAAAGGTGCTTTGTAGTTATAGCCAAGAAGCGTCTTTGGTCCTGTGACGGCCCATTGTTCGCCAGAAAAGACATGCGCAGCAGGCCCAACCTCTGTTTTTCCATCACCGTCATTGTCGTAGTTACCGTTATAGTCGTTAATATCCAGAACTGAGCATCCCGCCAAGATCGCAATATCAAGATCATCCTTCCAATCTACAGTACCGGGAACCACGCTCGCAATCGAACCGTCCTTCGACATTCCGTGACTGGAAATATAAAGAATGTCGGCTTGATTGCGATACAGCCGACGCTTTGAGCGTGTGTGTGCCATCTGAGCCTGCACATAAACAGCGCCGCCATAGCGAGGATAGTCGCCGACAGTCTTTGCTGAAAACGGCGGGATAGTTCCCGCGGCCACGGTGACAGCCGTGTCGGTTTCATTTCCTATGTCGCGGGCTGGAACAAGGTTCTGAGCATCTGCAAGCGCACTCGCGTGACTGTCAAAAGTCTCAGAATCCGCAAAGGATGCGCTTCCCGATGCTTCCACGCTCGCAAATTCATTCTCGCTGGAATTGAACCGCGCCAGATCCGCTTCTACCGTTGATGAGTCGACTGTCACCCATAACTCAGTTCGACTAGGAGAAATAGTGTGGGATGCATACGAAATATCGGTCCAAGTAACAGAGTCAGGATTTTCCCCGAACTTATACAAGGCGAATTTCAATGAACATAAATCAATATCCTTACCTGCCGGTATGGCCCCTGAAAGAACAATTTTGATTTTTAGAGGCTCTCCTTTGTTGATGATTTTTCCCCAGCGAAGCGCGTTTGCTGCCGAAAGCCATTGTGCAGAGGTTGAAGTGGTAGGGTCATAGATTATCACCTCATTAACTTCCAAAACCTGCACATTGATAGTAGCCTTAGTTCTTGGAACTCCATCTCCTTCTGGCGTCTCTGCGTCTGGATCAACTTCGGCTTTGAGGGTAACTGATCCCTTTTTTAATCCTGTAATGCTGAATGACTCGGATCCCCGGTGCCAATCGTGAACGCCGCCTCCAACATGCCCTGGCTCGGTCACATCGATTGCAGTTCCCAGCGTGTAGCTTCCAAGCGACACAACTGAAGAATCTCCTTCGGCTGTTAATTTGAGCGTCCCCTTCAGATCTCTTTCTCTGGGAGTATCATAGGTGACAATACTATGTTCGACATCAAAGGAAACGGGACATGCTACTGGTAGTTCACCCGCCTTTGGCGCAATCAAAACAATTGTCTGGTTTGCTTCTGAAACAAAAGTGTCTCCTTTGTTAGGCTCGCCCTCGCTTTCGGCCGAAGCCGCCGATTGCTGCGAGCCGCCAGAGTTTTGGAATAGAAGTGAGTCCTGAATAGGCTCATCGACTGGTGGCTCTTCAGGTATTTGCTGTTCACTCATCAGTGGGGTTGGCTCGCCCTCCATCCAGTTTAACACGGTCTGCGCGCTCTGCCCGGAAGGCAAGTTTCCACCGTAGGCGTCAATAGCAACGGAGTAAGTCGTTCCTTGAGTTGCGGCAAAGGACAATACGCTGAAGATTCCGCTTCCGTCATCGTTTGAGGCGATTCCTGTGAGACCGCCTACAGCCGATCCCGTGTAGACGGCGAGAACGGTATCAAAGTCGCTACCGATTGTGTTGAAGGTATAGGTCTGGCTTGCAGGAGCTGTCCAGCGATACCAGATCGATTTGCCCGGTCCATTACCTGCATGAGAGGGCTCACCAAACTGTGCCGTGGCTTCGCGGATTGTGCCTCCGATCGTTCCGGAATTACCTGTAATTGTAGTGGCGTTGCCAAAATCGTCATTAACAGGCGGTGGGCCGACTGCATGCCATGATAGGTTTACTGGCCCTGATTCAGGCCCAAAGCCATCGACCATTATAAGGTATGTTTGACCCGCACTCGTTGGAAAGCTAACTCGTCCTCGAAGAGAATCGTTGTCGTCGTTCCATGCGATTTCCGTCAACGAGCCTACCGCCGACCCCTGATACACTCCGATGATCGTGTTGAACTGGCTTCCGCCTGTGTCAAAATTAGCAGTTCCAGTTTCAGACGCTTGCCAACGATACCAGATAGAATGGGATCCTTCATGGAATTGGTGGTTTGGCTCTCCGCCTTGCTTTGTAGCGTCAATTGTTGTCCCTGTAACGTTACCATCGAGACTTGATATATCCTCAGCATCCGAAAAGTTATCATTGGCCGGTGGTGGCCCCGGTGGGAGAGGTGGCGTGACTGGCAGCCAACTCAAGAAGAATTTTCCGACTTGTCCCTCCGCTCCATCAACGGCGATGCGGTAAGTCTGCCCTGCGGTGGCGTCAAATTCAACTGCGCTCTCGACAGTTTCGCTATCGTCATTCCCATCAGTAAGCGTCAACGTCTGGAGACTACTGCCTTGGTAAACAGCGAGGACCGTATCAAAGTCCGTACCATTCCCCAAATAGGTTACAAGCTCATCATTTTCTGATTTTACCTGTGATCCGGTTTGGAAACGATACTTGCGCGTCTCAGGGGCTAGCCAAGAAAACCAAACCGTAGAGCCGCTTTGCCGAGCAAGATTTCCACCCTGTAGCGAGACCGCTCCAAAATCAAGGGTTAGAAAAGTAGGTTCGTTTGTCTCTACGGTAGCTCCAACATTCTTTGAATTTACACTTCCTTCGTTGCCGGAAAGTGACTGCGCGCTAGAAAAATTATCATTAGAAAGTGGAGTCGCCACTGTTTGAGCGGAGAATATAACACCCTCATGATCCGGGCCGCTTGTGACAGTAGCCGTAATTGAACTCGAAGTATTGAAACTATTGGGCTGAACATACAAAACCCCGCACATTCCATTGTCGTCCGTAAAAAGATTAACCGCAGACGCCGGTGCTGAGTCGCTTGGAGACCGCTCAAGAAGCCCTCCTCCCGTAGTAACTTGAAACACCAGAGGGACATTTGATAGTGGAATACCTCCTGCGGTTGTGACGCGAACTACCATCGGAGAGGGCAGGCGCACTGAAGGCGATGAAATCTGCCCGCTTCCCTCATAGAGCGCAATCAACGGCAAAATCCGGCTTGCGTAGTTTTTAGGGTCGGTATTCTGCTGGAACTCTTGAGCATTTGAATTACCGTCTAAATCCGAATCTAACGAAGCGTCTGTGGGATCGAGAGGATTGAACCCATACGCTGTTTCCCAATCATTTGGCATTCCGTCTCCGTCCGTATCACGGAATTGAAAGGGATCGGTTCCATTTTCCAGTTCAGCGGAGTTGGATACCTTGTCGCCGTCAAAGTCGGCCAGATATGGATCAATTGTAGGTTCGTCAGTATAAAGCAAACGGAAAAAGCCCTTGTCTGCGGTGCCATCGACTTCGTAGCTGATATCCAGATCGTTGCCGCCTTCCATCGTGGGGGTGTAGTGCCAGGTCTTGAGATGATCGGCGGGATCGGACACCATTGGGAAATAGGTGCGCCCCAGTTTGCCATGCCAGCGGATGAACTTTGCCCCGGTGGGAGGAACGACGAACTCCAGTGATTGGTCGATGCCCGGCGGCTCCGCCGAGGCGAATGCGGCGCATAGCAAAAACAACGGGATGCGGTGCAGGGGAAATTTCATTTTCGGGTAGGTTTGATTGACTTGGTGTCGGACAGGTAGTGGCTACCACGATGGGGGCGGAGAATGAAGGTTTCGTCGCGAGGAATAGGAGGGTGCGCGGCGTCCCATGCGGCGGAGGCTGCGAAATAAGTTTTTCTTTCGGCCTGATAGGTAAGTAGGCGAGGTGTTTCCGCAGCGATGATTTCCTTGATGACTGTCATGGGCGCGGTGGCGATTGCGTCCTTCACATCACCCTGAGTGATGAGGATTTCACCGGGGGCCACCTCAGGAACTTCAAGTTGCCAACGCTTGGTAAGGCGGCGTTCCCATGTGGTGTCGAAATCCGAATGCATCAGAAAAAAACTGTAATTCTCGCCGTTGTGAACGAAGCCCCCGATTCCGGCTAACAAGCCAATATCGAAGCCGCAAACGGCTTCATAGTGAACGAGGGATTCCTGGTCGGTCCAGTTAACCACGCTGATTTTGTGGTCATAAATGGTCGCTCCAAGGTTGAAATTGTGGCGGTGTTGCCAGATGCGTTGTGCGATTTCCTCCGGGGTGGGGTCGCGTGGCTCGACGTAGGGCGGCGCGGGTGGTGGTGGCGGGAGGTCCGGTTCGGTCGAGGCTTCACCGCGCTGGAGGGTGAGCGTTCGGCTGTTCTTGGAAAGGTGGGTGATGGCAGCTTCGATGGGGACAGCTGGCAGGCGTTTCACCACCGGTGGCGGCGGCGGAGTGAAGGGTTTCACTTCTAATGCGTGAGGGATGAAGGTGCGTTTGCCCAGAGTGGCACCGTCAATGTCATCCGGCGGACTGGGATTCACTTCCGCCTCAATGACCGCGTCAACAGGTTGGGCAGTTGCTTGATCCGCTTCCGCAGCCTCTTGGGCAACCGCTGGAAATGTCGCGAGAAGGGCGATTGAGAAAAAGGTGGAGATTGACGTTTTCACAGTGTTTGAAGGGTAGGAATCATCTGGCTGGGGTCAAGAACTCTGAAGTGGCTTTGATGTGACAGGGGTAGTGGACTCGGTTTGCTCCCAGAAAATCAGAAGAAGCCCCGTTCGGGAATTCCTGAGATGGCCGCCGAAGAGTTGCCGGTTCCTTGGCTGTGGAATTTGAGGCCGTTAAGGGCATTACGATTCGAAGGGTGATGGCTTCCGGCAGATTCGCAACCAAAAACAGTCTGCTACCGTACCACCAGAGAAGCCCTGCCCTGTTTTGCTTCCGATAAGCAAGCTTAACAATGCTCGAAGGGAACGTCCGCAACATCGTTGGCAAACAGGTTTGTCGGCTTCGGAAGCTTGGAGGGCTTACGCAAGACGATCTGGCGGCCCGTTGCACGTTGCGGGGGTTTGAAATTGGGCGGTCCACGGTATCCCACATCGAAACCGGGCTTCGGGGTGTTTCGGATCTTGAGATGGTGATGTTGGCAAATGCGTTGCGGGTGCCGGTCGCCGAATTGATCCCCGCAAAGCTGCCTAAATGGAAAAGGGATGTCAGGCCGCCCACCGCCGACAAATCCGATTGACCGCGATCCTGTTGGAACGGTGCCGCACTTTCATTTAGTGAGGTCATGGCAGCGGCGATTCGGGGAGGGGTTTGCTCGCGTTCATGCTCCACATCTTGAAAGGAAACCGGATCATGGTGTTATTTTCATGACATGGATGCAAGCAAGACCGTTATTCCGGTGACCAGGACGGCCAGCCCGTTTAGCACGAGTCCGGTCCATGCCTGCCCCTTCGCACCTTTATTGATGATGGCGATGAAACCCGCTACCCCTGCCGCCAAATGAATCAGAATACCAAGGAGCCCACCAAGGATGGGCAACAGTAGCGACCCGTTTCCGTTCTGGTACTGAACCGATGCCATCATCGACATGAAGGCGAATCCCGGA
>JBDSNC010000128.1:0-7488 GCA_039915545.1 Luteolibacter sp.
GTTCCTGTGGGTTGCTCGATGATGGATGACATAGCGTCCCATCCTATGCCCAACCCAGCCCCGCCGCATAGTGGGGTTCTGTTGACCGCTTACATTTAAAGACGAACACCCGCCAGCCCCTCGCTTCACAGTAACGAAGAATGGCTCGCATCACATCCGCTTCCCCACATGTGAAGCAGTTCATCAGAACGAACCCCTCCATCGTCTGCATGATCCTCGCATTTGCGACGTTGCTCGTGGACTTTTCCACGGGACGGGAGATCCGTTTTCCGCTCGTGTATGTGCTGCCCATCGGCCTCGCGGCATGGATGGGAAAAGAAGGCCAGGCCTACTCGATGGCCATTCTGCTGCCGATGGTGAGGGTTTCTTTTGAGTTTCTCTGGCAGTCGCCGGAACGCTCCCGCGTTGAGGTTGCGAATGCGGCGATCGAGGTGTTTGCCATGTTGCTTTACGTGTATTTGATGGGCAGGCAGGGGGGGCAGTCCCGACAAATGGAGGTCTCTCTCACGACAAAGGAGGAGGAAATGCAGCATCTCCGCGCCTTCACACGGTTGGTGGGAACCACCCTGAAGGGCCGTGGAATTTCATCCGGATTGGCCGACGGCGTGGCCGTGATCCACTTTTCGGAACACGATGCCGCACTTGGAAATCCGAACATCAAACGGGAGGAGGCGAATTCCGAGACTGACCGCTTCGATCAGGCAGTAGCCGCATCCATCCGCGATTTGCACAAGATCCGCGACCAGTTTGAACGCGACGGAGCCCACGACGAATGCGCCCTGCTCGACGTGCACCTCACTCTTCTTGGCGACCCCTCGTTCTCGCGGAAGTGCCAACGACGCGTGACGGAAGAATTACTACGGGCCGAGCACGCGGTGGATGCGGAAATCCAGGACATGGTCTCGCGGCTTCAAGGATTGAAACAGGAATTCATGCGGCAGCGCGCCGCCGACGTCCGTGACATCGGCCATCAGGTGATGGGCAATCTCAGGCGGTCCGGGGCCGCCATGCCGCACCGGTTGGCATGTCTCCCGCCCGGGTCGATTGTGGTCGCGGAGGACCTGCTTCTATCCGACGCGTTGCAGATGGATCCTTTCAACGTGGCCGCCATCGTCACCGAAAAGACCGGGCCGGCATCGCATGTCGCGATCCTGGCCCGCGTCAGGCGCATTCCTGCCATTTGCGATATCCAAGATGCCGCGACGCTGCTCGCCTCCGGCGACCGTCTGCTGGTGGATGCCGACATGGGAACGGTCACCGTGGCCCCCACTCTATCGCAATCGGCACGCTTCGCCGACAAGGGAAAATCCGCCACAGCACGCATTCCCGCCACGAAAGACCCGGTCACGGGTTGTGTCACGAAAGATGGCGTGGAAATCCGGCTGCACGGAAACATCGGCCGCCCGGACGAGGCGCGGATGGTCATGGAGCACGGCTTGGAGGGGATCGGTTTGTTCCGGTCCGAATTCCTGTTTCTCGATGCTGATACCGCACCGGATTTGGAAACCCAAGCCGCTGCCTATACCGAGGTGGCCGCCTTGTTCCATCCCATGCCGGTCGTCATCCGCACGATGGATCTCGGTGGCGACAAGATCCCGCGTTTCATCCGCATGACTAACGATCCGGCCATGCGCGCGGGAATGCGTGGGCTGGCGTATTCGCTGGCCGAAAAAAACCTGTTCCGCACCCAGATCCTGGCGATTCTCCGGGCCGCGCATCGGGGGAATGTGAAGCTCATGTTTCCCATGGTCATGGGCGTGGCCGACATGACGGAGGCGAGAAACCTGGTGGACGAACTGATCCAGACCGAACCCGGCATCCGTCCCCTGATAGGCGCCATGATCGAGACTCCCGCCGCCGTGTTTGATCTGCCGGGGATTCTCGCCATCTCCGATTTCGCCTGCGTCGGCACCAATGATCTCGCCCACTCCATCCTGGCCATGGACCGCGGCACGCAAGGTCACTCGGCGTTTCAGTCCTTTCTCCATCCATCCGTCTTGAAGGCGATGGACCAGATCATCCGGACCACCCGCAAGCAGGGTGTGCCCCTGGCCGTCTGCGGTGAGGCGGCAGGCGATCCCGCCGTTGCTTGCCTGCTAGTCGGCATGGGAGTCAGGGAGTTGAGCATGAATCCGTTTCTTGTGGACGGTGTCCGCCAAGCCATCCGGCAATTGACGGTTGAAGATTGGCAGCGTGTCGCCAGCGAGGCCCTCGCCGCGCCAACGCCGGAGGATGTCCAAAACCTCCTCACTTCACGATTCGCCAACATCGACGCCACAACCTGCCCGGAAAAGGCCGGCCGCCCTCAATAAGGCCCCCCCTCCCTATTGGATACCATCCTCCGTCAAGAGATCCGCTTGGGCCCTCGCCAGCTCTCGTTCAAAAACGCGACAGCCCGGCGCTCCGACCAATACTCCCCCGCCCCGGTGACCGGTGAAAATCCGACGTGCCCGCCTTCCTCCGGCGCTTCGAAGTGAAACACATCGCTCGCCGCCGCTTCCTCGTAGGGATAACAGCCCGGGCCGAGAAACGGATCGTTCACCGCGTTCACCAGTAGGGTGGGAATCGTGATGCCGGGTAGAAACTGCCGCGAGCTGTTGAGTTTCCAATAGTCCGCAGCGTCGCGGAAACCGTGGATCGGGGCGGTGAAGCGGTCGTCGAATTGCTGGAACGTGCGGATGAGATTCAGTCCGCGGAGATCGAGTTTTTCGGGAAACAGGCGTTTTTTCGCGCGGATCTTCGAGCGCATGTTGATGAGGAAACGCTCCATGTAGATCTTGTTGGAAAACTTCGAGAGCGTGCGCGACGAGCACGCCAGATCGCAGGGCGTGGAAAACGCCACCGCCCGGTGCAGACGGGGGGAGAGCGCGGAAGGATTTTCCCCGAGGTATTTCAGCGTGAGATTTCCGCCGAGGCTGAAACCGATCAGATCAATTTTCGTAGCAGGATGACGGGACAGCGCATGGGAAACCACCGCATCGAGATCCTCTGTCGCTCCGCTGTGATACATGCGCAGCAGGCGGTTCGGCTCGTCGCCGCAGCCGCGGAAATTCCAAACGAGCACATCCCAGCCGTTTTTCACCAGCGCGGCGGCCATGCCCTGGATGTATTCCGTGCCACAATGGGCCTCCAATCCGTGGGAAAGAATCGCCAGCCGCTCCCTGCCCTGATCAGCCCATTCCAGGTCGAGGAAATCGCCGTCGGGGAGTTCGAGACGCTCGCGCTGGCTCGTGACGCGCGGGCTTTTCCTGAAAAGCGCGGGAAAAATGGTCTGTGCGTGTCCGCCGCGCAGCCACGACGGCCCCAGGTAGTTGGAATTCCCGATCAATGGCATAGGCGTTTCTCCATAGGCTTGGCAGCGGGAGTTTTCCACCGCAATGGCCGGTTCACAAGGAACGGATGGGATCTTCCGTCCGCTTGCTGGCCAAACCGTCTGACAATCGGGCTTGTCAGTCCCACCGCGCCGCTATAGCCGTCCTTGGTCCTAGAAACCTTTCCTCCACAAATTCCATGCTTTTGTTCTTCATCCTTTGGTGCCTCGCCGGCCTTGCAGTCGGCATCATTTTCGCCTCTTTCTTCGAATGGACGCTTCACAAATACGTGATGCACCGCCCGGTAGGCAGTTTCCGCTATGCGTTCCAAGCCCACGCCATCGTCCATCACGGGACCTTCAAGGCGGACAAGACCTATCACCTGATCGATGAAAAGGACAAGGAAACCATCCCGATGGCGTGGTGGAACGGCCCGGTGCTGGTGCTGATCGGCGCGATTCCGTTCGCCCTGCTTTCCTGGTTGACCGGCCAATGGGCCTTCGTGGTCGGTGGCGCGCTCGCCTTCACCTCCTACTACTGCTTTTACGAATACATCCATTGGTGCATGCATCTGCCGAAAGCCCGCCGCGTGGAAAAACCCTGGTGGTTCCGCCGTCTGAACGGCCATCACCTCCTGCACCACCGCTACATGCACAAGAATTTCAACGTGGTCCTGCCCGTCGCCGATCTCTGCCTCGGCACGTTCATGGCCCGCGCGAAGACCCACTTCAAGCAGGCCGAAGGCCCGTCGGTCCCGAACGTGCAGCCGATGGCCTGAATCCCGCCTGCTGACGGGCCGATATCTTCAGCGGCGTGAGGCCAGTTCTCCGAGCGTCGCGATGGCATCCAAGGTGTGCGGCCCGAATGCGAAGCCGCAGCTCAGTCGGAAGCAGTTCCGCAAACCTCCTGTTGGAGAAAACAAGGTGCCCGGCACGAGGCTGATGCCCCTCGCCACCGCATCGACCGTGAATGCCTCGGAATCGAAACCAACCGGCATTTCCACCCACAGCACGAAGCCGCCCGCGGGTTGGTTCACCCGGCAGCTCGCCGGGAAATATTTCACCACCGCCTGCCGCGTGCGGGCGCATTGCAGCGCGTAGAGCCCGCGGATGCGCCGCAGGTGGCGGTCGTAGCCGCCTGCATCGAGAAACCCGGCGACGGTGAGTTCCGATAGAGTCGTGTTCCACGGGCTTTGCAGCAGTTTCAGGCTTTTCACCGCAGCATGGTGTTCGCCCGGCACCAGCCAGCCGACACGCAGTCCGGGCGCGAGTGTTTTGGAAACCGATCCGCAGTGGATGACATTGCCGCCGTGCAACGCGATCGACGACGGCCTGCTGCCATCGTGCGAAAGCTCCCCGTAAACATCATCCTCGATGATCGTGAAGCCGTGGACTTCCGAGAGTTTCGCCAGGCGTTTCTTGTCATCGGGTGCCATCACGCTTCCTAGCGGATTGTGGAAATTCGGCTGCACCACACACGCCGTGATCCGGTGCCGGGCCAATGCTTTTTCCAGTGCGTCCATCAACATGCCGCGATGCGGACAAACGGGAATCTCGATGGCGCGCAGCCCGAGATCCCGCATCAGGTGCAGGATGCCGAAATATGTCGGTGTTTCCACCGCCACCAGATCGCCGCGGTTCGTCGCGGCTCTCAAGGCGAGCGCCAGCGCCTCCGTCGCACCGTGAGTGGTGATGATGTCCTCCGGCGTCGCCTTGATACCCGCCACTAACAATCTCCGGGAAAGCGCGAGGCGCAGCTCCCTGCGTCCCATCGGCGGGGTGTAACGGAGCGCGTCTGCCTTGTGTTTCCGCATCACGGCGTGGGTGATGGTCGCCAGCTTCGCCGAAGGGATGATCGACTCATCTGGAGCAGCGGCGGCGAACGGCACGACCCGGCGATTTTCTGCCAGATCCATCACCGACTCGAAAATCGCAGACGGTTCGATCCGGATGGGCCGCGGCGAATGCTTCGCGGCCAGCGGCATGCGGGCCGGGTCCGGTACCGGCGGCGGCACGTAATAGCCCGACCGCGGCCGCGCTTCTATCACGCCCTGCTCCTCCAGCGAGCGGTAGGCTTCCATCACCGTCGTGATGCTCACCTGATGCTCGCGACTCGCCTGCCTCACCGATGGCAGGCGGTCGCCGGGAGCGAACGTTCCGGAACGGATCAGCCGGGCAAGTTTCGCAGCGAGTTCCTGATACATCGGTGCCGTCGCCTTCATACACCCAGCATCGCCGGATTCCGCGGGAAGACCAATGACAATTTACATGAACACGCACATTCAGGAAAATCTGTACTCCTCATGATACGGGAAAACCCGGCGTGCTGTATCTGTCGCGAAAGCAGGTACTGGGCTAGCATCGGGCGTCGGCAGGGGAGAACCCCGGCCGCACTTCATTCCAACCCGCACCCACATGATTCTCAAATCCTTCCTGTTTCTCTTCATCCTCGCGTGGGCGTTCTTCGGCTGCTGGCTCGTCGCCCGTTACGCCGTGCTCTTCGGCCCCCACCCCGATGATCCGGCGGAAACACCCGGAGCGCGTTCGTTCGGCGTCGCCCACGTCTGCGCCGTGTGGTTCGGCACGTTCTCCCTCGCCACGTATTTCCTCTTCCGCTGAATTTCCCGCTGCCGTCGCGGCGGATCCAAGGCAAAGAGATTTCTGGAGTTTGCCCCTCCGCTTTGGTAGGACTGCATCACACCCACCTGATCCGATGAAATCCCTACTGCTGTTCCCAATCGTCGCCCTGGCCCTGTCCGCCAGCTCCTGCCGCACCGTCACTCCGATCGATCCGATGACGATGAAGCAATCCTGCAAGTGCCTGCCTGAAAACATGCGCCCTGACGGAAGCTGCTGCAATCATCACGTCAGCGGCAGCAAGTGATTTTCCGCTAGGAAAACATCCCGCGCCCTGTGAGGTGCCGGAGCCACGGTTCGAAGGCCAGTTCCGGGCACTGTTGTTTTGAAAACGCGGCAAGCTCCGCAAGACTTCGCGTGCCGTCCATCGCGACGAGCACGGTGTAGTGTTTTTCGGGAAAAAGGCAGGGCTTGTGCCACGAATCCACCAGCGGCAGCCGCTCGCGCGCGCAGAGCAGACGGAAGGGATCCAACCGGGGAGACGCGGCAGGCTGTGGATCGTATTTCACCGGCTCGATCCTTGGCAGGATCCAACCATTCATCATGCCATCGAAAACCAGGCCCGTGAACTCCCGCAGATCACGCTCCGGCAGGACTTGCATCACCTCCCGCAGCGGCACGCACGCCGGCGCGAACGAAGCGATCGTCCGCCAGATTTCCAACGCGTCCGGGTCCTTTGGCTCCGTGCCCGCCCTGACCGAAAATTCAAGCACCATTCCCATACTGATGGGTTCCTCTAGCAGCACGTCATTCCGACACAGAACGCCGGAGCGGAATGTCCGTCCGGCAGCGGCGTCCGCGGCCATTTGAAACGCGAGCGGGTCCTTGATCGCCTCCGCCAGTTCATCCACCACTTCGTCGCTGAGAACCGATGGAATGTTCTCCGACGGATCCGTTTCACCAAGCCATCGCAGTCCAGCGTTCGCCGCCGCTTGCGCGAACCGGTCGAGCGGCCACGGATCGTTCACCGGCCCGAAATCATCGAACGCCAGAATCGCCGCGCCCTTGGCAAACATGTCGTCGATGACCGCCATCTCGGGCGAGTCCGGCTCCGTCACGAAACGCAGGATCTCCAATGCCGACAAAACATCGCCTCCCCTCGCCTGCTGGATCGCGCGGACTTTCTGAATCACCGGATACCGCGCCGCCCAGCCGCATTCGAGATTGAAACTGATCGTCGCGATACCGGACGGACTCAGATTTTTCCGGCAGAACACCAGCAGCGCCGCCTTCACCTCGTCCGGAACCCATGAGAAAAACCCGTGCGCGATGATGAAATCAAACGGCCCGTCCGGCTGATAGTCCCGCAGGTCCACGATCTCGAATCTCACGTTGGAAACCCCGGCCGCTGCGGCGCGGGCGCTCGCTTCCCGGATCGAGGTTTCCGCCAGATCGATGCCGGTGAACTCACTATCCGGCCAGCGCATCGCCAGCGGAATCAGGTTTTGCCCCGAACAGCAGCCTATCTCCAGCACCCGCGCCTTCGCCGGATGCGGTGTTTTCAATCCGCCCATCCGCGCCGCCACCGCGCTCACCGCCGG